>PLEH01000205.1 GCA_003136395.1 Phenylobacterium sp.
GCGGAGATCTTCAGCAGGCCCCTGGGTCCGCTCTGGTCGCGGACCGAGCCTTCAAGGGCCTCGAAGTCCTCCAGCACGGTCTTGGCCCGCTCCAGATAGGCCCGACCGGTGTCGGTCAGCGAGACGTCGCGGGTGGTGCGGTTGAGCAGCCGCGCGCCCAGCCGGTTCTCCAGCCGCGCCACCAGCTTGGAGACCTGGGCGCTGGAGACGCCNNGCATCCGCGACGGCGGCGAAGGCGTTGATCTCGTCGAAGCGGTCCATCGCGTGGCTCGGCTCATTGCTTCCTGATCGGAAACACAATTGTGCTTTCGAGCCGGATTATCAACCGTTCGGCGCGGGTCCACCTATCCTCCACCGAATACCAAGACCCTTGAAGGGATCACCTCATGTCCAACCCCCGCACCGTCGCCGTCATCGTCGGCAGCCTCCGCAAGGCGTCCTTTTCCCGCAAGCTCGCCAAGGCGATCGCCGCGACCGCGCCGGCGAACCTGACCTTCGATTTCGTCGACATCGGCCAGCTGCAGCACTTCAATCAGGACCTGGAGGCCACGCCCACCGCCGAGTGGACCGCCTTCCGCGACCGGGTGAAGGCCGCCGACGCGGTCCTGTTCGTGACCCCCGAGTACAACCGCGGGCTCCCCGGCGTGCTGAAGAACGCCATCGACGTGGGCTCGCGGCCCTATGGCTCCAGCGTCTGGAACGGCAAGCCGGCCGCGGTGGTGTCCAATTCGCCCGGCGCCATCGGCGGCTTCGGCGCCTATCACCAGCTGCGCCAGTCCCTGGTCTTCCTGAACATGCCCACGGTGAACCAGCCGGAGACCTACATCGGCAATGTCGCGGCCCTGTTCGACGAGACCGGCGAGCTGGTCAACGAGAGCACGCGGGAGTTCCTGATCGCCTTCGGCCAGACCTTCGCCGACGGCATCGAGAAGCACCTGAGCTAGCCCCATGGCTCAGCCCACTCTCTTCATCCCGCACGGCGCGGGGCCCTGCTTCTTCATGGACTGGACCCGCGGCCCCACCGACACCTGGGACAGGACGGCCGCCTGGCTGAAGGGCCTGGTGGCGGGTCTGCCCGAGCGGCCCAAGGCGATCCTGGTGGTCTCCGGCCACTGGGAAGAACCGGTCTTCACGGTGGGCTCCTCGCCAAAGCCGCCGATGATCTTCGATTACTACGGCTTCCCGGAGGAGACCTATCGGCTGCGGTTCGACGCGCCCGGATCGCCGGCGCTCGCGGCCCGCGTGCGCGAGCTCCTGGGCGCGGCGGGCTTCCCGACGGTCGAGGACGCGACCCGCGGCTACGACCACGGGGTCTTCGTGCCGCTCCTGCTGTCGACGCCGGAAGCCGACATCCCGGTGGTTCAGCTCTCGCTGCGCGCCGACCTCGATCCGCAGGCCCACCTGGCCGCCGGTCGGGCGCTCAAGCCCCTGCGCGACGAGGGTGTGCTGATCGTGGGGTCCGGCATGAGCTGGCACAACATGCGCGGCTTCAGTCCGGCGTTCACCGCCAAGTCGCAGGCCTTCGACAGCTGGCTGGGGGACGCCATCGCCGATCCGGCCCGGCGCGAAGAGGCCATCCGCCACTGGGACCAGGGGCCCTACGCCCGCGAGGCCCATCCGCGGGAGGAGCATCTGGCGCCGCTGTTCGTGGCCGCCGGCGCCGCGCAAGGCGAACCCGGACGCGTGGCCTTCCGCGACGTGGCCATGGACGTGGCGATCAGCGGCTACGAATTCGGCTGACATCCCCGAGATCCGCGCCCTGAACACGCGGTGGGCGTTCTCCTGGCGGTGCTTCCACACCCGCCGGCGGGAGGGGCGACCTGCTAGGCTGCGGCGGACCTGCCTGACGCGGCCGCCGGGCCGCCCGGCGCCCTGTCCAGCGCGTCCTGGATGACCGCATAGAGACGGCCTGCCTCGATGGGCTTGGCCACGAAGTCGTCCATCCCGGACTGCAGGTATTCGCTGACCTGGTGGGCCATGGCGTTGGCGGTCAGCGCCACGATCGGCGTGCGCGCACGCCCCTCGGCGCGCTCGCGGGCGCGGATCACCCCGGTGGCCGTGGGCCCGTCCATCTCCGGCATCTGGACGTCCATCAGGATCAGGTCCCAGGGCTCGCGCGCCCAGGCCGCCACCGCCTCGCGGCCGTTGCCGACGATCACCGGGGTCACGCCGACCTGTTCCAGCAGGGTCCGCAGGACCAGCTGGTTCATGCCGTTGTCCTCGGCGGCCAGAACGCGGATCGCCAGGCCTTCGACCGGAGCCGAGCGCTCGGCGGGCGGCGCGGCCGGCTTGGCTGGCGTCGCGCCGATACGGGCCAGGGGCAGCTCGACGGTGAAGGTAGCGCCCCCGCCCGGCGCGCTCTCGGCCCTGACGGTCCCGCCCATCAGTTCGGCGAGGTCGCGGCAGATGGCCAGGCCCANNCGATCCCGATGCCGGTGTCGCTGACGCTGATCGAGAGCCGCTTGTTTCGCCGCGTGACCGCGACGCTGACGCCGCCGGTCTCGGTGAACTTCAGCGCATTGGAGACCAGGTTGTAGAGGATCTGGCGCACGCGGACGCTGTCGCCGCGATAGACGCCGCGCGCCGCGCGCGAGACGGTCAGCTCGAAGGCCAAGCCCTTGGCCTGGGCGGTGGCGGCGAAGGCGCCAATGGCGTCGCGGGACAGCTCGTCGATGTCGAACTCGGCCTGCTCCAGCTCCAGCTTGCCGGCTTCGATCTTCGACAGATCCAGCACGTCGTTGAGGATGGCCAGCAGGCTCTCGCCGGACTGGCGGATGACCTCCAGGCGCTCGCGCTGCTGGTCGGTGACCTCGCCCATGGCCATGGCCTGGGTCATGCCCAGCACGCCGTTCAGCGGCGTGCGGATCTCATGGCTCATGGTGGCCAGGAAGGCGCTCTTGGCGCGGGTGGCGGACTCCGCCTCCTCCTTGGCCTGGACCAGGGCGCGCTCGGATTCCTTGCGGGCGGTGATGTTCTGCAGCGCGCCAATCATGCGCAGTGGCTTGCGGTCGTCGTCCTCCAGGTAGCGCGTCGCCCCCTGCACCCAAACTTCCTTGCCGTCGGAGCGGCGGATTCGGTACTCGGGCCGATAGGGCGCCCCTTCCGCCACGTGGCGGTTCCAGGCGGCTTGAACTTGCGGCAGGTCCCGCTCGTCGATGGTCGACCAGATATCGCGCGCAAGCTGCCCATAGGTCGAAGGCTCGGTGAAGAAGTTGCCTTCGGCGCCGACCTTGGTCAGTTCCTTGCGACGATAGTCGATCTCCCAGACATGGATGTCGGCGATCTCCATGGCCAGCCGCAGCCGTTCCTCCGAACGCTCGGTGCGCTCGAGGGCCTCGACCATGTCGGTCACGTCATGCGAGCTGATGATCAGGCCACCCACGTCACCGGCGCCATCGCGCCAGGGCGTCAGCTCCACCTGCAGCCAGATGACCGAGCCGTCGGGCCGCACAAACTCCACGCGGTCGGCGCGGCGCGACGCGCCGACGAGGCACTGGTCGTAGATCGAGCGCCACTTCTCATGAGTGGCGGGAAAGAGTTCGTAGAGCGAGTGGCCGACGATCTCCAATCCGACCAGCTGGCGGCTCTCGAACCAGCGGGGGCTGGCGGACACGACGCGCATCTCCCGATCGGTCATCAGGAGGGAGAGCGGGGCGGACTGGATGATCTGCGCCACGATCCGCTGGGCGCCGTCGCTTTCCCGGCGCGCCGCCTCGCGGGCGAGCTTCGACCGGATGCGGCTCCACTCGTCGGCCACGAAGTCGGCCAGGTCCTGCATCCGTTCGGCCAGGTCCGCGTCGAAGGCCCGAGGCGTGGGGCCGCCAACCGCGAACACGCCGGGAATCGAGCCGTCCTCCAGGCGGATCGGCGCCACGACGACGAAGCGGCGATCCGGCGTGCGATCAACGGCGGCGTGGTCGCGGAACCGGGGATCCTGGCCAACGTCGGCGATCCACTGCAGACGGTTTTCGGCGACGGCCGTGCGAGCGACTGGAGAGTCTTCGGGGCCCAGGCCGACCGGATCGTGACTGCGCCAGGCGACGCCCTCGCCCACAAGCACCACCGAGGCCTCGACATCGCCGAACAGCGTGCAGGCGAGCCGCCGCGCGCGGTCAAAGACCGGCCCGGACTGCTCCAGTCCACTCGGCATATTCGCGCCAGTTACGCCGGCCATGCATCCCCCCAGGGATGGGTTTTCTCGTTGACCTAAGTATTTTCGCGGAGGGGGGTTAAGAAAGGGCTCTATGACGCTGTTATTCGGCGCCGCGCGGCGGCCACCTGGTGCAGGACAATTCCGCTGGTCGTCGCCACATTGAGCGAGTCGAAACCGCCGCTCATTTCGATGCTCACGGCCCGGGTTCGCGCCAGCACGGAGGCGGGCAGGCCCGGCCCTTCCGCGCCGAACAGAATGGCCGTGCGCGCGGCCGGCTTCAGGTCGGCGAGATCGGTCTCCCCGCGGGGCGAAAGGGCGAGGACGGCGAAACCCTCCGCCTCCAGCCGCGCAGCCATTTCTTCGGCCCCGCCGGCCCGGACGAAGGGCAGGGTCAGGGCCGCGCCGACCGAGACGCGGATCGCCTTGCGATAGAGCGGGTCGCAGCAGCCATCGTCGAGCAGGATCGCATCGACCCCGAAGGCCGCGGCGTTGCGGAACAGCCCGCCCAGGTTGTCGTGGTTGGCGATCCCCGCCAATCCCAAGACCAGGGCCTCGCGCGGCAGGCCCGCCAGCAGGGCGGCCATGCGCGCGACGTTGCGGTTGTCCTCGCC
>PLEH01000271.1 GCA_003136395.1 Phenylobacterium sp.
CCGCACGCGCGTGCGGCTGGCCACCATCGGTTTCGTCTACCAGTTCCACCACCTGCTGCCGGAGTTCTCGGCCCTGGACAACGTCGCCCTGCCGCTGATGATCGCCGGTGTAACCCGCGCCGCCGCCCGGACGCGGGCCGGGGAGCTCCTGGCCGAGCTGGGCCTGGCGGATCGCGTCGAGCACCAGCCCGCCCAGATGTCCGGCGGCGAGCAGCAGCGGGTGGCCGTCGCCCGGGCGCTCGCCAATTCGCCCCGCCTGCTGCTGGCCGACGAGCCCACCGGCAACCTCGATCCGCACACCTCCACGGCGGTGTTCGAGAACCTCTACGCGCTCGCCCGCCGCACCGGCGTCGCAGCCGTCGTGGCGACCCACAACCTCGAACTCGCCCGCCACATGGACCGGGTCTTCGCGCTGAAGGACGGGCATCTGGAGGCGCAAACCAAGACTTGACGCCTTCCCAGCGTCAGTAGCCGCTCCTGGGCGCGCGCGCAGCTTGACCATAGGTCAGCCACGCCGCATGGCTTGCGCCATGCCCCGCGCCGAGACAGCCGGTGGCGCGCGCGTCACCTTCTTCCGCCCCGCTCCGGCGCTGCGCGACGCCATCGAGAGCTATTTCATCTTCGAGGTCGATCGCCCGGCGCGCGACCTCCTGCCCCCGGGATGGATGCACAGCGGCTGGATCGTCGAGGGGGCCTGGCGGTCAGGGCCGGTTGGCGGCGAGCTGTCGCCGGTTCCGACGGTCGCGCTCTCCGGTCCCTATGAGCGCGCTGTCATCGCTCAGGGCGCGCCCAGCCGGGTCATTGCGCTGACGATGACGCCGCTGGGCTGGACGCGGCTGATCGGTGAACCGGCGTCGTCGTTCGCCGGCCGCGCGACGCCGATGGCCGCCACGCTTGGGCCGGAATGCGACGCCCTCCTGCCGCAGCTGCGCGCAGCGTCCGATGCGCGCGCGCTCGACCTGCTCGACGAGTTCTTCATGGCCCGCCAACGGGTGACCGCGGCCGACGACCGGGTCGCCCAGGCTCATGCCCTGCTGTGCGACCCCGAGGTCCGCACCGTCGATGACTGGTCGGGCAGGCTCGGGATCAGCCCGCGCCAGCTCGAACGTGTCTGCGACCGCCACTTCGGCTTGGCGCCGAAGCGATTGCTGCGCCGCGAGCGGCTGTCGCGTACGCTCGAGGAGGTGCGGCGCGCTCCGCCCTCGGCCTGGCTGGACGCGATCGGCGACGCCTACGCCGACCAGCCGCACTTCGTGCGCGAGTTTCGCTGGTTCATGCACATGACCCCCGGCGCCTGGCTCCGCCACGAGCGCCAGCTCGACCGCCGGGTCGGCAAGCGCGAGGCGGTGGGAGATGTCGTTTCCGTTCAATGCGATCCCGGCGCGATCGGGTAACGCTGGTCTTTCCTGCGGTTGTTGCGCGAAGGGCTTGTCGTTATGGCGTTTTCACGGATTGAGCGGCCCGAGGTCGCGCTTGCGGTGGGTCTGGCGGCCCCGGCGACGCTCGCCGCGGCGCTCGCGATGGCCTCCCCCGCCGAGGCGGCAGTTGTCACCTACGAGGGGGCGTCGGGGCTCACCGCCTTCAACGCCGCCGCAGGGAACCCCGGAATCGGCATCAGTTTCGACAATCTGTCGGGAGAAATCGCCAACACGACGATCAATGGCGTGCACTTCATCAGCCCGCAGAACAACACGCTGGAGGTGGTCCCAGCCGCCGCCACCTTCACGACGGGTGGGTTCAGCGGTGTCATCGACGCCAGCACGAACACGCTCTCCGCGACCTCGGGCCATAACATCCTTTCGCCGGGAGGGACCGCACTGGTTCCGGGACCCGCGCTTGGCCAGGTGGACGACCTGGAGCTGATCTTTTCCGCTGATATGCCGGCCTTCGGGCTGGATGTGCTGTTCCAGTCCTTCGACCTCGCCCCCAACGTCTTCATTCTCGTGTTCGATGCGCAGGGGCAGACGATCGCGTCCGCCGCCCTGCAAGGCAACGGACAGCCCGGAGGCGCGCCAGGTGGAGCCGACTTCTTCGGCGTCACCTCGTCCACCGGCAACATCCGCGGGCTCCTGATCTCCGACCTGGACAACAACGCCATCTTCCCGGACGCGAACCTCGGCTACGACACCTTCCGGTTCGGCCCCTCGGCCGGAGGCGTCCCCGAGCCGGCGACATGGGCGATGCTCCTCGCCGGCTTCGGCATGGTCGGCGCCGTGGCCAGGCTCCGCGCGCGGAAAGCCGGGGACCTGAGCGCCGAGGCGAAGATGTAACATTGTAACCCTGGCGCAACGCGAAGCCTTGGTATCGCGGGGGCTTTTCCGAGGGCGCGGCAAGGCCTATCTTGACCTTGGGACGCTAACCGTTGGCCTCGAATGGCCTCGGCCTCTTACGGAGGTCTTGTTGAAAACGAACATCGCGGCGCTCGCAGGCGCCTCGCTTCTCGCCCTGGCCGCGCCGGCCGTGGCGCAGTCGCATCACGGCGGTTGGAGCCATGGCTCCGGGTCCAATTCAGGCAGCGGTGGCGCCAGCAGCGGCGGCTGGATCCACAGCGGCTCCGGCAGCGCCAGATCCAACAGCGCCCCCAGCGGCGCCAGTCCGACCAGCGCCGCGCCCGGCGGGGTCTCGCGCGGGTTCCAGCATGGCGGGTTTGCCGGAGGCAGGGGCTTCGACGGGAACCATTCCCATCATCATTTCCACGGCTTCCCGGTCTTCCTCGGAGGTTTTGGATTTGGCCTGGGCCTGGCCGCCTTCGATCCCTGGTTCTTCGACGGGCCGTACTATGGGTACTGGGAACCCTATCCCTACTACGCCTATGGCTACGCGCCCTATGGGCCGCCGCCGCCCTACTACACGCCGCCGTCCCGTGGCGAGGCCGCTCCACCGCCACCCGCGGCCGCGCAGCCGCCGCCCGCGGCCTGCGGCTCCTGGGTGTGGGACAGCGTCAAGCAGGTCTACAACTGGTCGCCCTGCGCGGCTGAGTAGCGGCGTCAGGGCCGGGTGTCGGCGGTCGTGGGCAGGGTGTCCTGGTCGAACATCCGCTGCTGTTCCGGCGTGAGCTTGCCGTAGAAGGTCTTCACGGCTGCGCCCTGGCGCTGAAACTCGCGTGCGTCCTCGGCCATCGTCGCCTCGATCAGCGCGATGCGCCGCGGCGTCGGCACCAGCGGCAAGAGCTCCTGCGTCGCGCGATGCCGGGCCTGGGTCTGCGGATCCGGCGCGATGGCCGCGGTATAGTCCCGCCACGCCTGTTCCTGACTGTCGCTCAGCCTGAGGTCATCGTGCAGGCGGATCAGTTCGGCGCTCACCGCCTGGGCGGCCCGCGCCGCGCCGCTCGCCGCCCCAGTCGCCGCAATGGCGATGCAAAACCCTAAGACAATCCCACGCATCCGATACCGTCCTCAACGCCCGTCCGTCAGTCCCTCGGCGTTGACTATCGCACGAGGCGGCGATCCTGAGAACGCGGCGGCGGGCCGGCGGCGTCCAACCACATCTCCCCACGAGTTATGCACGACAGGCTTGACGATGAGAACAAAAGGAGAATAAGAACGAACACGGAACAATACGCCGGCTATCCACAGCCGCGCCCACAGAAGGATTGCGACACATGGTTCGTCTGGCCCGAGAATCACTGGCCTTTGCGTCGGTGGCGAGCTTTGTCTGGATGGTCTGCGCGGTGGCGTCCCATATGGGCTGACCGCCATGCGAATGGGGGAGTTGAGCTTGAGCGAGGCGGACACAGGAGGCTTCGTTCACTTAAGGGTCCGCTCCGCCTATTCGCTGCTGGAAGGCGCCATCAAGGCTGACAAGATCGGCGTGCTGGCGGCGGCGTCCGGCATGCCGGCTGTGGCGCTCACCGACCGGGCCAACCTGTTCGGAGCGCTGGAATTCTCCGTCGCCACCAAGGAAGCCGGCGTCCAGCCGATCATCGGCTGCGCCTTGCCGGTCACGGGCATCGGCGAGGGCCCGAGCGAGCGCTGGGCCAAGACGCCGACCCTCGTGCTGCTGGCCCAGAACGAGCAGGGCTACGCCAATCTGAGTGAACTGTCCTCCGCCGCCTTCCTGGAAGTCGATCCGGCCGATGAGCCCAATGTCTCCTGGGCCAAGGTCTGCGAGCATGCTGAAGGCCTGATCCTGCTCTCCGGCGGCCCCGACGGGCCGGCCGATCCGCTTGTCGCCGGGGCCAGGGCCAAGGAGGGCCGCGCGGTGCTGGCCGAGATGCATCGGGTCTTCGGCGACCGGTTCTATGTCGAGCTGCAGCGGCATGAGCTGGCCGGCGAAGCCGCCGCCGAGCCGGAGCTGGTAGCTTTCGCCTACGAGGCCGACATTCCGCTGGTGGCCACCAACGACGTCTATTTCCAGGCGACGGCCATGCATCTGGCGCACGACGCGCTGCTCTGCATCGCCGACGGCGCCTTTATCGGCCAGGACGAGCGCCGCCGGGTTTCCGCCGAACACTGGTTCAAGTCGCCTTCCGACATGCGCGCGCTCTTCGCCGACCTGCCGGAGGCCTGTGACAACACCCTCGATATCGCCCGGCGTTGCGCCTTCATGGTGCCCAAGCGCGATCCGATCCTGCCGCGCTTCCCCACCGAGGGCGGCCGCTCGGAGGACGACGAGCTGGCCTACCAGGCCCGTGAGGGACTGAAGGCGCGGCTGAAGATCAATCCGCCGTCCCACCCCCTGGAGGTCTACGAAGACCGGCTGGAGCGCGAGATCGGCGTCATCACCTCGATGGGCTTCGCCGGCTATTTCCTGATCGTCTCGGACTTCATGAAGTGGGCGGTGGCCCATGGGGTGCCGGTGGGGCCGGGCCGCGGATCCGGCGCCGGTTCGCTGGTCGCCTGGTCCCTGATGATCACCGGCCTCGATCCCCTGAAGTACGGCCTGATCTTCGAGCGGTTCTTGAATCCGGAGCGGGTCTCGATGCCCGACTTCGACATCGACTTCTGCCAGGAGCGGCGCGACGAGGTGATCACCTACGTCCAGCAGCGCTACGGCCGCGACCGCGTCGCCCAGATCATCACCTTCGGCACTCTGCAGGCCCGCGCCGTGCTGCGCGATGTGGGCCGTGTGCTGCAGCTGCCGCTGGGCCAGGTGGATCGCCTCGCCAAGATGGTGCCGGCCAACCCCGCAAATCCGGTGACGCTGGCCAAGGCCATCGAGATCGAGCCGCGGCTGCGCCAGGCCCGCGACGACGACGAGGGGGTGGCCCGCCTGCTGGATATCGCCCTGCAGCTCGAGGGGCTCTACCGCAACGCCTCGACCCACGCCGCCGGCATCGTCATCTCCGACCGGCCGCTCACCCAGTTGGTGCCGCTTTACCGCGATCCGCGCTCCGACCTGCCGGCCAGCCAGTTCAACATGAAGTGGGTGGAGAGCGCGGGCCTGGTGAAGTTCGACTTCCTGGGCCTCAAGACGCTCACCGTCGTCGACCGCGCCATGAAGCACCTGGAGCGTCGCGGCGCGGGCTTCGCGCTGGAGACCCTGCCGCTGGACGATCCCGGCGCCTATGAGGTGATGGCCTCAGGCCTGACCGTCGGCGTGTTCCAGATGGAAGGGCAGGGGATGCGCGACACGCTTCGCCAGCTCCGGCCTCAATCCCTGGAGGAGGTCACCGCGCTGATCTCGCTCTACCGGCCCGGACCGATGGATTCGATCCCCGCCTACGTCGACACCAAGATGGGGCGGAAACCCCTGGACGTGCTGCACCCGCTCCTGGAGCCGGTGCTTACCGCCACCTATGGCGTGATCGTATACCAGGAACAGGTGATGCAGATCGCGCAGATCCTGGCCGGCTACAGCTTCGGCGAAGCCGACCTCCTGCGCCGGGCCATGGGCAAGAAGAAGAAGGAGGAGATGGACAAGCAGCGGGAACGCTTCCTGTCCGGCGCCGCCGAGCGCGGCGTCACCGCCGATCTCGCCGACCTGCTGTTCGGCCTGATGGAGAAATTCTCCGGCTACGGCTTCAACAAGAGCCACGCCGCGCCCTATGCGCTGATCGCCTACCAAACCGCCTGGCTGAAGGCCAATGCCCCGGTGGAGTTCTTCGCCGGCTCCATGAGCCTGGATCTGGCCAACACCGACAAGCTCTCGGTCTTCTACCAGGACGCCAAGCGCTTCGGCGTGAAGATCAGAAGCCCCGATGTGAACCTCTCCGGCGCCGATTTCGAGGTGGAGGACGGTGAGGTGCTCTATGCCCTGGGCGCCATCCGCAACGTGGGCCTGCAAGCCATGGAGCATGTGGTCGCCGAGCGCCGCGAACACGGACCCTTCCGCGACATCTTCGATTTCGTCGAGCGGGTCGACCCCAAGCAGGTCAACAAGCGCACATTCGAGACGCTCGCCCGCGCCGGCGCCTTCGATTCCATCACCCCCAACCGCGCCATGCTGTTCCGCGCCGCCGAAACCCTGGTGGGCTATGCCCAGAGCGTGGCCGCCGACCGCGCTTCCTCCCAGGTCAGCCTGTTCGGCGGCGACCAGGCCGACGCCGCCAGGCCCCGTATCGCCAAGTCCGACCCCTGGACCCCGGTCGAGCGGCTGGATGAGGAGCTGGCGGCGGTGGGATTCTACCTCTCCGGCCACCCGCTGGATGACATGGTCGAGGCGCTTCGCCGCCGGCGCACAGACCTGCTGACCGACGCGATCGCCAAGGCCGAGGCCGGCGCCGAGGCCCTGCGCATGGCCGGCGTCGTGCGCCGCAGGCAGGAGCGCGCGGCCCAGGGCTCCGGCGAGAAGTTCGCTTTCGTGACCCTCTCCGACCCGACCGGGGAATATGAGGTGCTGTTCCCGCCGGAAAGCTGGCGGCGCTGCCGCGACCAGCTGGAGCCCGGCGCAGCGGTGGCGATCACCGTCAGGGCGCGCGCCAAGGACGGCGAGGTCCGCTTCTTCGGCGACAGCGCCGAGCCGGTGGCCAAGGCCGTCGAGAACGTGGTCGCCGGCCTGCGGGTCCACCTGGCGCCGCGTAGCGCGGAGATCGATGCGCTGAAGAAACGGCTGGAGGGCGTCATCAATCCGCGCGGCGGCGAGATTGTGCTGGTGGCGGGTGTCGGCGATGGCCGCGAGGTGGAGATGAAGTTGCCCGGCCGCTTCACCCTGGACGGGGCGGTGCGCGGGGCGCTTAAGACCGCCCCGGGCGTGGTCTTCGTGGAAGACCTTTAGCGACGGCTAGAACGGGTTGATCGTCTTATCGCGCTTGGCCTGCTCGCGTTCGCGCTTTGCCTCGCCGGCCGGCGAGAAAGC
The DNA here is from genome assembly GCA_003136395.1 of Phenylobacterium sp. GTDB lineage: Bacteria > Pseudomonadota > Alphaproteobacteria > Caulobacterales > Caulobacteraceae > Phenylobacterium. Next base: position 7,237 of record PLEH01000271.1, read on the forward strand.
GCCGTTCGCCCGGGCCCGCTCAGCGGCCTCGGCCTTGCGTTGGCGCCTGGCTTCTCCGGCGGGAGAGAAAGGCCCGTCACCATCGACACTAGCGCTCTTGGCAGGGTCGTAAGGCTGATAGGGTTTCGGCGGCCGGTAGCCCTCGTAGGGTTTGAACGCCCCGCCCGAGGTGGTCGAACCAATGGTCGGCGGGCTGATGGCGTAGGGGTTCTTCGGCGGCTGGATTTGCGCATGGGCGGCGCCGGCGGCGCCGAGGCCGAGGGCCAGGATCAAGACCAATCGCATTTGGTGTTCCCCTATTGTTCGCGGGCACCTTACAACTCCAAGGTGAAGCTTCAACCCCTATCTCGCGGCTCGGCCTTTCAGCCGGTTGATTTTTCCGGCTCAAACCCTTAAGTCCGCCGCTCCAATCCACACGCTGGTGTTTGGCGACGCGTCGGGGAGACATCCCGCCCGCTTCCATTCCGGTCCTCCCTTCGAACATTTCGACGGGAGGCTTGCCAGCGGCGGTTCAACCGGAAGAAGGACTTAGCTACCCATGGCACTGCCCGATTTCTCTATGCGCCAATTGCTCGAAGCCGGCGCCCACTTCGGCCACCAGACGCACCGCTGGAATCCGAAGATGGAGCGCTACATCTTCGGCAGCCGCTCCAACATCCACATCATCGATCTCTCGCAGTCGATCCCGCTCCTGCACCAGGCGCTGGTGAAGGTGCGCGAAGTCGCCGCGTCCGGCGGCCGGATCCTGTTCGTCGGCACCAAGCGTCAGGCCTCCGAGCCGATCGCCACCGCGGCGCGCCGCTGCGCCCAGTACTACGTGAACCACCGCTGGCTGGGCGGCACGCTCACCAACTGGCGCACCGTGTCGGGCTCCATCGCGCGCCTGCGCGAACTGGAAGGCGTCCTGGAGACCGAGACCGGCCGCACCAAGAAGGAGCTGCTGCAGCTCAAGCGCGAACACGACAAGCTCGAACTCTCGCTCGGCGGCATCAAGGACATGGGCGGCATCCCCGACCTGATGTTCGTGATCGACACGAACAAGGAAGCCATCGCCATCCAGGAAGCGCGCAAGCTCAATATCCCGGTGATCGCGATCCTGGATACGAACTGCAATCCGGACGGCATCACCTTCCCGATCCCGGGCAACGATGACGCGGCCCGCGCGATCCAGCTCTACTGCGACCTGATGGCCGATTCGGTCCTCGACGGTCTGGCCGCCGGCCAGTCGGCGTCGGGCGTCGACCTCGGCGCCTCGGAGGCTCCGCTGGAGCCGGCGCTCGCCAAGCAGCTCGCGCCGGAACCCGTCGCCGAGCCGAAGCCGAAGAAGGCCAAGGCCGAAAAGGCCGCCGAGCCCGCGCCGGAACCGGTCGCTGAAGCGGCCCCGGAAGCCGTGGTCGAGGCGGCGGCCGCTGAACCGGCGGCCGAAGCGGCTCCCGAGCCGGTCGCCGAGGCTGCCGCTGAAGAACCTGTCGCCGAGGCCGATACCACCGCCGCGGAAGCGCCGGCGGCAGAGCCGGAAGCCGTGGCCGAACAGCCGAGCGAAGAACAGACCAGCTGAACCGCTGAAAAGCGTCTCACTGACCGAATATCCCTTTGAGGGGCGGAGTCCGCGAGGGCTCCGTCCGACCTCTATAGCTTTAAGGAGCTGACCATGGCGGAGATCACCGCTGCGCTGGTCAAGGACCTGCGCGAAAAGTCCGGCGTTGGCATGATGGACTGCAAGAACGCCTTGCAGGAAACGGCCGGCGACATCGAAGCGGCCATGGAGCTGCTGCGCAAGAAGGGCCTGTCGAAGGCCGAGAAGAAGTCGGGTCGCGCCGCGGCCGAAGGCCTGGTGGCCGGTAAGCTGAGCGACGACGGCAAGACCGGCGTGCTCATCGAGTTGAACGCCGAGACCGACTTCGTCTCGAAGAACGACATCTTTCAGGCCGCGGCCCGGGAAATCGCCGGCGTGGCCTTGGCCGTGGAAGGCGTCGACGCCATCTCCGCGGCCAAGACCGCCAAGGGCGAGACCGTGTCCGAGCTGGTCACCAACATGATCGCCACCATCGGCGAGAACATGCGTCTGCGCCGCTCGGCCCGTCTCTCGGTCGGCCAGGGCGTCGTCGCCCTCTACCTGCACAATGCGCAGGGCGAGGGCGTTGGTCGCCTGGGCGTGATCGTGGCCCTGGAAAGCGCCGGCGATCAGTCCGCGCTGAAGGAAGTCGGCCGCAAGATCGCCATGCACGTGGCCGGCACGCCGATGCCGCCGCTCGCGCTGTCGACCGACGACCTGGACCCCGCCGCCGTCGAGAAGGAAAAGAAGTTCCTGACCGAACAGGCGCTGGAGTCCGGCAAGCCGATCGGCGTGGTCGAGAAGATGATCGAAGGCCGTATCCGCAAGTGGCAGGAAGAGGTCGTGCTCCTGAAGCAGCCCTTCGTCATGGACCCGGATCTGACCGTCGAGCAGCTGATCGCCAACACCGCCAAGGAGGTGGGTTCGCCCGTGACCCTCAAGGCCTTTGCCCGCTTCTTCCTTGGCGAGGGCGTCGAGAAGGGCGAAAGCCTCGGCTTCGCCGCCGAAGTCGCCTCGATGGCCGGCCAGAGCTAGGCTGGCCATCTGATCGAGCCTGCCCGATTGAGTCTGCTGGGGGCGCGGCGCGTATCGACGCGCCGCGCCCTTGGTTTATGTTCGCTTTGAGATAGGGATTCCCCATGCCCGACGGCCAGCCCCGCTACAAACGCATCCTGCTCAAGCTCTCGGGCGAGGCGGGCGTCGGCGGCGACAGCTTCGGCATCGATCCCAAGACCCTCCAGGCCGTGTCCGAGGAGATCGCCGAGGTCGCCAGGGCCGGAATTCAGATCTGCGTGGTGGTCGGCGGTGGCAATATCTTTCGCGGCGCGGCCTTGGCCGAAGCCGGCATGGAACGCGCCAGCGCCGACTACATGGGCATGCTGGCGACCATCATGAACGCGCTCGCCCTGCAAGCGACCCTGGAGAAGGTCGGGGTCTATACGCGCGTTCAGTCCGCGATCCCCATGGAGGCGATCTGCGAGCCCTACATCCGCAGGCGGGCGCTCCGACACCTTGAGAAGGGCCGGGTGGTCATATTCGCCGCGGGCGTCGGCGCGCCGTTCTTCACGACCGACTCCGGGGCGGCGCTCCGCGCGGCCGAAATGGGCTGCGATGCGCTGCTGAAGGGCACCAGCGTCGATGGCGTCTACACAGCCGACCCGAAGAAGGACCCGGACGCAAAGCGCTATGAGACGCTGAGCTACAAGGAGGTCCTGTCGAAGGATTTGCGCGTCATGGACACCTCGGCCGTCAGCCTGATGCGCGACAATCACATCCCGATCGTGGTCTTCTCGATCCGCGAGCGGGGAAACCTCCTGAAGGTGCTGAAGGGCGAGGGCGTCTTCACGACGATCGCCTGACCCGACTTTGAGCCGAGACGAAGGGAGCAAATATCATGGCCATCGTGGAAAAGCCGGAACTGTCCAAATACCGGGACCGCATGGACAAGGCGGTCGGCGCGCTCAAGGAGGAATTCGCCAGCCTGCGCACGGGCCGCGCGTCGGCCAGCCTGCTCGATCAGGTCAATGTCGAAGCCTACGGCTCGACCATGCCGATCAATCAGGTGGGGGCGATCTCGGTGCCGGAACCCCGCATGATCAGCGTCAGCGTCTGGGACAAGGCCCTGGTGATCTCGGTGGAGAAGGCGATCCGCTCGGCTGGCCTGGGGCTCAACCCGGTGACCGACGGACAGAACCTGCGCATCCCGATCCCGCCGCTGACCGAGGAACGTCGGAAAGACCTGGTGAAGGTCGCCGGCAAGTACGCCGAACAGCAGCGGATCGCCGTGCGCAACATTCGCCGTGACGCCAACGAGGACCTGCGCGCCGCCGAGAAAGCCCATGTCATCAGCCAGGACGAGGAAAAGCGCATGGAAACCGAAGTCCAGAAGCTGACCGATGAGGCGATCCGGCGCGTGGACGAAGCCTTGAAAACCAAAGAACAAGAGATCATGCACGTTTAGCCGACGCGCCGCCGATCGTCGTAAGGACCTATTCCGCTTCCATGTCCGCTCAAGACAACAGCTCGGCCGCGGGCGCGCCTGACAAGGGCGGTGCGGATTCGGCTGGGCTGCATGTGGCGATCGTCATGGACGGCAACGGACGCTGGGCGAAGCGCCGGGGCCTGCCGCGCACGGTTGGCCACCAGGCCGGAGCCGAGGCGCTGAAGCGGATCGTCCAGGCGGCCCCGGACCTCAACATCCGCTGGCTGACCATCTTCGGCTTCTCCACGGAGAACTGGAGCCGGCCGGTCGCCGAGGTGGCCGAGTTGATGGCGCTGCCGCAACGCTATTTCCGCAGCGACCTGCCCAGGCTTGAGCGCGAAGGCGTCCGGGTCCGGGTGATCGGGCGCGAGGAGGGGCTCTCGCCCGACCTCTTGAAGATCTGCCGTGAGGCCGAGGCGCGCACTGCGCACAACAAGACCCTCTTCCTGACCATCGCCTTCAACTATGGCGGCCAGGCCGACATCACCGACGCCGCGCGACGTTTCGCCGAGGACGTGGCCGCAGGGCGCGCCAAGCCAGAGGACCTCACCGAAGCCCGGTTCGCCCGGTATCTTTCAACCTCAGACCTGCCTTCGCCCGACCTGATCGTGCGGCCGTCGGGAGAGCAGCGGCTCTCCAATTTCGTACTTTGGGAAGCCGCCTATGCGGAGTTCGTGTTCCAGGACGTCCTTTGGCCCGACTATTCGGCCGAGCATCTGAAGGCTGCCATCACCGAGTATCACACGCGTGATCGCCGGTACGGCGCCGTCGTCGCCGATGATGTCCTTGCCGCAGGCTAGGCGCTTCGACTGGTCGAACCTTGGCCTGAGGATCGCCTCGGGCTTCGTTCTGGTCCCGACGGCGCTCTACGCCACTCTGGGGCAACACCAGCACTGGATCCCGGCGCTGCAGGGCCGCCAGGAAGCCTTGCCCTATCTCCTGATGATCTCCGTTGCGGTGGCGCTGATGGCCATCGAATGGGGGGGCATGAGCGCGCCGGGCGCGCCGGTGCGGGTGTCCGCCGCGGTCACCGCCGCTGTGTTAGCGGCCGTCTTCGTGGGCTATGGAAGTCACTCCGTCGCTCACTACGTCCTGGCGTGGTGCGTCATGGCCGTCGGCGCGATGGCCTCGGCCCTGATCGCGCGCGGCGTGGCGGAGCGGCCGGCCGACGCGGCCTATGGCGTTATCTACATCGGGCCGGCCGCCCTCTGTCTGGTCTGGCTCCGAGCCACCAACCAGGGCGTCTGGTGGACGCTCATGCTGTTCGCCTGCACATGGGGCGCGGACATCGGCGCCTTCGCCGTGGGCAGCATCTTCAAGGGGCCCAAGCTCTGGCCGCGATTTTCGCCAAACAAGACCTGGTCCGGCTTCTTCGGCGGGCTGGCGGCGGCGATGGGGGCAGGAACCCTGATGGCCTCTTTGCCCTATTTCCAGCTCAGCCTTCTGGCCGCCGCCTTCATCGGCCTGACGGTGGGCCTGGCGACCATGGCGGGGGATCTTTGGGAGTCCGCGCTCAAGCGGCGTTTCGGAGTTAAGGATTCGGGCGATATCATCCCGGGCCACGGCGGCCTGCTGGATCGGGTCGACGGCCTGATGTTCGCCGTGGTCGTGATGGCCGGCGCACGCCTGGCCAATGAGATCGGATGGGGCCATTGAGCCTGCCGCGTAAAGTCAGTGTCCTGGGTTCGACCGGTTCGATCGGGGTCTCGACGCTTGACCTCTTCGATCAGGCTAAGGTCGAGGTCGAGATCGTCGCGCTCACCGCCGGCCGCAACGTGGAGCAGCTGGCTGAGCAGGCCCTGAAATGGCGCCCGCAGATCGCTGTGATCGCCGACGAGGCAGCACTTCCCCGGCTGCGCGAACTGCTGGCGGGGTCGGGCCTGCGGACGGCGGGCGGCGCGGCGGCGGTCGCCGAGGCTGCGGCGGCGGACGCCCAATGGGTGATGTCGGCCATTGTGGGCTTTGCAGGCCTGGCGCCCACCCTGGCGGCGGCCCGGGCGGGCGCGGTCGTGGCGCTCGCCAACAAGGAGAGCCTGATCTGCGCGGGGCCTACCTTGCTGAGGACCGCGAAACTCGCGGGCGGGGCGGTGATCCCGGTGGATTCCGAGCACTCAGCGATCTTCCAGGTCTTCTCGCCCTCCAACGCCCAGCATGTGGCGCGCCTGATCCTGACCGCGTCCGGCGGCCCCTTCCTCGGATGGTCCCGTGAGCAAATGGGCCGCGCGACCCCGAAGCAGGCGCTGGCTCATCCCAATTGGAGCATGGGCGCCAAAATCTCCATCGACTCCGCCACGATGATGAACAAGGGTCTGGAGGTCATTGAAGCGGCATATCTTTTCGCCATGCCGCCGGAGCGGATCGAGGTGTTGATCCACCCCCAGTCCATAGTCCACAGCCTGGTGGAATACGCCGACGGCTCGACGCTCGCCCAGCTGGGGCCGCCGGACATGCGCAGCCCCATCGCCTGCGCCTTCGCCTGGCCTGATCGGTTGCCGTGGCCGGCCAAACGGCTGGATCTCGCCCGCTCCGGCCCCTTGAGCTTCGATGAGCCTGACCTCGAGCGGTTCCCGGCGCTCAGAATCGCCAAGCAGGCGCTGGCCGCCGGGGGCGCCGCGCCGGCGGCCATGAACGGGGCCGACGAGATCGCCGTGGCCGCGTTCCTGGGTGGGCGCATCGGCTTCCTTGATATCGCCTCAACTGTGGAGGAAACCCTGGCCCGGATGGATCGTCAGAACCTGCTTCGGCCGAGCGACAATGACCCGGTGGACTCCGCCCGGGTCACCGATGCGACTGCGCGCCGCGTGGCGGGCGAGGTCGTTAACGGCCTTATGGCCCCCGTGCATGCATGATTGCATCACGCATCACGAGCTTGGAGGAATAGGCGTCCGATGTCCGGCTTCCTGGCCAATATGGCGTTCTACGTCCTCCCGTTTATCGTGGTGGTGGGTGTGGTCATCACCGTCCACGAGTTCGGCCACTTCCTGGCGGCCAAGGCGCTCGGGACCAAGATCGACCAGTTCTCCATCGGCTTCGGCAAGCCGATCGCCCGCTGGACCGACAGGTCAGGCGTGGAGTGGCGCATCGGTTGGCTGCCGATCGGCGGGTTCGTCCGTTTCGCCGGCGACGACAACGCCGCCAGCGTGCCCGACCAGGACGATCTGGAGGACATGCGCCGCGACCTGATTGCCCGGGAAGGGAAGGCGGCGCTGGGCAGCTACTATCATTTCAAGCCGATCTGGCAGCGGGCGGTGATCAGCGCGGCTGGGCCATGCGCCAACTTCGTCCTCTCCATCGCCATCTTCGCCGGCATCCTGATGGTCTTAGGCCAACCGATCTCGGCGGCGCGGGTCGCCGAGGTGTTTCCCAATGCGCCCGCCGCGGCGGCGGGCTTCCAGAAGGGCGACGTCATCGTCCGGGCCGACGGCAAGCCGGTCAGATCGTTTGAGGCGGTTCGGGAGCTGATCATCCTGCGCACCGGCGTGCCGATCACCTTCGTCGTCGACCGCGGCGGCCATCAGGTTGTCCTTAACGCCACGCCTGTCCGCGGGCCCGTGACGGACCAGGTGGGCCACGTGCATCAGCTGGGCACCGTCGGGATCCGGTTCGCAAATCTGCCGCAGGATCAGCAGACGATCCGCTACGGCCCCATCGCCGCGCTCGGCGCCGGCGTCGGGCGCACCGCAGATGTGATCCAGACGACCATCTTCTATATCGGCCGCATGGTCACCGGGCGTGAGAGCGCCGACCAGATTTCCGGCCCGCTGGGCATGGCGCAGATTTCCGGAGATCTCGCCAAACAGACCGCCGACTTCTCCGCGGACCTGCCGACGTTCGCGCTCAACGCGTTTCTCACGGTGCTCCAGCTGGTGGCCAATATCTCGGTCGGGATCGGTTTTCTGAACCTGATGCCGATACCTGTGCTCGATGGGGGACACCTGCTGTTCTATGCCTATGAAGCCGTCGCGCGCCGCCCACTTGCTGCCAAGGTTCAGGCGGTAGGGTATCGGGTAGGCCTTGCGCTAGTTCTCGGATTGATGTTGTTCGCCACCGTGAACGATCTGCAGCGCCTGCGTGTGTTCAATTTCATCGGCGGGCTATTCTCCTGACCCCCGACTTTTCCTAAACGGCTGATTCGATGCACAGACACCGCGCCCGTAGCGCTGCGCTAGTTTCCGGTCTTGCCGGTTTGTTGGCGACGACCGCTCTAGCCACGCCAGGCCTGGCATATGCACAGGCTCAGCCCGCCCCAACTNNCCACGGTGATCTCCTACCTGCCGGTGCAGGTGGGCGACACGCTCGACGCGGCCAAGATCGACGCCATCTACAAGGCCCTGTTCCGCACCGAGCTGTTCTCGGACGAGACAATCGTACTCGACCCCAATGGCGACCTGATCGTCACCGTGGTCGAAAACCCGATCATCAACCGGGTGCTGTTCGAGGGGAATTCCTCGATCAAGGAAGACAAGCTGAAGGACGAGGTGACCGTGCGCCCGCGCGGCATCTTCACCCGCGCCAAGGCCCAGGCCGACGTGGGCCGCATCATCGAGCTCTACCGCCGGGCCGGCCGTATCTCGGCGGACGTGACGCCGCAGATCGTCGAACTGCCGCAAAAGCGCGTGGATCTGATCTTCAAGATCAACGAAGGCCCGAAGAGCGGGATTCTGCGGATCAACTTCCTGGGCAACAAGGGCTTCTCGGACAACGACCTGCGCGATGTGGTCGTGACCGAGCAGTCGCACTGGTACAAATTCTTCTCGACGAACGCCAACTACGACCCGGATCGGCTGGAGTACGACAAGGAACAGCTGCGCAAGTACTATCGCAATCGCGGCTACTACGACTTCCGCGTCGCTTCGGCCGTGGCCGAGCTGTCGCCGGACAAGAATGGGTTTGTGGTCACCTACACCCTCGAAGAAGGGCCGGAGTACAAGTTCGGCAAGATCAGCGTCGACACCGACCTGAAGAAGCTCGACCGGAACGTGCTGCTGGCGCTCGTGCCGCTTCACCGAGGCGAGATCTATCAGGACGAGAAGATCGAGCAGGCGACGGACGCGCTCACCTTCGCCGCGGGCGCCGCTGGCTTCGCCTTCGTGGACGTGCGGCCGCACTACACACCCAACCGGGCCAAGGGCACCGTCGATGTCACCTTCGACGTCAAGGAAGGCCCGCGCGTCTACGTCGACCGCATTGACGTCGTCGGCAATACCCGCACCCTGGACTACGTCATCCGCCGCGAGATGAACGTCTCGGAGGGCGACGCCTACAACCGCGTGCTGGTCGATCGTTCGAAGAACCAGATCAAGGCGCTGGGCTTCTTCAAGGACGTGGATATCACCGAGATTCCCGGGTCGGCGCCGGACCGCACCGGTCTGCAGGTCAAGGTGACTGAGCAGCCGACCGGGGAACTGTCGTTCAGCGCCGGCTACTCCTCGGTTGATCAGTTGGTGGTCGACCTGGGCGTCACGGAGCGCAACTTCCGTGGCCGCGGCGAGAACGTGCGGGCCCGGGTCTCGATCGGGTCCCTACGCCAGAACGTCGACTTCTCGTTCACCGAGCCGCGCTTCCTCGGCCGCGACCTGCAGGCGGGCTATGACGCCTACTACTACAAGATCGATCTCTCCCAGTTCTCCGCCTACAAGAACACCACGCTCGGCACCGGCGTGCGGCTGGGTTTCCCGCTCAGCCTGAATTCGCAGGGGTCGCTGAACTACACGATCCGCACCGACACGGTGACTGTCGACCCGAGCTTCTGCAATCCGGCCAATCTGATTGCCTCGCCCGCGCTCTGCGACCAGCAGGGCACCTTCATCACGTCCCTGGTGGGCTACGGCTATCGGCTCGACCGGCGCAACGACGCGATCAACGCCACGCGCGGCTGGTACTTCCAGGTAAATCAGGACTTCGCGGGCATCGGCGGCGACGTCAAATACGTCAAGACCCAGGGCGACGCGGGCTGGTACCACGGCTTCAGCAAGACCTTCGTCCTGAGCATCACCGGCCGGGCTGGAGACGTGGAGGCCTGGGGCGGCGACCATGTGCGGATCAACGACCGCTTCTACGAAGGCGGCACGACCTTCCGCGGCTTCCAGACCGCTGGCATCGGCCCGCGCGACCTGAGCCTCGGCACCAACGGTCAGAGCAGCGCGCTGGGCGGCAAGGTCTATGCGATCGGCTCGGCGGAGCTCTCAATTCCGACGTTCCTGCCGGAACAGTACGGCATCAAGGCAGGGCTGTTCACCGACGTAGGCACGACCGGCCTCCTGGACAAGTTCGACAAGAAGTCGATCGATCCGAGCACTGGCCTGACCATCATCAATCCGAATATCAAAGACAACCTGGGCCTGCGCGCATCCGCCGGCTTGAGCATCTTCTGGAAGTCGCCGATGGGTCCCATCCGCTTCGACTTCAGCCAGATCCTCAAGAAAGAAGACTACGACAGGGTCGAAACCTTCCGATTCTCAACTGCAACACGGTTCTAGGAATATCATGACCTTCAAACCCCTCGCCGGCCTCTGCGCCGCAGCCGTCGCCCTGACCGCGGGCTCCAGCGCACTCGCCCAGGCGGCCCCCGCGCCCGCGGCCGCGGCGCCGAACGTGGTCCACGGGCCGCCGATCTCCGGCATGTGCATCATCAATGTAGAGGCCGCGATTGGGACCTCGACCGTCGGCCGCTACGTCGACACCCGCATGCAGCAAATCGTCGCCCAGACCAATGCTGAGCTGACCGGCGAGAAGAACGCCATCGATGCGGACGCCAAGACGCTCGAGGCCCGCCGCGCCACGCTCGACCAGACCTCGCTCGACCAGCAGGTCTCAGCCCTGCAGGTCCGCGCCAACGCCCTGCAGCGCAAGGCGCAACTCCGCGACCGCGAAATCTCCGCCACCGAACAGAAGGCGGTCGCCCGCATCGGGCAGGAAATGCAGCCCCTGATCTATCAGGTCTATCAGCAGAAGGCCTGCTCGGTGCTGTTCCAGCGCACGGCCGTGGTGATCGCCAATCCGGCGATGGATGTCACCCCGCAGGTAGTCACCGCCCTGAACGGCAGGATCACCCAGTTCGCCTTTGACCGCGAACGTCTCGACGGGCCGCAGGCCGCCGCGCCGGGCGGGGTCCCGCCGATCGTCCAGACGCCGGGCGCGGCGCCACGTCCGGCCGCTCCGGTCAAGCGCTAACCCGGCGCTCAAGAGCGCGGGTCGCCGCACGCAAGCCATGCCCGATCCGCGCTTCTTCGAAGATCTCGGCCCCGTCACCCTCTCCGACCTGGCGGCGTTGACGGGCGCTGACCTCGCCGATCCGACAACGGGGGCGCGGCGGGTGAGCGCCGTTTCCATCATGGAAGGCGCCGGGCCCGACACCGTCACCTTCGTCAGCGACCGCAAGTTCATGGCCCAGGCCGCCGACACCAAGGCGGGAGCCTGTTTCGTCACGGCGGAGCACGTCGGCGCCTTGCCGCCCGGCTGCGCGGCCTTGGTCATGGCCTCGCCGCAACTGGGCTACGCGCTCGCCGCGGCGCGCCTGCATCGGGCGCGGATCGCGCTCGGCGAGAAGGGGGTCCATCCGACCGCCCAGGTGGAGCCCCAGGCGGTGCTGGGACCCGGCGTGGTGATCGGCGCGGGCGCGCAGGTCGGGCGGGGCACACGCATCGGCGCCAACAGCGTGATCGGCCCCGGAGTCGCCATCGGCCGCGACTGCGAAATCTCCGCCAACGTCACCATCGGCTTCGCCCTGATCGGCGACCGGGTGCGTATCCTGGCCGGCGCCGCCATCGGCGAGCCGGGCTTTGGGGCCACTGTCGGGCCCAAGGGCCTGGTCGATATCCCGCAGCTCGGCCGGGTGATCCTGCAGGACGGAGTCGGGATCGGCGCCAACAGCTGCGTGGACCGCGGCGCCTTCGACGACACGGTGCTCGGCGAGAACACCAAGATCGACAATCAGGTGCAGATCGCCCACAACGTCCGCGTCGGACGGAATTGCGTCATGGCCGCCCATACGGGAATTTCGGGCAGCGTGACCATCGGCGACGGCGCGCAGTTCGGAGGTCGCGCCGGCGTGGCGGACCACGTCACCATCGGCGCCGGCGCGCGGATCGGCGCGGCGGCGGGTGTGCTGAAGGATGTGCCGGCCGGCGAGACATGGGGCGGTTTCCCGGCTAGGCCGATACGGCAATGGATGCGGGAAAACACGTGGCTCACGCAGCGTGCGAGCCGCAAAGAGGGGGACGCATGAGCCGCAAGGCGCCGGTGGGCGAAGCTCCCACCGAAATCGATATCACCGAGATTTTGGCGCGGATTCCGCACAGGATTCCCTTCCTGCTGGTGGACCGCTGCGAGGACTACGTCGCAAGCCAATCGATTGTCGGGATCAAGTGCGTGACCGTCAATGAGCCGTTCTTCGCCGGTCACTTTCCGGGCTATCCGGTGATGCCCGGCGTGCTGATCGTCGAGGCGATGGCCCAGACCAGCGCCGTCCTGATGTCGAAATCCCTCGCCGTCGATCCGGCCGGCAAGGCGATTTTCTTCATGTCGCTCGACAACTGCCGCTTCCGGGCGCCCGTCCGTCCAGGCTCGGTGCTGCGGATGCCGGTGGAGGTCACCCAGTCGCGGCGGGATATCTACAAGTTCAAGGGCCGCGCCATGATCGGCGACAAGGTGGCCGCCGAAGCGGAATGGGCGGCCATGGTGGTGGACACCCAGTGAGCGTCGACATTCATCCGACCGCAATCGTCGCCAGGGGCGCCGAGCTCGCCGACGGCGTCAGCGTCGGTCCCTTCTCGATTATCGGCGAGCACGCCCGGATCGGCGCCAGGACCGAAATCCTGTCGCACGTGATCGTCGAGGGGCACACCCGGATCGGCGAGGACTGCACGGTCCGCAACTTCTCCAACCTGGGCGGCCCACCGCACCACACCGCCTACAAGGGCGAGCCCACCGAGCTGATCATCGGCGACCGCAACCGCATCTGGGAACATGTGACGATGCACATCGGCACCCCCCAGGCAGGCGGCGTGACGCGCGTGGGCGACGACGGCATGTATATGGCCACCTGCCACGTGGGACACGATTGCACGGTGGGCGACAACGTCGTGCTCGCGCATTCCGCGACCCTGGGCGGACACGTGGACATCGGCGACTTCGTGATGGTCAGCGGCCTGGCCGCGGTCCACCAGTACTGCCGGGTCGGCCGCTATTCCTTCATCGGTGGCCTTGCGGCGGTGACCAAGGACGTCATCCCCTACGGTCTCGTCTGGGGAAACCACGCCCACCTTGAGGGTCTGAACCTCGTGGGCCTCAAGCGCCGCGACTTCAGCCGCGACACGATCAGCGAGCTGCGCTCGGCCTACCGGCTCCTGTTCGCGGTCGAAGGCACCTTCCAGGAACGCATCGACGACACGGCGGTCACCTTCGGCCACTCGGCTCCGGTGATGGAGATCATCGACTTCATCCGCGCCGAGGCCGGCCGGCCGCTCTGCCTGCCCGAACGCGAGGTTTAGATGCGCAAGCTCGGCCTGATCGCCGGGGGCGGGAGCCTGCCCGTCGAGATCGCTGAGCACTGCCAGCGCTTCGGACGACCGCTGTTCGTGGTCCGGTTGAAAGGTTTCGCCGGCGCCGGCCTCGAACCCTACGCCGGGGCGGAGGTCGGCCTGGCCGAACTCGGGAAGTGCTTCAAGGCGCTCAGGCGGGCCGGCTGCGAGGCCGTCTGCCTGGCCGGCCAGGTGAACCGGCCCGATTTCAGTTCGCTGATGCCCGACCTGCGCGGCCTTGCCGCCCTGCCGGCCGCCATCGCCGCCGCGCGCAAGGGCGACGACGCCCTGCTGCGCATGCTGGTGGGCGAATTCGAGAAGGAAGGCTTCGCGGTGGAGGGGGCCCACGAGGTCATGGACGACCTGGGTCTGGGGGAGGGCCTGCTCGGCCATGTCGCGCCCGGCCCCGACCACGCCGCCGACATCGCCAAGGCTCTGGACGTCGCGCGCGCCGTCGGGCGCCTCGACGCCGGCCAGGCCGCCGTGGTCTGCCGGGGCCTCGTCCTGGCCCTCGAGGCGGCCGAAGGCACAGACGCCCTCCTGGCCCGCGTCGCGGAGCTTCCGGAGGCCCTGCGCGGCCGCCCCGGAGCGCCGGCCGGGGTGCTGGCCAAGGCGCCCAAGCCTGCCCAGGAGACCCGCGTCGATCTGCCGACCATTGGCCCGGCCACCGTCCATGCTGTCGCGCGCGCGGGCCTGGCCGGGATCGTGGGCGAAGCGGGCCGCCTGCTGGTGCTCGACCGTGACGCGGTGATCACCCTCGCCGACGAACTCGGCATCTTCATCCTGGGCGTGGAGCCGCACGCGCCGTGACCCGGCCTCCAAAGGCTCCAATGACCGTCATGCTGGTGGCGGCGGAGGCCTCGGGCGACGATCGCGGCGCGGGGCTGGCGCGGGCGCTCAGGGCGCGCCTGGGCAAGGGCGTCCGCTTCGTGGGCGTCGGCGGCGAACAGATGGCCGCCCAGGGCGTGGAGAGCCCGTTCGACATCGCCAGCATCTCAATCCTAGGGCTGTTCGAAGGCCTGCTGGCCTATCGGCGCATCGTCGCCCGCGTGAAGGAGACCGTGGCGCTTGCGGCGCGTGAGAAGCCCGACGTGGCCGTGCTGATCGACTCCTGGGGTTTCACCTTGCGGGTGGCGCAAAGCCTGCGCCGCCTCGATCCCAACCTGCCGCTGATCAAGTACGTGGGCCCGCAGGTCTGGGCGACACGGCCAGGCCGGGCGAAGACGCTCGCCGCCACGGTGGACCACCTCCTCTCCATCCACGCCTTCGACGCACCCTGGTTCGAGGCGGAGGGGCTGCCGGTGACCTTCGTCGGCAACTCTGCCCTGAGCGTCGACTTCTCCAAGGCCCGGCCGGCGCGCCTGCGCAAGCAGATCGGGGCCGGGACAAGCGATCCCATCCTCATCGTCCTGCCCGGCAGCCGGCCCGGCGAGATCGTGCGCATGCTGCCGCCGTTCGAAGACGCCGTGGCCCGCATCAAGGCAAGCCATCCCGACCTGCAGGTGGTGATCCCCGCGGCGCCGACCGTCGCGGAGATGGTCAAGGCGCGCGTCGCCGGCTGGCCACACCGGGTCCATGTGATCGAGGGCGACGAAAGCAAGCTGGACGCCATGAAGGCAGCCACCGTCGCCATGGCCTGTTCCGGCACGGTGACGACCGAGCTGGCCTTGGCTGGCGTTCCCATGGTGATCGGCTATCGGCTGGGGCCGGTGACCGGGTGGATCGTGCAGCGGATTCTGCTGCGCACCGCCTGGGTCACGCTGTTCAACATCGCCGCGCGCGCGTTCGTCGCGCCGGAACTGATTCAGCGGCAGTGCATGGGCGCAAATCTCGCCCGCGAGGTCGCCCTTCGGCTCGACGACAAGGCTCTGCGCGACGCACAGGCTCGGGCTCAGACCGCAGCCCTCGACAAGATGGGACGCGGCGGGCCGGACCCGTCCGAGGCCGCCGCCGAGGCTGTGCTGAAGATCGTGGCGGCGCGCCGGGGCTAGCGCTTGTCGACGGCCACGTAGGGCCGCTGCAGGGCTCCGGTGTAGAGCTGGCGCGGTCGGCCGATCTTGTAGGCCGGGTCCTCGATCATTTCTTTCCACTGGCTGATCCACCCGACGGTGCGGGCGACCGCGAACAGCACCGTGAACATTTCCGCCGGGAAGCCGAGCGCGCGAAGCGTGATGCCCGAGTAGAAGTCGACGTTCGGATAGAGCTTGCGCTCGATGAAGTACTCGTCGCTGAGCGCGATGCGCTCCAACTCCATCGCCACCTTCAGCAGCGGATCGTCAGCATCGCCGACCTCGTCCAGCACCTCGTGGCAGGTCTTCTGCATCACCGTCGCGCGGGGGTCGTAGTTCTTGTAGACCCGGTGGCCGAAGCCCATCAGGCGATAGCGACGGTCCTTAACACCTTGAATATACTCTGGAATACGATCGACGGTTCCGATCTCCTTGAGCATGTTCAGGGCCTCTTCGTTGGCTCCGCCGTGCGCGGGGCCCCAGAGGCAGGCGATACCTGCGGCGATGCAGGCGAACGGGTTGGCGCCGGACGAACCCGCCAGACGCACTGTCGAGGTCGATGCGTTCTGCTCGTGGTCGGCGTGCAGGATGAAGATGCGGTCCATCGCGCGCGTCAGCACCGGGTTGGGCTTCCAGTCCTCGGCTGGGACCGAGAAGCACATGCGCAGGAAGTTTTCCGCATAGGAGAGGTCGTTGCGCGGATGCACGAACGGCTGGCCGACGAAGTATTTGTAGGCTCGCGCGGCGATGGTGGGCATCTTGGCGACTAGGCGATGCGCCGAGATCATCCGCTGTTGCGGATCATTGATGTCGGTGGAGTCATGATAGAAGGCCGACAGCGCCCCGACCGCGCCGGTCATGATCGCCATCGGGTGAGCATCCCGACGGAAACCTTGGAAAAACCTATCGAACTGGTCATGCAGCATGGTGTGATAGGTGATCGTGTGCTCGAACTCGGCATATTGCGCGGCGTTCGGCAGTTCGCCGTGCAGCAGGAGGTAGCAGGTGTCGAGGAAGGTCGATTTCTCGGCCAGCTCGCCGATCTGATAGCCGCGATGCAGCAGAATGCCCGCATCGCCGTCGATGAAGGTGATCTTGCTTTCGCAGCTGGCCGTGGAGGTGAAGCCGGGATCGTAGGTGAAGGCGTCGCTCTCGGCGTAGAACTTGCGGATATCGACGACGTCTGGACCCGCAGTGCCTTTCAGGATCGGCAGCTCGATAGTCTTGCCAGCAATGCTGATTTTCGCCGTGTCCGCCATTCCCACCCCTCCCAATGGCGTTTTGCGAAACGCCCCTTCGAACGGCTTATAACGCGTTAGCCGCCAAGCGAAAGCGCATCGTCGAGACGGCCAAGGCTTTCGTCCCTGCCGAGCGCGACCAGGGCGCCGGCGAGGTCCGGGGCCGGCGAGCCGCCGGACAGCACCGCACGTAGCGCCGGCCCGATCTTTCCAAGCCCGACGCCCTCGCTTTCGGCGAAGCCGCGGTTGAGCGCTTCAAGGGCGGGCAGGTCCCAGGTTGGCGCCGCGGCGAAGGCGGCGCGCAGGCGTGCGAACCGGGCGCGGGTTTCCTCGGTGAGCAGCTCGCGGGCCTTCTCCGGCAGCTCCAGGGGGCGCTGTTTCAGGGCGAAGACGGTCGCGTCAGCCAGCTCCAGGGTCGTCTTGGCCCCGTCGCGCACGAAGGGGATCACGTGCTCAAGGACTGTGAGGTGGTTGTCGTGCAGCGGCCAGTCGCGGCTCGCGTGGATCTCGGCCACCAGGGCGGCCAGCCGCGCGGGCTCGGCGAGGCGGATGTAGTGGTTGTTGAGGTGGTTGAGCTTGGCCCAATCGAGCCTGGCCGGCGCGCCCACCACGTCCTTGATGTCGAACCAGGCGATGGCCTGGACGTCACTGAACAGCTCGTCATCGCCATGGCCCCAGCCCAGCCTGGCCAGATAGTTGCGCATGGCCTCGGGCAGATAGCCCATCTCGGCGAACTCGCCGACGGCCTGGGCGCCGTGACGCTTCGACAGCTTGGCCCCGTCCGGCCCGTGGATCATCGGCAGGTGCGCCCAAACCGGCGGGGCCCAGCCCAGGCCCTGGTAGATCAGGGTCTGGCGCGCGGCGTTGTTCAGGTGGTCGTCGCCGCGGATCAC
>PLEH01000080.1 GCA_003136395.1 Phenylobacterium sp.
CCGCCCTCGTTGTCCCACCTCGACAGCGCCGGTTCATGCGACGGCAAGGGATCAGGAGACCTGGGCTGCGCGCGGGGCATGAAAACCTTCTTCCAAATGTCGGCGGACCCGGCGTTGCGCCCGGGCGGCCCGCTTCCCCCTATTCCTTCGGCCCTGGCCTGCCCAACGCGCGCTCGACCCGCTGGGTGACCTCAACGATGATCGCCGCGTGGGTTCCCGAGAGGCCCTTTTCGACAACATCCTCATCATCGATGACGCACGCGCAGAAGGCGAGATGGATCGCCTTATCCACCTGCACCGCCAGAGCTACCGCCGGCGCTTCCGTCCTAAGCTTGAGCGTCATGACCACCGCCCGCTCGATCACGTCCGCATTGATCGAATCGCCGTATTCGTTCGTCACCTAAAGCTCCTCACCTCATCCCGCGTCAGGTCCCGGGCCCCGCGGCGACGCGCCCGCGTTCGGCAGGGGCGGGTCAAGGTTTCCCGGCGATTGACCGGCCACAGCCTCCTGGGGTCCGCACGGCGTGGCGCCGCCCTCATCTTCCCACCGCGCCAGCACCCGTTGGCGCAGCCGTTGATCGTCCCGCGGCGGGGCCGTCCCGCGCAGCCGAGTGGGGTTCTCATTGTCTGCCATAACCAACCTCCGATCGATCCTAGGTTCACCGCCGCTGGGCTGCGCCGGGCGGCGTCATCCGGCTTTTTCCATCGCCTCCTCGAAGGCGAGTTCGGCGCGCAACCCTTCGAGATCGCGATGCACGACCGCCACCGCCAGGGCCGTCTCGCCCCGCCGAAAGGTGACGGTGCAGTCATTGGCTTCCAGGCGTCCGTCCATCTTCGCATTGTCCCAGCCCTCGGCGTGGCCGATGTAGGCCAGGCTGAAGTCGTACTGCTCGGTCCAGAAGAAGGGCACGCAATCGAAGCGTTCGCGCTGGCCTAGCATGTTGCGCGCGGCGGTCTGGCCTTGGCGCTCGGCGACCACCCAGTGCTCGACGCGAATATCCTCGCCGGTCCGCCGGTCGGGCCAACGGGCGATGTCGCCGGCGGCGAAGATCCCCGGCACGCTGGTCTCGAGATAGGCATTGACCTTCACGCCGCGGTCCAGCTCCAGGCCCGCCCGTTCGGCCAACGTCAGGTTGGGTCGCACGCCGATCCCCGCGACGATGAAGTCGGCCGCAAGGACCTCGCCGGTTTTCAAGGTCACCCCGCCGCCGTCGATGGACACCGCGGTTGTGCCGAGATGGAAGGTCACGCCGTGTCGTTCGTGAAGCCGGCGGATGTGCGCGCCAAGCTCGTCACCGAGAATCCGCTGCATGGGGATCGCCCCGGGCGCCACCACCTGCACCTCGACGCCCCGCGCACGGAGCGAGGCAGCGACCTCCAGGCCGATGAAGCTGGCGCCGATCACCACCGCGCGGCGCGCGGCGGAGGTCTCGGCGGCCAGGGCGCGGCTGTCGGCGCGGGTCCGCAGATAGTGGACATGCGGCAGGTCGTCGCCGGCGCCCAGCCGCACCGGCTCCGCGCCGGTCGCCAGGAGGAGGGCGTCGTAGGGGTATCGGGTTCCATCGGTGAGTTCGACGTGGCGCGCGGCGGCGTCGATGCCGCTGACGCGGGCGTCCAGCTTCAGCGCGATGTCATGGGTCTTATAGAACTCGGGCGGGCGCAGCGGGTTGGCGCTGTCCGGCGAGGCTCCGGCGAGAAACCCCTTGGACAGATTGGGGCGGTCGCAGGGCGGCGCGGCATCGGCGCTCAACATCGTCAGACGCCCGGCATAGCCTTCGCGCCGCAGGGTTTCGGCCGCCGCCTCGCCCGCGGCGCCCCCGCCCACGATCACGATGCTTTCGGGCAGGCCGGGGCGGGGCGGCAGCGATCGCCGCGGGACGGGCTCGCGCCGCGCTCGAACGCGCACCAGCCCGTCGACCTGTTCCACGTCGAAGCAGGGGATGGATCTCAGGGCCGGCGCGCGCAGCGGCTCGCCGGTGCGCAGGCTGAAGCAGGCGTGGTGCCAGGGACAGCGCACGGTGTCACCCACCAGAAGCCCATCAGCCAGCGGCGCGCCATAGTGCGTGCACACCGACCCGACGGCGAACACCTCGTCGCCGCGCCGCGCCAGCAACACGGGCTCGTCGCCGAGGTGGCCCGAAAGCATGGCCCCGTCCGGCAGGCGGCTCAATGGCACGCCGCGACCGAAGTCCAAGGTGGCGAGATCGGCGGTGTCGGAGCTCATGGGAGCCCTCCTTCTGGGATGTCCCCGCCCAAGGATCGTCGGGTGACGCCGAGCCTTGGATTTGCGTGAGCGCGCGGCCGGGCCTCGGCCGGTGCGGCCATCGGCGGCGCCTCGGTCACCGAACCGGCTCCTTGGCGGGCGCAGCCTTGCCGCGCAGGAACTCGGCGAGGGCGACGGCCTGGTTATGACGCTCGTCTTTTGCGCCGTAGATGAGCGTCGTGGGGCCCGCGGCGATGATGTCGCGAAGGGTCTCCACGGCGGGATTGCCGCGCAGCTCGGCGAAATAGCGGCGGCGGAATTCCCCCCAGCGCTCCGGCCTGTGGCCGAACCAGTGGCGCAGGCCGGTGCTGGGCGCCACGTCGCGGATCCATGTCGCATCCGCCAGGTCCAGCCGGCTCAGGCCCCGCGGCCAGAGGCGATCCACCAGGACACGTTGGCCATCCTGCTGGAGGTCGCGCGCCGCGTAAGCGCGCTTGATGCGGATTTCGGATCGGACCGAGCCGCCGGCCGTCTTTCGGCGGCTGCGCGCCGCCGGTGAGGCCTCGGTCAGCGAGGCCCGCGGGTCATGCTTCGCCGTTTGCATCTGCGAGCTCCATTCGAGACAGATCGATCAGTCTCGGCGGATCGACGCGCCCGATAGTGCGATAGGGCGCGAAAACAAATATGGTTCATATTTCTTTTTCCAAAACGCCGGGAACGAAAGCCTGCGCTCAGACCTTCGGGTGACTGGGCCCGACGCCCCTGGAGCAAGGATCATGTCGACACAGTTGGAGACCGGCGGACCCCGCGAGGCGGTCGGCCTGTTTGCGAGTTCAGATGCTCTGCAGGGCGCCATTGATGAGCTCCTAAGCTCGGGCTTCGACCGCGCGGATCTCAGCCTGCTGGGATCCGAGGACGCGATCGAGAAGGTGGTCGGCCACGCCTTCAAGCGCGCCGAACTTGAGGATGATCCCGCCACACCGCGTGGCGTCTACGTTTCCCCCGATGCGGTTGGGACGGCAGAGGGCAG
>PLEH01000026.1:0-6827 GCA_003136395.1 Phenylobacterium sp.
CCGGCGGCAAACAGAAGCTCGGGCAGATCACCAGGATGGGCGAGCGAACGCTTCGACGGCTGCTGGTGATCGGAGCCAGCGCCGTCATCAAGCAGGCTCTGCTGAAGGGCGCGCCGCCCGGCTCCTGGCTGGCTCAGATGCTCGCCCGCAAACCGCGCATGCTGGTGGCGGTCGCCTTGGCCAATAAGACCGGCCGCATCGTTTGGGCGTTGCTGGCCACAGGCGGGACCTATCGCGCTCCGGCGCTGGCGGGCTAACGCCCAGCCACCGCTGCGAGACGTCGAGGCGTAGGACGGACGACGGAGGTATGGCGCAACAGTCGGCGAGACGGGGCCGGGAAAACCAGGGCTTTCCCCCGTGCTTCAAAGCACGCTTCGGGTGATTTGGACCCGGTCCGCGAACTCCATACGGGCCAGCACCGCCCAGGCGGCGCACAACAGGCCGGACAGATGGAAGCATCCGACTACGCGATCATCACCTCCGAAAATCCCCTTGCGCTGAAGGGGGCGTCCACAGAGGGAAAGCGGACGTTGGCTGACGCAGCAGAAAACATCCTCAGCTAAGAGGGGCTCAGCGGCCCGGCAGGCCGCCGCAATCTTTCAGGGTGACGGAGGCCTGCAGCCACTGGCTCCGGGAGGCGGAGTTAGGTGTGTAGCCGAGATTTTCGATGCGCCTGATCATCTGTCGGGCGAGGGTCCCCATCATCCGGTTACGGAGCCGCTCGTGCTCGATGACGCTGACGAAGTTCGTCTTGATCTGGGCGTCCATCGGCAGGGGCTTCGAGAGCGCCATCAGCGAGCCGGCGGCGACGTCTTCCTCGGTGGTCAACTCGCGGAACTTGTCAAACTGCGAGTAGTGGATTGGCAGCAGCCCGCGCTCCTTTTCCGTGAAGTGGGAGGATAGACTCTCTGAAATCACGCCCTGCCACGCGCTTGCGGTCAATGAACGGGCCGGAACCCGATAGATCTCGGGAAATTCGCTGGTTGGACCCATGAGCGGCAAGGGGGCGAGCGTTGGGCCGCTGGCGAGCACTCGATCCTCGATCTGCGTGAGTTGCCGGTCGAGACAGGACTGGACGCGCAGCCGTTCCTCGGCGACCAGGTAGTGGTGGCCGATCTCGGTGACAAGGCGGGCGCGTCCTTCCGCGGCGCGCTCACGCCAGTGGAGCCATTCGACGCCCTGCTCGGCGCCAAGGGCGGTGAGCACGCCAACGACGATGATGATGTACTCCTTCAGGAACTCGCGCACGCCGTGCCAGGGCTTGGGTTTGTGGATGTCCATGCGGACTGGCCTACAGGTTCGGTGCCGGAATCGGCGGGAGCATGGGTTTGCAGAACGCCCTGACCGTCGGCGTGAATTCGGTCTCGAAGCGGGCGCGGGCGGCGGCTAGGGGCTTCACCTTTAGCGCCGAGGCGTACTCGTGGAAGAACCTGACGCGTCCCGCCCAGCTGTCGTTGTTGGCGCGCAGCTGTTCGATGTCGTCCTCGACGCTCAGACGCTGCTCATCGTTCAGCGCCTTGGCCCGGACCAGCCGTGAAAGGTCGCGCCAAAGCCCGATCTGCCGGGTCCGCACGCCATCGTTGTTGGCGACCGCGTCATAAAAGCTCCCGTAGTAGGTGCGCACCTCGAACGGCATCTGGCCGACCGCGGCGACCGACGCCACGCGCCAGACCGAGGTGCGGAAGATGACGCCGGGTATCGTGGGAAGCGGCCCGGAAATCCTGAGCGGCCGGCTGGTGTCCCAGGACGCCCGCCAGCGGTCGAGCTCATCGAGCCGTTGGCTCATGCACTTGGCTTGGGCGAGCGTGAAGTCGAAGCTGGTGATGTCGAACGCCACCTCCGCATCCAGCGCCCGCCGGGCCTCGGCAACGTCGGCGCGATGGTGCAGCCACTCGACCCCCTGTTCGGCGGCCAGCGCGGTCAGCACGCCGACCACGATGATCACGTACTCCTTCAGGAACTCGCGCCATCCGTGCCAGGGCTTGGGTTTGTGGATGTCCATCGCGGTTCCCCGCTTACTTCGGCGTGGCCAGGAGGGTGGCTTCCTTGGCGCAGGCCGCGGGGTCCGGCTTGGGGGCCGAGGCGCGGGCGGCGGCCAACTCGGCGCGGGCTTCCTCTAGGTCGTGGCGGAACTCCGCGGAGCCATGCTCGGCGGCCCAGACGATGGACGCCGTCGTCCGCCCGGCCTCGACTGCGCTCAGGGTATGTACGCCGCAGACGTAGCGGCTCTCGGTATAGGCCCGCGCCCGGACCAGGATCGGCGTCGCGCGGTCGGGCGCAAGTTCCGTGAGCATCAGACCGAACGTCCAGCCCGTCGTCGCGTGGCCCGAGGGGTAGTCGAAGCTATTAAGCGACGGATCGGTCTGCGGGATGCAGGTTGGACCCTTGTCGATCAGGAACGGGCGAGGCCGGCGGAAGCCGTCCTTGGCCGCGCCGGCAACGGTGCTGAAGTCGCGGCCCACCCGCAGCAGCAGCGCGTAGAGCTTCGCGTTGCGCTCGCGGCTGAGCTCGATCCCCACGGCGCAACTGAACTGCTTAAGCACCGTGACGTGGTCATCGTCGGTCGCCAGCGTCCAGCGCGGCGTACCCTGGAGGGCGCGGGTCTCGCGAAACACGCGCCGGTCAGCCGCGTCACGGGCATCACCCTTGGCCGGCGCCGGTGGCAGGATCTGCATCGCATCAGGCCCGGCTTCGCCCAGGTAGCCGCGCGGTGGCGGCCCCGGCAGCGGTTGAGGCCGGTCCGGGGCCTGAGCGTGAGCGTACGCTGCCCCCATCGCGGCGGCTGCGGCGGCCGCCGCTATAGCTATCGCCCAACGCATGGAACTCGCCCCCGGCGGATAGTCGCCGCCACGACTGTAACCGGACTCTCCGAAGGTCCGCTATGAGTCGTAAGCGGACATTGGTTCCCGGCCTGAAAGCGGACCTTTCAGAGGTCCGCTCCGAGTCAGATGCCGACCTTCCCGCCATCAGCACCCTGGCCTCGCGCCCCTACACCACCCCGAAGGCCAGCATGGCGTCGGCGACCTTCTTGAAGCCGGCGATGTTGGCGCCGCGCACATAGTCGATGGTCTTGGAGCCCTTGCGTCCGCCGTATTCGGCGCAGCGGGCGTGGATGCCGGCCATGATGTCCAAGAGGTGCTGCTGCAGCTCGGCTTCCTTCCAGGAGATGCGGGCCGAGTTCTGGCTCATCTCCAGGCCTGAGACCGCCACGCCGCCGGCGTTGGCGGCCTTGCCCGGCGCATAGAGGATCTGGGCCTGTTTGAAGACGTGCACGCCGTCGAGGTCGGTCGGCATGTTGGCGCCCTCCGACACCGCGATGCAGCCGTTGGCGACCAGGATCCTGGCCTCCGCGCCGTTGAGCTCGTTCTGGGTCGCGCAGGGCAGAGCCACGTCGCACTTGACGCCCCAGGGCCGCGCGCCGTCGCCGTGGAAGCTCGAACCCTTGAACTCCTTGACGTACTCGGAGATGCGGCCGCGCCGCCGGCCCTTGAGCTCCTTGATCCAGTCGATCTTGGCCTGGTCGATGCCCGCCGGGTCGTGGATGAAGCCTTCGGAGTCCGAGAGCGTCAGGACCTTGCCGCCGAGCTGGGTGGCCTTTTCCGCGGCGTGGGTGGCGACGTTGCCGGATCCGGAGATCACCACCGTCTTGCCCGCCACGTCGTCGCCGACGTTCTTCAGCATGTTCTGCAGGAAGTAGACGCAGCCATAGCCCGTCGCCTCGGTGCGGATCAGGCTGCCGCCGTACTCCAGGCCCTTGCCCGTGAGGACGCCGGTGAACTGGTTGGTGATGCGCTTGTACTGGCCGAACATGTAGCCGATCTCGCGGCCGCCCACGCCGATGTCGCCGGCCGGCACGTCCACGTCGGCGCCGATGTGCCGGTAGAGCTCGGTCATGAACGACTGGCAGAAGCGCATCACCTCGTGGTCGGACTTGCCCTTGGGATTGAAGTTCGAGCCGCCCTTGCCGCCGCCCATGGGCAGGCCGGTCAGGGCGTTCTTGAAGGTCTGCTCGAAGGCCAGGAACTTCAGCACGCTCTCGGTCACCGAGGGGTGGAAGCGGATGCCGCCCTTGTAGGGCCCGATGGCGTTGTTGTTCTGGACGCGCCAGCCGCGCTGGACGCGGATGGCGCCCCTGTCGTCCTCCCAGCAGACCCGGAAGCTCATCACCCGGTCGGGCTCGGCGATCCGGCGCAGGATCTGGTACTCGTGGTACTGCGCCTTGTCGGCGATGAACTCGAAGATGTCCTCGGCGACTTCCTGCACCGCCTGGACGAATTCCGGCTGGCCCGGGTTGCGCTTGTTGACGCCCGCGATGAAGCGCTCGAGATCGACGTGGTCAGATGCGGCCATAGGTTTGTCCCCAACAATTGCCTGGCGGCGCGCCGCGTTGTCGGGCGCTCGAAATGCCAGACCCCAACTCATGCATAACAGGCTATTTCGCGCCAGATGAAGCGATTAAAGGCCAAGCTTATTTCGCGGCTGGGGCGATCCCTCTTCACAAACCCGCGCAAATGGACCCAACTCCGCTATTCGGGCGGGGGCTAAGCGCAATGACCAAAGCATCGGATCTGTTCATCTCCTGCCTGGAGGAGGAAGGCGTCGAATACGTGTTCGGCGTGCCGGGCGAGGAGAACCTCGACTTCCTCGACAGCCTGTCGCGGTCCAAGAAGATCAAGCTGATCCTGACGCGCCACGAACAGGGCGCGGGCTTCATGGCCGCCACCTATGGCCGCCATACAGGCAAGGCCGGGGTCTGCGTCGCGACGCTGGGGCCCGGCGCGACGAACTTCGTGACGGCCGCGGCCTACGCCCAGCTCGGCGGCATGCCGATGATGATGATCACCGGCCAGAAACCCATCAAGAGCTCCAAGCAGGGCCGGTTCCAGATCCTGGACGTGGTCGCCATGATGGGCCCGCTCACCAAATACACCCACCAGCTGGCCTCGGCCGACAACATCCCCTCACGGATCCGCGAGGCGTTCCGGCTGGGCCAGGAGGAAAAGCCGGGCGCGGTCCACCTGGAGTTCCCGGAAGACATCGCCCACGAGCAGACCGAATCCACGCCGATCCCCAAGAGCAACGCGCGCCGGCCGATCGCCGACGAAAAGTGCATCAAGTCCGCGGCCCGTCGCATCGAAAAGGCCAAGTCGCCGATCCTGGTGATCGGGGCCGGCGCCAACCGCACCATGACCAGCCGGATGCTCGCCCAGTTCATCGAAAAGACCGGCATCCCCTTCGTCTCGACCCAGCTCGGCAAGGGGGTGGTCGACGAGACCAGCCCCAAGTTCCTGGGCTGCGCGGCGCTGTCGGCGGGCGATTTCGTGCACCGGGCTATTGGAGCGGCAGACCTCATAATCAACGTCGGCCACGACGTGATCGAGAAGCCGCCGTTCTTCATGCAGCGCGGCGGCGCGGAGGTGATCCACATCAACTTCCGCTCGGCCGAGGTCGACCCGGTCTATTTCCCGCAATACGAGGTGATCGGCGACATCGGCAACGCCATCTGGCAGATCAAGGAAGACATCCTGCCCCAGGCCGGATGGGATTTCTCCATCATGATGAAGGCCCGCGCGGCCGAGGTGGCCCACACCGCCAAGCAGGTGGGCGACATGCGCTTCCCGATCTATCCGCAGTATCTGGTCGACCAGATCCGCAAGGCCATGCCGCCCAACGGCATCATCTGCCTGGACAACGGGGTCTATAAGATCTGGTTCGCGCGCAACTACCCGGCCCGGATGACCAACACCGTGCTGCTGGACAATGCGCTCGCCACCATGGGCGCGGGCCTGCCGTCGGCCATGGCCTCGTCGATGGTCTATCCGGACCGCAAGGTCATGGCGATCTGCGGCGACGGCGGTTTCATGATGAACAGCCAGGAGATGGAGACCGCGGTCCGGCTGAAGCTCAACATCACCGTCCTGATCCTCAACGACAACTCCTACGGCATGATCCGCTGGAAGCAGGCCAACATGGGCTTCAAGGACTGGGGCCTGACCTACGGCAATCCGGACTTCGTGAAATACGCGGAGAGCTATGGGGCCAATGGCTACCGCGTCGGCTCGGCCGCGGAGGTGCCGGCCCTGCTGGAGAAATGTCTTAACAGCCCCGGCGTCAACCTGATCGAGGTGCCGGTGGACTATTCCGACAACGATCCGATCCTCAACAAAGAGATCAAGGAACTGAGCGCGGCGGTCTGAATTCCCAAAGCGCAAAGGCAGGACCATGACCGCCCTGAAAGCCTCATATCCCCTCTACCTGGCCAATGAGGCCAAGAGCCCGAACCAGGACCTCGCGGTCACCGACAAGTTCACCGGCGAGGTGGCGACCCGCGTGGCTCAGGCGGACGCCGCGACCATCGACGCGGGGATCGCGGCCTGCGTCGAGGCGACCGAGCCGATGGCCGCGATGGCGGCCTACGAGCGCCAGGCCGTGCTCGCCCACTGTGTGACGCGCTTTACCGAGCGGTTCGACGAACTGGCCATGGCGCTGTGCATCGAGGCGGGAAAGCCGATCCGCGACGCCCGCGGCGAGGTCACCCGGCTGATCGACACCTTCCGGATCGCCGCCGAGGAGAGCGTGCGGATCACCGGCGAGGTGCAGCCGCTGGACATCTCGCCCCGCGCCAAGGGCTATCAAGGGATGTGGAAACGGGTGCCGATCGGCCCCTGCTCGTTCGTGTCGCCCTTCAACTTCCCGCTGAACCTGGCGGCCCACAAGATCGCCCCGGCGCTGGCGGTCGGCTGCCCGTTCGTGATGAAGCCAGCGAGCCGCACGCCGCTGGGCGCCTTGATCATCGGCGAGGTGCTGGCCGAGACCGACCTGCCGAA
>PLEH01000026.1:6865-30608 GCA_003136395.1 Phenylobacterium sp.
CGGGCGCCGACCTGGACGACGCGGTCGAACGGATCATCTTCGGAGCTTTCTACCAGTCCGGCCAGTCGTGCATCGGGGTCCAGCGGATCATCATCCACGCCAGCATCTACGAGACCTTGCGCGACCGGCTGGTGGCCAGGACCAGGACGCTGGTGATGGGCGATCCCAAGGACGAGGCCACCTTCATCGGCCCGATGATCGACGAGAAGGAGGCCAAGCGCCTGGAAAGCTGGATCGAGGCGGCGCGGGCCGGAGGGGCCAGGGTGCTCTGCGGCGGCAAACGCGAAGGCGCCATGCTGGAGGCGACCCTGGTCGAGGGCGTCGGACACGACGCCAAGCTCTATGCCGAGGAGGCCTTCGGCCCTGTGGCGATCCTCTCGCGCTTCGAGGATTTCGACGCGGCGCTGGACGAGGTCAACGACTCCAAGTTCGGTCTGCAGGCGGGCGTTTTCACCCGCGATCTCTTCAAGATGCTGACCGCCTGGGACCGCCTGGATGTGGGCGGGGTGGTGATCGGGGATGTGCCCAGCTATCGGGTCGACAACATGCCCTATGGTGGCGTCAAGGATTCCGGCCTGGGCCGCGAGGGGGTAAAGTTTGCGATGGAAGACATGACGGAGATTCGGAACTTGGTCATCCGTCGGCGCTGAGCCCACGTAACTGTAGATGGTAGATTGCGTTTGCCTGGGGAGCCGCCTGTGTTGACCATCGCGCAGATCACTGACCTGCACGTCACGACGGGTCACGATCCGCTGAACCAGCTGCGCAATGAACAGCGCCTGCGCCAGGTGCTGCGCTCGATCGAAGACCTGAAGCCGAAGCCTGTGGCGATCATCGCCTCAGGCGATCTTACCGAACATGGCGAGGCCCAGGAATACGCCGAGCTGAAGACGATCCTCGGCGAAACCGACATCCCGATCTACTACGCGGTCGGCAACCACGACCGCCGCGACACCTTCATGGACGCCTTCGAGGGGCCGGGCGCGCAGCGCGACGAAAACGGCTTCATCCAGTACGTCGTGGACTTCGACGGCGTGCGGATGGTGGTCTGCGACACCCTGGAAGAAGGCAAGCACGGGGCGGGCTTCTGCGAGAATCGCGCGGCCTGGCTCGCGGCCACCCTCGACGCCGAGCCGGACACCCCGACGATCGTCGTCCTGCATCACCCGCCGATCCTGTCGGGGGTGAGGTGGATGGACCCGAAGCCGGACGCCCCCTGGATCGCCCAGCTGGCCGACGTCGTCCGCGACCGCCCGCAAATCCGCGTGATGCTCTGCGGCCATGTGCACCGCGCTTTCCACGGCCTGCTGGCCGGCCAGGTCGTGGCCACCGCGCCGGCGACCTCGATCCAGGTCACCCTGAATCTCACCGCGGTCGACATGCAGAAGCCCGATGGCCGCGAGATCCTGGTCGACGAACCGCCGGGCTACGTCCTGGTGATGGCCGACGAAGGCCTGGTAACCACCCACATTTGCGTCGCCGGAGACTTCGCCCCGGCCGTCGCCTACACCCGCCCCTTCGGCTTCGAATAGATGGCGGGCCAGCCCAGCGGCGTCTTCACTCGCCTGCTGGCGCGCATCGCGGCGCTGCGCAAGGCGCGAGGGGCCTGGGCCAACGGTACGGTGCTGGCCGGGGTGGCGCTCGCCGCCGCCGTGGTCTCCCTGGCGCTCAGCGGAACCACGCCCTTCCGCCTCGTCGAGAAAATGACCAAGGACCTGCGCGTGGCCATCCTGGCGCCGCCGGCGCAGGACGAGTTCGTCGTCATCAAGATGGACAACGCCGCGACCAAGGCCATGGTCGACGCCTCGCCGTGTCATTGCATTTCGCCGATCAACAAGATCTGGCTGGCCGACCTGATCGCCAGCCTCGACTCCAAGGGCGTCAAGGCCATCGGCGTCGACTATCTGTTGGACACCTGGGACCCCACCACCAACGAGTTCCAGGAATTCTCCAAGCGTATCGCCAATGTGAAGGCGCCGATCGTCGCCGTAGTCGACCCCGCCTACAAGCCTGGCGTGGATTTCCCGGTGAGCCCCAAGCTGCGCTACTCCGACGCCCGGGCCCTGGCGCATGATGACTCTGACGACGTGATCCGCATCTACGATCCCCTGCCGGGCAAGAACCGTGCGTTGGCCGCCGAAGTGGCCGCCGCGGTCGGCGCCACGCCACCCACCAAGCCTTTCACGATCCGCTATCGCAAGGCCTACCCGGGCGCCACGGCGGAGAACGCCGGCGCCATCGCGCCCTCCTATTCCGCCGCCTTCGTCCCGGTGCTGCCAGAGCAGTTCTTCAAGGGCAAGATCGCCTTCATCGGCGCGGTAAGCCGCTCGGCCCATGCTGATTCCGACACGCTGAAGGAAGACATGGACGCCACGCCGATGCGCTTCCTGCCCGGCAACGTGGACGGCATGCCGGGCGTCGAGGTGCACGTCCATGCGCTGTCGCAAATGCTGGCCGGCGACCGGATCCGGATGCCGAGCCCGCTGCTGACCGGGCTGATCGTCCTCATCGCAGCGCTCGGCGGGGCGGCGCTCGGCCAGGGCGCCACGCGCTGGTGGCTGACGATCGTGGTCGTTCTGGGGGGCCTGGCGGCGGCGACCGCGGGCTCCTTCGCGGTCTTCTACGTCTTCGCCTTCGTCGCCCCGATGACCGCCCCTTCGCTGAGCTTTGCCTTCGGCTTCTTCGTGATGAGCCGGATCGAGGCCGCCGAGCTGCAGAGCCAGCGGGCCTTCTATTCCTCGACACTGGAGCGCTACCTCGCCCCCCAGGTGATCGACAACATCGTCGAGGGCAAGGAGGCGGTGAAGATCGGCGCCGACCAGCGCGACATCACCGTGATGATCTCCGACCTGGAGAACTTCTCGAACCTGGTGGCGACCCTGCCGCTGGAGACCTTCCAGGGCGTGATCAACGGCTACCTCGACGGCATCCTCGAGATCCTGTGGAACCATGGGGCCATGATCGACAAGATGACCGGCGACGGCGTCATCGTCTTCTTCGGCGCGCCCGTCGCCTTCCCGGACCATGCCGACCGGGCCCTCGTCTGCGCCCGCGAGATCGACGTCTTCGCCGAGGAATACCGCCGCCAGATGATCGAGCAGCATGGCGTCTTCGGCCACACCCGCATGGGCCTGGATTCGGGCATCGGCCTGGTGGGAAATTTCGGCGGCGAGCGGCGGTTCAACTACACGGCCTACGGCGAGGTGGTGGTGATCGCCGCGCGCCTGGAGGCGGCCAACAAGACCTTCGGCACGCGCATCCTGTTCTCCGCCGAGACCCTGCGCCGCGCGCCGGGCGCCGGCGAAACCCGCGCCGTGGGCGAGATCGAACTCAAGGGCGTCCCGATGCCGGTCGAGGCCTATACGCTGGTCTGAAGTCTGGCCGAAGCAGGCGGAGTCACGTCGATGCGAGGTATCGCCAATCCGATCTTCATCATCCCTATCGCCGGCGGCCTCTATCTCTATGTCCTGCTGAGGATGGGCGGGTTCTGGCTGCCGGGCGGTCGGGTGATCACCCTGGCATCGCACCCTCGAGGCTACTGGCTTCTGATGGGTCTCACCCTCTGCGTGCTCGCCGCGATCACCGGCTATGCAGTGTGGCAAGCCTTACCGGCCACCACAGTCCACGGTCACTGAGGGGGCCTAGCGACTAGCCGCCATCCACGCCGCGAGGTCGGGGTCGTCGCTCACCCGATAGGGCCGGTCCCAGGCGTCGATGAAGAAATGCTCCATCTCGTCGCGGTGGAAGGGCCGTGAGCCCAGGCGCCCGAACACCGCGATCTGGTGGCCGGTCTCGTCGACGGCGCGGTCGCGGTCGAGGCCCTTGGAGAGCGCCAGGGCGGGCGCTGGCGTCTTCGCCCAGGCGATCAGCTCCGGCTTGGGAGCCGGGGAGAAGCCGTAGAAGTTGGGCTGGGTGGCTGGGCTGGTGAGCTGGATCACCTTCAGGCCGTTCCGGCCATCGGCCACATAGGCGAAGAGCGAGGCGTTCGTGGAGCCCACCACGACGTCCTCGGCGTCGTTCATCCGGCCGCCGAAATCGACCCTCTGATAGAGCGTCGGATGCTCCGGCTGCTTCACGTCGAGGATCACCAGGCCGTCCTTCTTGGCGGCCACATAGGCGTAGGTGCGGGCCACGTAGACGCGGCGCGCGTCGGCGAGCGGCACCGTGGCGCCGGCCACCAGAACGGGTTTCTCCAGGCGGGTGACATCCACCACCTCCAGCCCGCGGGCGTCGGTGACGAAGAGGTAGCGGAACTGCAGCGCCGAGGCCCGCATGTCCGGCAGCGCCAGCGTCGTCACATGGCGCGGCTTCAGCGGGTCGTTCAGGTCCACGACGACCAGGCCGGCTTCCGCGGCGATATAGGCGTAGTGGCCGCCGAGCGTGATATGCCGCGCGCCCTTCAGAAGACCGCCGGGGTTCCAGGTCATCGCGCGCTTGAGGTTGTTGTTGCGCGGGTCGCCGTCCGACAGGGTGTCGACATTGACCGCGATCAGTCCTTCCTCGGCGTCGGTCACGAAAGCGTAGTGGTAGATCGGGTGGAAGGCCTGCTCCTGGTTGGCCTGCTGCATGGCCGCCGTGTTGCGCCCGGGCGCAATCGACTGGTTGGTGGGCAGCGCCATGCAGGTCGCGTTCTTCGTGCCCACGTGGGTGTCATCGCCCAGCGGCGAGAACGGGGCGGTGACGATCTTCTCGGAGATGTCCTTGTTGCCGACCTGGGCCACATCGTAGACGCGGAAGCCGCCCTTGCCCTCGGCCACGTACATGTATTCGCCGCGCAGCTGCAGGCAGCGGGCCGCCCCGCCGGTCTTGTGGACCACGTTGTTGATGTCCTCGGCCGCCTCGGCCTCGCCGCCGCTCAGGCCCTTCACGAAGGGCCGGCCGCGCCGCCAGTTGATCAGCTCTCGACCGTTCTTCTCCACATGTAGTTTGTAGAAGTCGGGGTAGGCGTACTTCTGCAGATAGGAGCCGAACACCGCCTGCGGCTCGTTCCACTCCGTGACCCTGACCGCCTCCAGCCCGTCGCCCAGGCCCACCCAGGCATGCATGCCGACGAAGTTGACGGTGTTGGTCCCCAGCAGCAGCAGCTGGGCCATGATGGCGTTGTTGTCGTTGGCCTCGGAGACGTGGCAGTCGCTGCAGGTCTTGGTCTCGGTCTTGCGCACCGTGTGGGCGAAGTGCGGCGCGAAGGCCTGGCTGGAGAAACCGCTCGCCGAGATCGGCGGCTGCTGCACATAGATCCGTTCGCGGTTGATATTGGTCGACGACAGGACGAGCGCCGAGGATGAGCGCACGGGCGCGATGGTGGCGCCCTTCACCGTCGAATGGCGGCCGAGCTGGAACATGTCGTCGCGCGCCACCTGGGGGTTGTAGGTCGCGTAGTTCCGCGTCTCCTCGCCCTCGTACTTGTGGCTCGTGGCCTTCCAGTTGGCCTCAATCGGCAGGTGGCAGCCGCCGCAGGACGTCGTCCAGGAGGTGTGGCAGGCGTAGCACTCCATCTCCCCGTCCTTGTGGGCGAGGTTGGCCTTGTCGACGCCGGGCCCCCACTGGAACGGTTTGCCGTCCTTGGTGATCCTGCCCATCAGCTTGGCGCGGGCGGCCTTGGCGTTGAAGTCGGGGCTCGTGCGGTCAACCGAATCCTTCACCAGATGGACCTGCCATTCCAGCTTGGGATCGATGATCGAGCGCTGCATGAGCACCCTGCGGCCGTCCTTCTCCTGCCACTCGAACCGCCGCTGGCCGTCGGGATTGCGCAGCAGGGTGAGGTCCGTGCCCTCGGGGCTCGCGGCCACGTTCGATGTCCGCAGCGTCGGGTAGGCCGAGATCGTGCCATGACAATCGCGGCAGCCGATCTCCACGGCGTTGGCGACCTCTCCCTGGATCAGGCCGGAGCCGTGGGCGTCCTGCGAGAAGTGGCAGTCGGCGCACTGCATCCCCTTCTCCGCGTGGATGTCCATCATGTGGACCGCCTTGCCCGCCTGACCGCCCGGCGGTGTGAAGGCGGGCGCGCCGGTCTTGCGCCACTTTTCGGGGTCGTCGTTGGCGACGATCTTGCCGTCCGCGTCCAGCAGATTGCCGTCGCGGTCGCGCTTGAAGACGCCGCGGAAGTTCCACCCGTGGCCGTGGTAGTCGGCGAACTGGGTGTCCTTCAGCTTCGGATTGAGGTCGAAGACATTGCGCAGGAAGTCGAGGCTGGCCCACAGGCCGCGCGGCGCGGCGCCCTCGGGATTGCGGTCCAGAACCTTGCGGATCTCGGCGGCGGTGGGATAGCGCTGGCGCTCGGGCCACATGAAGGGCGCGTCGGCCTCGTAGTCCCACATGGTGTAGCCGAGGTAGGTGTTCATGAACATGTTCGGCTGGTGCATGTGGCAGTTCATGCACTGCGAGGTCGGGATCGCGCGGGTGAAGGCGTGCTCGATCGGGTGGCCGCTCTCGGTTTTGCTGATCGTCGGATCGACCGTCGCGCTCTGCCCGTCGCGGCCGAACTTCGCATAGGTCAGGCTGTGCTGCGGCTGGCGGTCGTTGGCGTAGACCACATGGCAGGTGGCGCAGCCGGACTGACGGTAGTCGCCGGGCTGGTCGTTGGTGCCCATGAACCAGGTGAAGGGGTCGTTCAGACGGGTCTTGTGGACATTCAGCACCGGGATCGCCACGCGCAGACCCGTGCCCGGTCCACGGTTCGACTGGCGGATGTCGGGCCGGCCCGGCTCCTCGAGTTTCTGGATCTCCCCATTGACGTCGGGCAGGCCGATCTCCGGGAAGGTCGGGTTGATGTTGCGGCCGCCGCGCTCGAACACACGGAAGATGTCGGCTTGCGGCGTCACCTGCCAGGTGGGCACCGGATAAAGGGTCGGGATCGCGCCCTTGGCTTTCTGCTCCGGTGTCACGGTCCCGGGCGGCGTCCCCGGCGAAAGCACCCGGGCCGGCTCGCCCTTGTCAGTGTAGGCCTCGCCCAGGATGCCGGTCTTGTTGGGCAGGATGCCGTTGTTGTAGGTCGCGCCCTCCAGGAACATCGCCCCCGTCGACATCAGCGACCGCTCGGCCTTCTGGATCAGTTCCAGGTGGCAGGCGCCGCAGGCCTGGCGCGCCACGCGGTAGTCCGACGGGTTCTCGAAGCGCACGAATTCCGGCGCCTCGCGGTTCAGCAGGGTGTAGCTCTCCTTGGGGTTGGCCGAGCTCGGGAAATGCCAGGCCCTGGGGTAGCGAGGCAGGACGTGAGCGCGGTCACGTAGCGCGGCGTATTCCGCCGAGCCCTTCGCCAGCCCGGGGGCGGCGGTGACGCCGGGGTCGCCGCCATGGCAGTCGGCGCAGCCCAGGACCACAGCCGAGGACTTGTGCATGGAGGGCGCGTCAGAGGCGGTGTGGCAGCTCTCGCAGCCGGCGCTTCGGGCATGCGCCTCGGCCTCGGTCTCACCCTGCTTGGCGGCGGGCGCGGTATGATAGGTCCGCGCGACCGGCTTTTCCGCCTCGCCGGCGGCGCGCAGCGTCAGGGGCGCGGCGATCAGCAGGGCCGCCAGCGCCGCCACCCTCCAGCCGATTTTGCCCGCCCACCGCATGCCGCCCCTAGAAGTTGAGAATCGCGTTCAGCAGAACCGAATAGTAGCGGTTGTCGCCGTTGCTGTTCGTGAAGAGATCGCTGAAGCCGCGCCCCGGATCGAAGACGGCCACCGAACCCCGGAACACCATGTTCTGCGTCATCTTCGGCCGCCAGATCACCGAGGCCGAATAGTCCCAGCCCAGGCTCGTCGGGATCGAGCCCTCATTGCGCAGCGCCTGCAAGACCTGGGTATTATCGAACCAAAGCCGGTTGACGTTGGTCGAGAGCCGCACCCGCGGCGTCAGGTCGAAATCGGCGCCGACGCCCAGCAGGACCGTCCCCGGATTGTTGAAGTTCGACTGGCCCTCGTCCTTCGACGAGCGCAGGTCGGCCAGCACGCCATTGCGGCCGTTGATCGAGATCGCCTGCCCGCCGCCGATGAACGGGATCGACTGGCGGATCCAGAAACTGGTGTCGGCGCCGGCGAACTGCGGGTTCTCGACAATGGCGTCGAAGCCGGTCTCGCGGTTGTCGCGCGGATGCTTGTCGCCGGAGGCATAGAGGGCGGAGCCGCGGATGCGGATCCAGTCGAAGTCGTAGGATGGCTCAATGGCGGCGAACCAGGACTGGATGTGCGCCGGCTGACCCGTGAAGATGTTGTTCCGGTCGCGGCCCGTTGCACTGTAGGCCGAGGCCGTCAGGTTCAGCCGGCCGATATGGCCGTCGGCGTTATAGCCAAGATAAACAACGTCGTAGTCGCGCCCCCTGTCATTGCCGATGAGGGCCGGGCGGACGGGGAAGCCGTTGTCGTCGTGGTGGATCTCACCGGCTTCGCGATTGCGGTTGTAGATCAGGCTCACCTGCGAGGTCAGGCCGGGGAACGGCAGGTCCTGGCGGTAGAGATTGGCGACATAGACCTCGTCGCGGCGGAGCGGCTGACCTACGTCGTTGAGACCGGAGTTGGTGTCCTTCTCGATCCGTTGGAAGGCGGCCAGATTGTACTGCCAGCGGTTGTTGTCCCGGTCGCCGAAGAACCGCACACCCAGTTGATTGTCCTGGAAAAGAAATCCTCGGAAGTCACTGGAAAAAGGCTGGATTCCGACTCGAACAGAATCGAAGTCGTAGCGGTCCGAGACGTTGCGGATGTGGTAGTCGATGAAGGCTTCCTGCACGCCCACGAAGGCGTCGTTGCGCCGGGGCGGGTTGGACGGGCTGATCGACAAGATCCGCTTTTCCGGGACCTGCGCGTAGTTGTCGTTGAAGGCCAGCGTCAGCCGCGCCTCAATCTCCGGCGGCTTGTAGGCCGTCGAGCCCTTGGTCAGCGCCAGGCCCAGGATCACGGTCTGCGACCCGACGAAGCTACGCGCACGGCCGAAATTGTCGTTGCTGCCGGGCCGGGTCGTGGTCTGAGAGCCCACCGGCAATGGGAAGCTGCGGGGTTCGATCAGGCTGTCGGAGATGCCGGTCAGGGTGAAGAACCAGTCGTGCGTGCCCTTGATCGGCCGGTCGCCCTTGATGGTGTTCTGGTTATAGGGGTCAAACCAGCGGGAGTGGACGCCCACGGCCTCGATCAGCCGCCAGCGGTCGGGGATCGGGACCTGGTCGGTGGGGAAGGCCTCCGGCGGCGGGGCGTTGATCGCGTTGGGATTGGGCCGAACGGCCTCCGGCGGCGGCAGTTCCTCGACCCGGCCGGTCCGCCTGCGGCCCTCCAGCGGCGGAGGATCGGCGGGCGCCGAACTGGCCTCGATCAGGTCGCCGATGACGTCAGCCGCCATCGCCCGCTGGGCCAGCGGGGCCGTGACGAGCAGGAGCGCGAAGAGCAGGCCGCCCCGCATTCCTTATTTTCCCTGACAGACGTTCTGGTCCGAGGTGTCCAGGAACGGTGCAAACGGACAGTTAACGTAAAGCAGTCGTTGCGCCGGAGCCGGACCCACCAGGAGCTGGTCTGCGCGGATCGATGGGTCCGCCTCGCCGACACCCACCCGCGCTGACGCATTGAAAAGACCCAGGAAAGCGATCATGTCGTCCTGATCGATGCCGTCCCCGGAGACGCCGATCCCGCCGATCAGTTTTCCGTTACGGTAAATGGGCGACCCGCCCGGAAAGATCTGCAAACCGTTCTGCAGGCGATTCTGCCCCGCCGCCGCGTCGGGCAGGAAGGTGCAGCGTTGCGGCGTGTCTGACGGACTGGCGCCGGTCACGAAGCCGAGGTGCTGGCCGATATTGGTGATCACCAGCGCCGACTGCAGACCGGTCGAGAAAATGCTCCACTGGGAAATCGGCCGCGACAGTGGCCCGTTCGGCCGCCCCACCTGCCCGTCCGGGAACTGTGGCCGGGCCAGATTGCCGATACTGCGGACCCCGAAAGCGGTCTTGCCGGTGAGCGCCGTCTGATCGGGGAAGAAGTCGCGCACCTTCTGCACGAAACCACGGACGTCGGCGCTCGGATCGCCGCCGAGGTCGGCCGCGGCGAACGGCCCTGAAAAGAAATTGGCTGACCGCGCCTTCTGAACGGCCACGTCGGTGCCGAACACCGGGGCGTCGGGCGAACGGATTATGCCCAGGATCACGCCGCGGGTGTCGGTGACCGCGATGGTCATCTGGGCGATGCTGTCGCTGGGTTGACGGATCGCAGCGCGGCTGTGCTCCATCACCTTTAATCCCTCTTCCAGGAGGGCGGTCACCTCGGCGGCCGTCAGCGGCGCCGGCACATCTCCCGCGTCGGTTCCGGGGCGCGGCGGATAGCGGTTCTGGCCCGCGCCATTTGTCAGGATGAAGCCACCCGGCACGGAGAATTCCGCCGCCGTCGCCTGGCGTACGCCCGAGGCCTCCGCGCCATAGACCTGGCCTCCCAGCACGGTTCCGCCCGGATAGTAGCCGGTGACCGCTGTCAGGGTTCCCGTGCCGGCCGGCAGGTTCGCGAACGGCGTGGCCGACGTGGGGCTCACCTTCAGGGTGGCGCTGGTGGCGTCGCTGTAGCGCAGGGTGGTGCCGGCCAAGCTGACGTGGTCAGCCATGATCGTGGCCGGCGCGGCGAAGCCGTTGGTGGCGGCGAGCGCCACGTTTTCCTCATCGTCGTTGTCGATGTTGGAGATGTCGGGATCGAAGCCGTAGTCGCCGTCCGACATCACGCCGACGCCACCCACCAGCGCGCCGTTCTTGTAGAGCGGAAAGCCGCCCGGATCGCCGGCCAGGCCGAGCGGCGAGCGCTTGGGCCCGATGAATGCGCCGGCCCCGCCGGCGGCGTTGAAGCGCGCCGTCAGGTCCGAACAGGGCAGGGACGAGAACTGCACCCCGAACAGCGGTCCGCTGGGCAAGCCCACAGCGGCGGGACTGGGCGGGAAGTTCGGCTGCACGATCATGCTGGCCGTGCGGGTCGAAAACGCCTCGCCCGCCGACGACAGATAGGCGCCGGTGATCGCCTTGGCGATGGCGGCCGCGGCGGCCGGAACCACCACGCCCTGGGCGTCCAGATTGCCGCCAGGGCCGGGCCGCAGGGTGGCCGTCGCCCGGGCGCCGGTCATGGAATAGACGGCCAGCACATTGCCGACCCTGTCGGTGACCGCGATCACGCCCGGCGTTCCACGCGCCTTCGCCTCGGCTACCGCCTGGGCGAGGATCTGCTGCACGTCGGCGACGCTGAGCGCCTCGGCGCCCGGCAGGGCGTAGGGATTGGTCGCCGGCGTCGGGGTGGGCATAGGCGTGGCGGAACCGCCACCGCCGCCGCCGCCGCCGCCGCAGGCCGCCAGCGCCAGGGCGGCCAGGCAGGCCAGCGCCGTTCCGAAGGGCCCGCGCTTCATTTCAGCCCCCTCACCTTGTCGGCCGCCGCCTGCAACGCCGCGCGGACATCGGCCGGCCGGAAGGCGTTGGGGTCCCGCACGGCCCGATAGGCGCGGTCGAGATCGGGCCGCAGCTTCGCCGCCGCCGCCCGGTCGAGGGCGCCCTCCGCGACCAGCGCGTTCAACAGGGTGTCGGCCCCCATCACCGCCTGCGAGGCGCCAGCGAAGTCGGAGTAGCGGCTGGCGGTTTCGCCGGTCAGCACCGCCGCGAAGATCGCGAGGGTGTCGCCGCGGCTGAAGCTGTGGCCGGCGAAGGCGTCGGCCAGCTTGCGCGACGTCTCCGCCAGCTTGGCCGCCTGCGCGCCGGCCACCGACCCGTTCTTGGCCAGCGCGCCGTGGAAGCCGCGGCTCTCCTCCTCGAACCGGGCCGAGAGCGCGGGCGCCGCCACCTTCGCGGCGGCCGACAGCATGATCATGTTCTCATCGTTGAACGGCGGCATGCCGAGCGGGATCGGGCGGGCGGGATTGGCCTCCACGGTCAGTTTGACCTTGGGGTCTTCCGAGATGGTCCGATGGCAGCTCTGGCAGTCGAAGAAGACGAATTCGGGGAAGGCGCCGGAGGGCGTCCTGGGGCCGAACAGGCTGAGCGTGCGCTCGAGCGCCATCGCCTGTCCGACCGCCCAGATCTTCACGCCGCCGGGCGCCTCTTTGTGCCGGGCCAGATAGTCGGCGTCGATATCGTGGTGCTTTTGCAGGGTCGTGAAGAGGTCGAGTTCGAAGGCGATCCGCGGGTGGCCGGCGGCCATGATCTGGTGGGTCACGAACTGGTTCGGTCCGGAACCTCCGAGATGGCAGTCCAGGCAATTGGCGGCGCGGGCCTTGGGGTCGTCCAGCGCGATCATCCCGCGTGAAACATTGGCCGCATGCGTCGCGCCGATGGCGTAGTGGCTGGCGATCCAGCCGCCGGAGCCGCCGTGGCAGGCCTCGCAGCCGACACCGTCGGAAACCTGGAAGCGGGCGCCGCGCCGCCCGGCCGGCGCTGGATCGGAATGGCAGCCCAGGCAGACCGGCGCGCTCTGGGCCGGTCCGGCGAGCCCCATGCGCTGGACGATGGCCTGGGCGCGGGGTTGGGTCAGGACCCGCCAGGCGCGGCTGTGGGCGCCCGCGTCGCTGTGCGGATCCTGCCAGGTGATCAGCTCGTTCTGTCGCACCACCAGGCCACTCGCGACCGGGCGGCTGTGGCAGGTCGACCCGGCGCAGGAAGCGACCCCCTCGTGGGTCCCCACGCGCCCGGCGGCGGTTTCCGGATCGGCCCGGGCGACCGCGCACAGCCCCACGGCGGTCGCAGCCGCCAGCGCAGCGCACACAAAGCCCAACAGCCCGAAAACGCGTCCCCGCCCCATCGCCACTCCAACGACGCCCTCAAACAGGAATCTTAAACCCCATTCTTAGGCTTAGGTAGCAGGATTGGGGCGCGCCATGAAGGCCCGAATGGACAGCGTAAGGCAGCTTTGAACCGAGATGCGAAGTCGCTATTAACCCAACAAAACCATTGCAAAACACAGTCATCCCAAGCATCTGGATGCGCTTGAGTTGGGGGAGGCTACGCATGGGGGCGCCTCGCGTAGGCCTGAGTGCCGGCGCGTTATTGGCAATTGCCGGCGCCGCGCTGACCGCTTCCGGGGCCGCATTAGCGCAAACCGCGCCGGCCGCCGCCGGGGTTTCAGCGCCGGAACTGAATCCCGCCGCTCGCATCGCCCCATCGACGGCCCCGCGCGACGCCGACATCTTCATCCCCGAGCCGCCCGGCCCCTGCCCGCTGGCGGACTCTGCCGTCGAGATCAATCTATCCTCGGTCAGCTTCCGCGGCTCGACCGCACTGAAGCCCATGGACTTCGCCAGCGCTTACCGCGATTTCATCGGCAAGCCGCAGAAAGTGGGCGTGATCTGCGAGATCCGCGACCGCGCGGCCGCGGCCCTCTTTGACCACGGCATCCTGGCCCGCGTGGAGATCCCCGAGCAGCGGATCGCCGGCGGGGCCCTGATCCTCGACGTCATCGAGGCCCACGTGGTCAATGTCCGCGTGCGCGGCGATATCGGCCCGGCCCAGGCGGCCATCGAGCGCTACGTCGAGAAACTGCGCGGCATGAAGCCGTTCGATATGCGCAAGGCCCAGCGCTACATCCTGCTGGCGTCCGACATCCCGGGCGTGCGGGTGCGGGCCGCGATCAAGCCATCCGCCAGTCCCGAGCGCGGCGCCGTCGATATCGATGTTTCAGTGACCCGGGTCGACTTTACCGTGGTCGGCAACGCTCAGAACCTGGGGTCAAAGGCCGTCGGCCGCTGGGGTGGCCTGGTTCGCGCCGACGCTCGCAGCTTCACGCCGCTGGGCGAAGACACCGCGCTGGTGGCCTTCCACACCCTGGACTCCAACGAGCAGTGGGTGGTGCAGCTCCTGGAGGCCGCCCGGATCGGCGGCGACGGCTGGATCGGCCGGTTCTCCGCGGTCTATGGAGAAAGCCGGCCGGGCGATGTGCTCAAGCCCCTGAACCTCAAGAGCACCTCGGTGGTGGCGGAGGCCGAGGCGGCCTATCCACTGATCCGCCGCCGGCGGCTGAACCTCAATGTGGCCGGCGGTTTCGACTTCATCAATCAGGAGACCGACGCCGGCGGAGCCAGCGGTCCGCTGACCCAGGACCGTCTCCGGGTGGCCTACCTGCGGACCGACGGCGACCTTCGGACCTACGCCTTCGACCGCACGTTCCTGATCAGCGGCGGGCTCACCGTGCGAAAGGGGATCTCCGGCCTCGGCGCCAGCGACGCGGGTTCGAAACTGCTCACCCGCAGCTTGGCCACGCCCGACGCCTGGCTGGTGCGCGGCAACGGGTCCGTGGAAACGCGCGTCGCGGGTCCCATCAGCGCCAGCCTGCGGATGCAGGCGCAGTACGCCTCCAAGCCGTTGATGCCCTATGAGCAGATCTCGCTCGGCAATCTCAGCACCGGCCGCGGCTACGATCCGGCCGCTGTGCTCGGCGACAGCGGACTCAGCGCCTCCTTCGATCTGCGCTACAGCGCCATCCAGCTCCATCCGAAGGTGTTGGCGGCGCCTTACGTCTTCTTCGACGTCGGGTCCGTACATAACAACAGCGCCGAGCAATCCGGCCTGACGCCCAACCGCACCCTGCGGTCCTTCGGCGCAGGGGTCCTCCTGCGTCTGGCCAACCGCGCAAATCTGGAGATCACCTACGCAAGGCCCATCGATAATGTTTCAGCCGACGGCGTGCGCCCGGCGCCGCGCTTGCTTATCAATCTGACGGCGAGCTTCCTGTGATGTGGGAGAGGCGAATTTGAGCCAGCGTGGCACACCCTCGATCGTTCGGCATCGCGCCGCGCTCCGCCGCCCGCGCCGCGACCTGCTGGCCCGCACCGCCCTTTGCGGCGCCCTGGTCGGGTTCGCCGCCTTCGCCTTGCCGGCCGGCGCCGCGACGCCGATCGCTCCCCCCGGTCTGCCCGTCCTCGCCGACGCATCACCGCAGGTCAACACCGGCGGCGTCCTGCCGAACATCGTCACCAGCGAGAGCGAGATCGACGTCACCCTGCACGCACCGCGCACGGTGATCGACTGGGCGAGCTACAACCTCGCCGCCGGCAACGCGGTGAAGTACGCCTTCGACGCGCGCAACTGGATCGTGCTCAACCGCATCCAGGACACCTCCCCCACGACAATCGCAGGCGTCGTCGAGGGCCGGGTGAACGGCGCCTACGGCGGCAACATCTGGTTCGCCGCGCCCAACGGGATGATCTTCGGCGCGGGCGCGAAGATCGACGCCGGCGGCATCCTGGTCAGCGCCGCCTCGCCGGATCTCGCCGGCTTTCTCGATCCCAACAATCTGATGTTCAACTTCTCCGGTGCGGAGGTGGTCGACGGCACGCCGATCGGCATGCAGGCGGGCTCGTCGATCAACGGGCACGGTGGCCTCGTGGCCCTCATCGCCCCCACCATCGTCACCGAGGCCGGAGCCACGGTGACGGGCCAGAACGGCTCCAACGTGCTTTACGGCGCGACCACCGGCTATCAGCTGCGCCTGGCCCAAGGCGCGCCTGGCGATTTCGACCTGGTCGACTTCCTTATCCCGGACAGCGAGGCGGGCAGCGGCTCGGCGATCGGCCTGGATCTGCAGAACAGCACCACGGCCAATTCCGTCTTCGTGGCCATGGTGAGCCGCGCCGACGCCTCCAGCGCGGTGATCAATCTGCAGGGCATGATCACGGCCCAGGCCGCCACGGCGGACGGCGGGGACATCATCCTGTCTGGCGGCGGCGGCATCGCCGGCAAGGCGATCGGCCCGAACCAGGGTGGGACCGCCACCGACATCTACCTGCACCTGGCCTCGGCCTCGAGAGACATCCAGCTAAAGACCAACGGTCAGGTGTTCGGCCAGCCCTTCGCGCGGCCGCCGCCGCCCAACGGGAGTGGCAACGGCTTCGTCAGCGGCAACGTCAACGGCAACGGGTGCTCTTGCGAGGCGCTGGCTCCGGGCGCCGGTTCGCCGCTTCTCACGCCCGGCGGGCTGCTCCACAGCGCCACGGACTCGACGCAGACATCGCAACTGGCGGCCGGCCGCGACATCGGTCTCCTGGCCACCAACACCATCGCCCTGGGCTCCGCCCAGGCCGGCCGCGACCTGATGACCGACAGCGTGGCGCTGCAGGCCAATAACCTGGGCGCCGGACAGGCGATGGTGCTGAATACCGGGGCCGGCGACCTCAAGGCCGCCAGCGTGTCGGTTGGCGGCGGCGGCTCGCTGACCTCGAGCGGGGCGATTCAGATCGACAGCCTCGTGCTCACCGGAGCCCAGCCCCTGGCGGTCAAGGCCGCCACCGATGTCCTGATTGGCGGCGGCTCGGGCGGGACCATCACCCTCTCCGCCGGGCGGGACGCCACGGTCAACATGGGCTCGGCCACGTTCGACACCGTGACCGCCGGCGGCACGGCCAAGGTACAGGCGGGGAGCCTGACCATCGGAACGATCAAGGCCCAGCAGGTTCTCGTCCAGGGCGGGTCGGTGAGCATCACCTCGGCGACCAGCGCCGGTGATGTCCAGGTTTCAGGCGGATCGGCGACCGTAGCGACCGCGACGGCGGGGGGCGACATCGTCATTCAGGCGAGCGGCGGGACCGCGTCCCTGACCAACGCCGTCATCACCGGCGCCGGCCATATGGTGTCGGTACAAGCCGCCGGCGGCGACGCGCTCCTGGGACTTGGAACCGGGTCGGTCTCCGGCGCTGCCAAGGTGAGTGTGCAGGCCAGCCAGGACGCCATTGTCGACCTGCCGACCGCGCTTCCGGGGACCCTGTCGGTCGGCGCCGGGCGCGACGCTACCC
This sequence comes from Phenylobacterium sp., assembly GCA_003136395.1. Lineage (GTDB taxonomy): Bacteria > Pseudomonadota > Alphaproteobacteria > Caulobacterales > Caulobacteraceae > Phenylobacterium. The sequence goes on from PLEH01000026.1 coordinate 23,564, forward strand.
TGAGAGCGCCGACCGTGGTGTTCGACGCCGTCACGGCGGGCCGGGACATCACCCTGACGGGCACGGCCGGCGACTTCTCCAGCACCCGCAATTTGGTGGCCACGCGTAACATCACGATTGGGGCGGCGGGCGCCCTGCAGCTGGCCGACATCACCGCTTCATCCGGCTCCATCACCCTGACCGGAACCTCGGTGACCGCCGGCGCGCTCAACGCGGGCCAGGACCTGACGCTGAAGGCGCTGAACGGCGGGGTGACCGCCGGCGCGGTCAACGCGGGCCAGGACCTGACGCTGAAGGCGCTGAACGGCGGGGTGAAGCTCACCAGTTTCAAGGCCGGCCGCGACCTTATCGTCCAGACCGCCACGCTGTCGCTCGGCCAGCAGCTGGCGCCCATCGGCCGCGACGTTGCGATCACCTCGCCCGGCGACTTCACCGCCGCATCGGACCTCGCCGCAGGCCGAAATTTCACACTCAGCGTCGGGGGTGTCGCCACCCTGAATGGCGTGACCGCCGCGGGTGCGGTGGACATCGTCGCCAAGGACCTGACGCTTGGCGGGACACTCACCGCGGCCAATGTGCAGGTGGAGTCCGCCACGGGCGACCTGCGCGTCGGCGGATCGTCAGCTGACGGCGCTCCCGCGTCGGGCCTTTGGCTCGACAACGCCGAGTTCGGCCGTATCCACGCGACCGGCCAGGTCAACCTCTACGCGGGCCCGACGCAGGGAACGCCGCGGGGCGATCTGACCGTGCTGGCGCTCGACGTCTCTCCGCAGTCGACCCCGCAGGTGAACTTCCTGGTGGGCGGCGGGCACAACGCCCTCGTCCAGGGCGTCGTGGCGCCCGCGGCGTCCGGCGGCGTCATCCATATCGGGGACAACGCCAACACCGCCTGGCAGCCGACTTCGATCCTGGTGAGCGGCACGCTGGGCTCGGCGACCTTCAGCGGCGGCGCCTACACCGACGTCCACGCCTTCGATGAAGTGCGGTTGTTCGCGACCCAGGACATCATCATTGGCACCCAGCGCTTCATCGGTCTGATCCAGGCCGCCGCCGACGCCGACATTGAGATCGGGCGCAACAAGCCCACGGGCGTGGCCGCCACCGGCGCGGAGCGGAACCGCGTGCTGGTCGCGGCTGCAAAGCTGGAGCTCTCCGCCAGCGGCAAGGTGGTGTCACAGAATACCGCCCCGACCGTCGCGCAGTCGGTGGGCCTGTTCCTCACCGCGGGCAATGGCCAGCCGGACCTGCTGATCGATCCGCCGCAGCTGGTGGATCTCTACGGCTCGTTCATCAGCCAGTCGGGGGTGGTGGTGACCAGCTTCCCGGCGGGCAGCGGCGTGGCCTTCGCAATCGTTGACCCGGCGGGAAACCCGGCCGCCATGCCGGTGGGTGCGGTCTACCGGTTCAACAGCTGCGGCATCGGCACCAGCCAGTGCGCGGCCGTCGGCACGGTGACCGCCAATCTGCAGCAGAACACCCCGGTCCTGAGCAGCTCGACCGGCGCGGCCCTCGGCAGCGACCTTGGCGCCGGTTCGGATAATGGCGACGGCTCAAGCGGCGAAGGCAGCAGCGGCGGCTCAAGCGGCGGCAAGGCCGGGTCCCGCAACGCCAACGAGCGCAACAGCGGGCCTTCCGTGCTGTCAGTCGCTCCTGTCGAGACCGACGAACTGCTCACCGACCCTGTCGTCACCGGGGCCGGCAGCGAGGAGATCTGGCGCAAGCACGCGCCGACGCCGACCCCGGCGCAGGGGGCCAAGCCATGACCGGCCGGCGTCTTCCGGCCGTCCTCAGCGGCGCAGCGATGCTTCTGGGGTGGGCGCAGGGCGCTCACGCCCAGACGCGCGCCGACCTGATCCCGCTCGGCCGCAGCGCCGCCAGCGGCGCGGTCTGCGAAGCCGTGCGCGACTACGACGATCCCGTGGTGCAGGCCGCCGGCCGCCGGGGGTGGAACATCCACTGCCGCGGCTGGGATGTGAGCCTGGGCCGGCTCTACGTCCTGCCCAATGGCGCCGCCGAGGCCGCCTGGACCCAGGCGCTCGCCGCGCGGGCCAGCTGCGCCTTGCCGAAATCCGAGACCCTGACCGGCCTGGGTGCGGTTTCGCGCAGCGCCTGTCACGCCACCAACAGCAAGGCCAGCTACCTGAGCTATGGCGCCAAGAAGGGTCAGGCCACCTTCGCGGCCGAGGGCGCCAGCCAGATCGCCGACGTCCTGGAGACCGGTTTGAGAGTGGTCGCCGGCGCCGCCAAGCCGCCCAAGATCTCCGACGTCCAGGTCTCCGCCGCCAGCGCTGAGATCGCCGCCGACTTCGGAGGCGCCTCGGGCGGTCTGGCCAAGGCGCAGGCCGCCGCCGCAGCCGACCCGGGCCGGCTGCGCGCGCGCGCCTATGTGCAGAACAACGAGTGGCGCTTCGACCAGGCGGAGACCGATTTCCAGGCGCTCGCCGCCGACGCGCAAGCCCGCAACGCCCCGCCGCGCGAACAGGGCGAGGCGATGCTGAACCTGGCGCTGAACGTGTCCAACAACGGCCGCTTCGCCGAGGCCGACCGCTGGTTCGCCGACGCGCAAGCTCAGGTCGACCGGGCGAACGATCCGGTGCTGGCGGCCCAGGCCCTGGGCTACCGGGCCCTGCATCTGCGCAACCAGGGGAAGTTCGCCGAAGCCGCCGCCGCCGGCCGTCAGGCTCTTCAGGCCCGCGCCCAGGTTCGCGCCGCCCGCGCCATAACGGCCAAGGGTCCGACCCTCATGGCGAGCGCCGGGGGCGAGGTGGCCATCGGCCCGGACCTGGCGCACGCGCTGAACAGCCGCTCCGGCGGCCAGGACCTGATGGGGGCCAGCCCCATCTCAGTCTCCGACCAGCTTCTGGTGCAGGACGCCCAGGCCTGGGAGGTGATCGGTTCATCCCTGCAGGCCCAGGGCGATGTGGCCGCCGCCCGCGAGGCGCTGGGCCAGGCCAGCCGCCTGCTCACCGCCGGCGAAGCGAATGGCGCGCTGAACGTTTGGCTCCGCAGCCGCGTGGAGGCCGACCTTGCCGACCTCGACATGGCCTCGGGCCAGCCCGGCCAGGCCGCCGACCGCCTGGCGATCTCGATCCAGATTCTGCGCGCCCGGCACGCCGGCACCTCCACCGAGGGCGGCCTGCTGCTACAGCTCGGCCACGCCCAGATGCTCGCCGGCCGCGACGACGCGGCGCTGGCGAGCTTCGGCCGCGCCTTTGCGCTGTTCCAGAGCCAGCGCGGTTCCCTGGGCGCCTCGGCCGACGACGCGGCCCCCTACTTCGACCTGCTGCTGGCCAAGATCGCCAGCGACCCGGCCAAGGCCGATGACTACCGCGGCCGGTTCTTCTCCGCCGCCGAGAGCGTGGTCTCCAATTCCACCGCCCAGACCGTTTCCAAGCTCGCCGCCCGCGTGGCCTCGGGGGACGGCGCGATCACCGGCCTGGTGCGGGCGCTGGACGACACCAAGCGCGAGCTGCGCGCCGCCGAGGCCCGGGTCGCCAACGCCCAGGCGACCAACACCTATGCCGGCGAGGCCAAGACCACCCTCGACCTGCAACTCAAGACCCTGCAGCAGCAGTCCGACACCCTGGAAGCCCAGCTCTTGGCGGCCAATCCGCGATACGCCCAGCTGGTCGCCGCCACCGCCGCCCTGCCCGACCTGCAGAAGGCGCTGCGCAAGGACGAGGTCTACCTCAAGCTCGTGCTGCTCGGCGGCCGTGGCTACGGCATCGTGGTCTCCCAGACCGGCGCCAAGCCCTATCGGATCGACCTGTCGCGGGAGCAGGCAGCCTCCGCGGTCCGCGCGATCCGCTCACCCTTCGAGGCGGAAGATGGCCTGCCAGCCTTCGACGTCGCCAGGTCCTACGCCCTCTTCCAGCAGCTGTTCGGCCCGGTGCGGACCGAGCTCGCCGCCGCCAGACACCTGATCTATGAGCCGGACGGGGCGCTGATCTCTCTGCCGGTCGCCACGCTGGTGACCGAGGACCCGGCCCCGCTGCTGGCGGGCCTGGCGGCCGGCAAGGAGCCTGACTATCGCAAGGTCGCCTGGCTGGGCGCGCGCCTGGATTCATCGCTGGTGCTTTCGGCGCCGAGCTTCCTGCAGTCGCGGGCCTTCAGCCCGTCGCGGGCCAAGCAGGCCTTCCTGGCCTTCGCCGACCCGGCGAGCGCCAAGGCCGAACCGCGCGCCTACGCCTCGGTCCTCAAGCGCTCGGGGGCGATCGCCGGCGGCAATGGCGCCAACATCTGCGAAGGCACCCGCCAGGCGCTGCTACGGCTTCCGGAACTGCCCGATACCGCCGATGAAGTCCGAAAGGTGGGCGCGAGCTTCAAGGGGACCAACCAGGACCTGATGATCGGCAAGGTCTTCACCGATGACGCGGTGAAGTCACGCACTGACCTCGGCGATTTCAAGGTGCTCTACTTCGCCACCCACGGCCTTCTGCCGCAGCCCTCGGCCTGCCTGCCGGAGCCGGCCCTGGTGACCTCGGTCGGCGCGGGCCCCGATAGCGACGGCCTCCTGGACGCCAGCGAGATCCTCGACCTGAAGCTCGATGCCGACCTCGTGGTCCTCTCGGCCTGCGACACCGGCGGCGCGGGCTCCGAAGCCACCGACCTGACCGGCCTGCAGGGCGGCGGCGAGGCGCTGGGCGGCCTTACGCGCGCGGTGATCTACGCCGGGGGCCGCTCGCTAGTGGTCTCGCACTGGTCGGTGGACTCGGCCGCCACGGTCCGCCTGATGACCGGGCTGTTCTCCGCCTCGGCGCCCAGCGAGGCCGAGGCCCTGCAGCGGGCCCAGGTCTCCCTGCAGCAGAGCAGCGACTGGTCGCACCCTTACTTCTGGGCGCCCTTCACGATCGTGGGCGATGGCGCGCGCGCCATGCCGACCGCCGGCGCCGCCACGGCGGTCGCCAGGAACTAGCGGACAGACTGGCATCGCTGCGCGCCCCCCCGCCGCCGCAAGGCCCGCCAACGCCGCGATCCACCTCGATCGCGAGCCCTATGACGCGGCGCTGGCCCGGCCCTTGGGACGCCACTCGGCGGGCGAGGGCTTCCTCAGAGGCTTCCTGAATCACGCCGACGTCGAGCGGTTCTATCTGTGGAACGTCCTCGACCGGCCGCGCGCCGACCTCGATCCCCTGCTCGAGCGGCTGGGGCCGCCGCCCGCGCCAGTGACCTGGATCGCGGCCGGCGATCGCGCGGGACTGGCCGCCCCGGGCGCGGTGCATATCCCAACGCCCGAGCTGCAGAGCGAGGCCTGGGCGCGGCGCACCGCCGGCGCGACCAGCTATTCGCTGACCGGCGTCACCCACACGATCGCCGAGACCTACATCATGGGCGAGATCGCGGGCCTGCTGATCGCGCCGATCGAGCCGTGGGACGCGCTGGTCTGCACCTCGCCGGCCGTGCAGAATGCGGTGGAGACGCAGCTGGCTGCGGTGGCCGATCACCTGCACCAGCGCTTCGGGGTGACCCGCATTCCGCCGGCCCAGCTGGTGACCATCCCCCTGGGCGTGCGCGCCGACGACTTCACCTTCGATCCTGACGCCCGCAAGAAGTGGCGCGAGGTTCTGGACGTGCCGGCCGAGGCTGTGGCGGCCTTGTACTTCGGCCGCTTCAGCGTCGCCACCAAGATGAACCCCGCGCCCATGGGCCTGGCCCTGCAGCAGGCCGCGCGGCGGACGGGCCAGCCGGTCTACTGGATCCTGTTCGGCGGGGACAAGACGCCGGAGGAGGATCGGGCGTTCCGCGAAGCCGCCGCCGCCTTCTGCCCGGACGTCCACCTGCGCTTTGTGGGCGAGGCCGAGCCCGACGCCCACGGTCCGATCTGGTCGGCGGCGGACGTCTTCCTCTCGTTGTCGGACAATGTGCAGGAGAGCTTCGGCCTGACCGTGCCCGAGGCCATGGCGGCGGGCCTGCCGTCGGTGGTCTCCGACTGGGACGGCTACCGCTCCAGCGTGCGCCATGGGACGGACGGCTTTGCCATCCGCACGACGACGCCCCGGCCGGGCCTGGGCGCGGACCTGGCCTTTCGCTACGCCCATGGGATCGGCGGGTACGCGGGCTATTTCACCGCCCAGTCGCAGTTCACGGCGGTGGACGTCGAACAGGCCGCGGAGGCGCTGGCCGCGCTTTTCCGCGACCCGGAGCTTCGTGGACGGATGGGCGCGGCCGCCCGCGCGAGGGCCCGGGAGGTTTTCGACTGGCGGGTGATCATACCGCAGTACCAGCGCCTGTGGACCGAGCTGGCGCGGCGCCGCCAGGCCGCGCCGCCACAGCCGCCGCGGAGCGGCGGCGACAATCCGTGGGGCCTCGACCCTTTCCGGATGTTCGCGGCCTATCCCACCAGGGCGCTGACCCACAGTGACACCGTCCAGCTGACCCGCGCCCACGCGCCGGCAGAGCTGGCCGCGATCATGGCCGCGCCCTCGGTGCGCGGGGCCGAAGTCCTGCTGCCGACCCTGTCGCAGACGGAAACCCTCATCGGGATGCTGTCACACGACCACCCCGCCGCGGTCAGCGCGCTCCTGGCCCGTTTCGCGCCCGCGGAGCGGCCGTTTATCGAGCGCGGCCTCGTCTGGCTCGCCAAGTACGGTCTGGTGAGGCTGTCGAGCCGATAATCGTCGCCGCGACGATCGGTCTTAACTTTGCATTGAGGCCAAACGGTACCGTCACACGTACCTTTATGGTACTTGAAGAGAACAAGCCGCACCGTCTTCGCGCGGTGGTTGCATGAGAGGTTTCCGCATGCGTTCCATCCTTATTGGCGTCTTACTGGCGGCCGGCATCGCCGGAGCGGCCAACGCCAGCGATTACATCGTCGTCAACTCGACCGACCCCGCTGTGAAGCGCGGCATGGCGCTGGACGCGGGCATGCGCGTGCCGGTCGCGGCGGGCAAGACGCTCACCGTGATGCGCGCCTCGGGCGAGGTCACCACCCTGCACGCCAGCGCGGCCGGCGTGACACTCCCGGGCGCCCGCCTGGCCTCGGCCGACAGCGCCAAGTTCGACAGCCTGAAAGCCCTGCTTGATCCGCCGCCGCAAGGCCGCA
>PLEH01000119.1 GCA_003136395.1 Phenylobacterium sp.
AGCTGTGGATGAGCGGCGACGAAGGCGGGAGCTGGCGCCAGATCGCCGCGCATCTGCCGGAGATCTATTCGGTCGTCGCCGCCCCGCTCCCATGATCCGCGTCCTGATCCCCTCGCAGCTGATCGCCTACACCGACGGGGCCAGCCGGGTGGAGGCCGAGGGCGCGAGCGTGGGCGCGGTGCTCGACGACCTCGACGCCCGGTTTCCGGGGCTGAAGTTCCGGGTGATCGACGAGCAGGACCGGGTGCGCAAGCACATGCGGCTGTTCATCGGCCAGGCCGAGACCCGCAGCATCGCCGCCGCCCTGGCCGACGGCGACGAGCTGTTGATCTTCGGGGCCCTGAGCGGGGGGTAGGCCCCACGGACCTCGGCACGCGCGCCCACACCTCCGCTCGTCCCCGCGCAGGCGGGGATCCATTGGGCGGTGGATGTGGGAATGTCGTGGGTTCGGATTCGACTCAGCTTGGATCCCCGCCTGCGCGGGGATGAGCGGAGCAGGGTCTAACCCGTGTCGGCCAGCGGTGGCGTTGGGGTGTTGGCGGGGACGATGCGCTCGGCGGTGGTGACCACCAGTTCACCGGAAAGGCGCATGTCGGCGGCCAGCTTCCGGGCCAGGACCTCGATCGGCATGTCGGCGAAGCCGGGCGCGCCCTCGGCCTCGTAGAGGCGCGCGTCGAGGTCTTCGAGCAGGACCTCGTATTCTTCCTGGTCGCCCTCGGATTCGTTCCACAGCAGGCGGTTGAGCACGCCCTTCACGCGCCGCTTCTGGGTCTCTTCGGGCGAGGGGTCGGTCAAGTGGCTGTACGCCGCCTCGGCGGCCTCCATGAGGTCGCTCTCGCGTAAGCGCGCGTCGGCCGCCGCCGCCTCAGCCGCCCTGGCCGCGGCCGCCGCATCGCGGGCAGCCTCGCGGTCCAGCTTGAAATCCAGCGCCAGGGTGAGACGCGTGGTCCGCGCCATCTTCTGGAAGGCGGTCGTCAGCGCCACCTTCTCCTCAGTGTCCTCCGCCGCGCGGGCCTGCACCGCCAGGTCGCGCGCCAGCATCAGGGAAAGCTCCGCGAGCTCCCCCAGCATCTGCTCCGCCCGTTCGCGTTTGGCTGTTGCATCCGCCATGGAACAAAAGGAGAACATTGGTCGAGCTGGGAGTCAAGGTTTTTCGTGGGGAGCGCGGGTGAGCCCTGGCCTAGCCTGTTGGCTGCGAGGCGCTGACCGGACCTTTCCGATGTCCTCGGCGGGTGGGGAGCGGACATCGCTCCAGCCCCTCAAGCGACCGCTATGCGCCATGAGGGGACGTTCGCTCGGCCTCCGGAAGACGACATTCAGCCGGCGAGCGGCGGCCTTGAAAATAGGCTGGGACGTGACCGAGTGGTCTAAGGTTGTAGTCTTGAAGAACTCGCGCGGGTGTAAGCCCACCGCGGGTTCGAGTCACACCCTCACTGCCCCCTCACTTGAGGCGGGCGGTCGCGAGCATATGGCCATGCGTGACCTACTCACCAGCACGCCCCCCATCATTCGCAACGCCAAGCGCTTGCTGGCCGATGCCGACTTGCTCGCTGAGAATGGCCGCTACGCCTCGGCTTTCGTTCTCGCCACACTCGCCCTTGAGGAGGTCGGCAAGGTAGTGCTCGGCTTCCAGCACTACGAGGCCGGACTGATGGACCTCGCCTCGTATGAAAGCGCCGTTCGGTCCATGAAAATCCAATGGCTGTCGCAGCCCGTCTACCGGGCGATCTGGGCGCTGCAGGCCGCAATCACCGCGCCATCAACCCGCAAAGTGATCGACGACATGTTGGGAGAGGTTCCGCTGGCGGGGCCCCGCAATCTCGTCGCCCTGTTTGAGGAAGAGCTTTCCAAGGTGCTCGCTGAAGGCGGTCAGGGTCTAGCCTGACGTTCCGCCATGCCGGGCCGGCGGCGGGCCGGACGGCGCTCAACGACAGCGACGGACTCTTGATCTTCGGGGCGCTGAGCGGGGGTTGGGGGCGGCGGGCCTTGCCGGATGCGCAACCCTTGATTGTTGACTCTCGGCCAGGCTGAAGGCCTCATCGCCCCCTTGTCGAGGGCGCCGATCATGGCCGAGTTCTCCGTCAATCCTCACCGCGTCGATCCCTACAAGAACTTCAAGTTCCGGCTGCACTGGGACGGCCAGGTGGTGGCTGGCGTCTCCAAGGTCAGCGCGCTCAAGCGCACGACGGAGGTGGTGGAGCATCGCGAGGGCGGCGATCCGTCGACGTCGCACAAATCGCCGGGGCGCACGAAGTATGAGGCCATCACCCTCGAGCGCGGCCTCACCCACGATCCGGCCTTCGAGGCCTGGGCCAACAAGGTCTGCAGCCATCCCGCCGGAGAGGTCTCCCTGGCCGACTTCCGCAAGGACGTGCGGCTGGAGTTGCTGAACGAGGCCGGCCAGGTCGTGAAGGCCTACGAGATCTTCCGCTGCTGGCCCTCGAGCTACCAGGCCGTGCCGGACCTCGACGCCAACGCGGACGCCGTCGCGTTCGAGGTCCTGGTGCTCGAGAACGAGGGGTGGGAGCGCGACCTCGCGGTCCCCGAGCCCAAGGAACCCAGCCTCGGGAACTAACGACCGACCGAAGGTCGGCCCGAGGGCAGGCTCCAGAAGCCGGGACCCCAGGGCAGATTGGCCGCCATGAGATCAATGCCACGGTGGGTCCGGGCGGGCCGGACCTACCGCTGGCGCCCTTCCTTTCCCACTTGTGGGAAAGGGGGACCGATGGCCGAGCGAAGCGGAGAGCCATTGGTGGATAGGGAGGGCCTCACGCGCTGTGCGCGCCGCCCTTCCTCTCCACCATCCGCTCTTTGGCGGATGGTCCCCCTCTCCCGCCGCGCGGGAAAGGAAGTCAGAACCTGAGCGCCCGAGCTTCCTTCACGTGCGGCAGGGCCTGGATCTTGGTGAGGAGGGCTTCGCTGGGCGGCTGGTCGACGCCCACCAGCGCGATGGCGTCGTCGCCGGCGGAGACCCTCCCTAAGTTGAAGGTGGCGATGTTGACGCCGGCCTCGCCCAGGAGCGCGCCCAGGGCGCCGATGAAGCCGGGCTTATCGAGGTTGTTGACGTAGAGCATGGTCGGCATGAACGGGGCGTCGAGGTCCATGCCCTTGACCTCGATCACCCGCGGCGTGCCGGCGAGCACCGAGCCGGCGAAGGAGCGCTTGCCTTTCTCGGTGGTGACGGTGATGCGGATCAGGCTCTCGTAGATGGGCGAGTCCTCCTGGCGGCTCTCCGAGACGACGATGCCGCGCTCCTTGGCCACCGCCGGGGCGGAGACCATGTTCACCTCGGCCAGCATCGGGCGCATGACACCGGCCAGCGCCGCGGCGGTGAGCGGCTTGGCGTTCAGCTTGGCCACCTCGCCCTCGTAGGCGATGTCGATGGCCTTGATCCCGAAGTCGACCATCTGGCCGGCCATCAGGCCGAGTTTTTCGGCCAGCGCGATGAAGGGCTTGAGCCGCGGCGCCTCCTCGGCGGTGACCGAGGGGCTGTTCAGCGCATTGGTGACCGCGCCGGTCAGCAGGTAGTCGCTGATCTGTTCGGCGACCTGCAGGGCGACGTTCTCCTGGGCCTCGTTGGTGGAGGCGCCCAGGTGCGGGGTGGCGACGAAGTTGGGCGCGCCGAACAGCACGTTTTCGCGTGCCGGCTCGGTCCCGAAGACGTCGAAGCCCGCGCCGCCGATGTGGCCGCTCTCGAGCCCGGCGCGCAACGCGGCTTCATCCACCAGCCCGCCGCGGGCGCAGTTGACGATCATCACGCCCTTCCTGGTCTTGGCCAGGTTTTCCGCCGACAGGATGTTCTTGGTCTTTTCGGTGAGCGGGGTGTGCAGGGTGATGATGTCGGCGCGGGCCAGCAACTCGTCGAGCTCGACCTTCTCGACGCCGATGTCCCTGGCGCGCTCCTGCGGCACAAACGGATCGAACGCGATCACCTTCATGCGCAGGCCGAGCGCGCGGTCGGCGACGATCGAGCCGATATTGCCGCAGCCGATGACGCCGAGCGTCTTGCTGAAGATCTCCACGCCCATGAATTTGTTCTTTTCCCATTTGCCGGCGCGCGTGGAGCTGTCGGCTTCCGGGATCTGGCGCGCCAAGGCCAGCATCAGCGAGATCGCGT
>PLEH01000277.1 GCA_003136395.1 Phenylobacterium sp.
GCACCGCGCCGTCGCCGACGGGCCGACGCCGGAGGCGGAGCAGAGGAAGCTCGCCGCCATCCTCCCCCAGATCACCCGTGCGATGGAATTGGGGTTCATCCATCGCGAAAAATTGCTTGAGAGCTACTGGTTGGGCGTCGCTGACGCGGTGGCCGAACCGGTCCTGATGCTGGATGCAGGCAGCCGCGTCACGCGCATGACGCCGGCCCTGCGTGCGCTCCTGGCCTCGGGTGATGGCCTGGACATCCACGGCGACCGCCTGCGCGCCGATGACACTGAGGACGACGACCAACTGCAGGTCGCCCTGTCCCGCGCCGCCAGGCGCGTGGCGCCCCACTCCGGCGCGGCGCGGGTGCGCCGGCGGGGCGGCAAGCCACCGTTCGTGGTGACAGCCTTCCCGCTGCGTCGGCCGATGCCGGTCCTCGGCCCGCCGGAGCCCACCGCCATCGTCACAATCGTCGATCCGGGCGCGGCATTAGGGCCGACAAACCCGATCTGGCGCGAGGCCTTCGGACTGACGCCGCGCGAGGACGAGCTGGCGGTGCTCTTGATGGCTGGCCATTCCCTGGAGAGCGCCGCTGTGGTGCAGGCCACGACTCTGCACACCGTGCGCATCCACCTGCGGCGCTTGTTCGCCAAGACCGGGACCTCCCGCCAGTCCGATCTGGTCAGGCTGCTGGGTAGGCTGAGCTTCTAGCCCTGGCAATTGGCGCACTAGTGATCTTCCCCCCCGAAAAAATGGACGGGGTTGAGCCGCTCTTCGCTCAGCGTCGGCTGGGCTGATGTAGCCTAGGTCTGTGTGCAGTCCGCGGAGATTGTAGAGACTCACGTGCATCTTGCTGCGTCATCAACGCAGCCGCTTCCGATCTAACCCAAGTTTACGCCAAGTTCCCTCCGCGAGCGCTTCCTCGCTGTTTTGGTACGCCCGACGGGCCAGTATTTCGTCAACCCGACCTTGGTAGGGACCGAAATCTAAGGTGGGATGGGATTTTGCTCGGAAGTATGAATTTCGAATTGCGATCGATAGTTTGATTGCTGCCCGAAAGTCTGCCTCGAATTCCTCTTTGGAAAGATCACCGTTCTCCCAGCAATAATGCTCGGTCAAAGTCTGGATATATGGCGGCTGGCAGCGGTAGCGGGTTCGCTCGAAATGGATCGCATCATGGCACCGCGTGCAGATGAACAAAATTCGCTCTAGCCGAACTTTGGTCAGGTCTCCGAATGAATAGACCTCGTGGGCATGGATCAGCCTCGCCGCTTCTTCAACTACGCCACAAATCTCGCAACTCAGGTCACCGCCAGAGAAATGCTCTTTTCGCAGGATCGACCACAGGTGCTTGAACGCTATCCGGAATGACCTCATTGAGGGTCTTCAGGGTGCTATTGATCTTCTCCGCAATGAGATCGCAGCAGAACGCCATCCGGCGCTCCGGATCATTGCGCGTCTCAATCTGCCATTGGACCTTGTGCGGGTCGGCCGCATAGCCGCCGCCGCCAATCACGGTTTCCACCTCGCCTTGGTATGTCAGGCGGACCAGCGCGATATTCTGCGTCGATAGCCAGGAGATCACGTCGAAGGAAAGCGATCCGCTGCCGTCCAGCATGACGATGCGTGGCGGCAGATTGCGAGCGCCTTTGAATAGCCGATGCTCGACCCGTTCTTGCGGCCAATGGGTGAAGCCATCGCGGATGAGCAGCGTGCCTTTGTCCACTTTCAGCGACACGCCGTGACCACATAGAATTAGGGGATCAGAGCGTCGCTCGCGTCTTGGGGAATAACGTCGAGGCTGACCTGATTGGGCGCTCCAATGCTCATTGCGAGCAGCCCAGGCGGCATCGTCTTCCCCGACAATTGCTTCCATTGGTCCCATGGCCTGAATTCGGGCATTGGAAATTCGCAACCCTTTAATTCATTTATCAAATTCTCCAATTCATGAGAATCCTCAAAAGCCTTTTTCAATCGCTTCGGCGGAATTCTTTTTGCAAAATTCGGGTTTGATTGGAGGTCGCGGAAATAGGTCGCAATGAGCCAGGATTTCCCGGCGCTCTGTGCCAATTCCGAAATTTGCGAGCTTGAGAGGAATTGGTCCGATCGACGTCGCAATCGGGCGAAAAGAACGACCCAAACGAAGATGACGTCGAGCGGCGCATTGCGCCCCATCCATGACGCCAATCGCAATCCAAATGCCTGCGGACCGTAAATCCATGACATCGCGGAATGGAAACAGACCGCCAATTGAAAGCCATTTCTGACGTCACTGCGGGCCTGCGCGATTTCCTCGTCCGAGAAATCGTCGAGCGAATAGGCGTCAATTGCAGTCGCAATTTCGGCGAACATCCTGCCGACGCCACGCAAATTCAATCGGTGTCCGGCGATGTGATCCGTTTGCGCGGCCGGCAAATCCATTGCGTTTTCGGCGAGCTCCTCTTCGGACAAATCCCCTTCATCTGGATCGCGGACAATGAAGCTTTCGAATTGTCCGCAGGCGACGCTTAGAACGAGATCAATGGCCGTCGGGATTTGATGGTCCGGGATGCGCCTCGCCATCTTGGTAAAAACGCCGTTCAGGTCGCCGAGTGGGGTTTTGATGCGCCCGCCGACGGTGTCTTCATCGTCCGGCTTTTCGCGAATGAGCAGCCGCACACCACGCCGCACCTTCACGACCATTGCGCCGGCTCGATCAAGCCTCGGCCGCCAATACTTCTCATCGACGGTCGCGCCCGCCAGCCAAAGAACCGCGCCGGCGAAGTCGTAAAGGCTCCTTTCTTCGAGCAGACGTTGGGCCGCCAGAGCTTGGCGTGCGGCGAATGGCGGGTGCCACACAGCACTGCCGGCCACTCTGCCGTCCGGGCTGTAGGTCGCTGGCTGAACCGGGTGGGGGACTAAGCCCGCCCCCCGCCACTTCGCAATCCGATCCAGGGGCACGGTGCAGCCGATCGCCACGAGCTCCGCGCGGAACGCTTCATCCGTCACCCAGCCAAGCGGGACATCGTCCGATCTAGAGGTCCCCGTCAAAGGCCGATTCCCGATGATTCGCGCGCCAGATGGTCGCGCCCCTCAGCAACGAGGGAGCCAGATCATGGCCCGGTCAACAGGCACTGCCATCAACGGACGAAAGAAGCGGCGGACCTTCCGCAAACGAGACTTCAAACTCGAATATCAAAAGCGCGTGGAGCGCGGGCTAAGCGCAGGGAAGAGCCGGTCCGCCGCTCGCGGCCACGCCAGGGCGATCGATCTTCCAAAACCGAGCCCACGACCCATCGACCAGAAAGCGTCACTGGAGCGCGCCTTGGCCAAGATGCGCCGGGGGCACAGCCAGGCCGCCGCCGCCAAGGCAGAGGGCGTGAGCGTCGAGAGCCTTCGCCGGCATCGCCTGCTGCACACGACCTCGCGGCGGCAAGGCAAGAGCTGGCTGATCTTCGATACCCGACCGCAACCGTACTGGGTCGCATCTGACGGCAAGCGGACCAGTGTTTCACTTGCCAACGATGAGGGGACGGAGGTCAGCGCCCATTGGCGGGCCATCGACAACTTCCTGCGCACCAATGACGCCGACTACCTCGACGCCTTCGAAGGCGAAGGCGTGCGCGACGTAAAAGGCCGGTTCCACCAGTTCGAGACGCGACCGAACGTGCTCCGAAAGATGGAGGCTGTGGGTGAACCGCTACTTCCGGAATAAGCACGATGTCCGGTTTGGGAATCTCCAAAGCCAAAGGCACTGTCCTGCCGAAACGAATGCCTCAAGTGAGTTACGTTTGTTACGTAATCTTGGGATTGAGGCATGTCTAAATCCAACCTTCAAGAAACGTCGATCGCAGCTGACAGGATTGCTGCCGGGGCGCGCGCCGGCGTATGCCACCTGCGAGTGTCCCCCCAGAGCCCTCGCAAGATCCTTGGTTGATCTGAGACGAGGTCCACCATCTCCCCATTGGGCTTTGTCAGCCCAAAGTTCAGAGCTCGCTAACCGACGCACCGTAGCCGCGTCACATGACCAAGCCGGCCAACCCCTATCTCGCGATCCTGGCGATGTCTGACAATCTGGTCGTCACCAGCGACAGTGTCTCAATGATCTCCGAGGCCCTCGCCACCACGGCGCCGGTCTTCGTCTTCCATCTGGCAGGTAGCCCGCGTCACCTGAGTTTCATCGAAAACCTAGTCGTCAGAAAACTAGTGACCCCCCTTGACCGTCCCGCGGCCCTTCCAGTTCGACCCGCGATCAACGCGACGGCCCTGGCGGCCCACTCAGTCAGACGGTTGCTGTCGGGTGATGACTAAGGTCGGACAACCACCTTCGTCGACCATTGTGGGCTGCTCCCAGGCGCAGTGCTTCGGGCCCCCACGAACGCGCCGTTAAGCTATGGGTGAGGTAATGTGCCTGCCCCGATTAGTGGCGATGGGAGAATCCCAATGAGCGTTTCTTCAGTAAGTAGCTCGGCTATCAACCGAACACCGCCGCCCGCGCCATCACCGGCCGCGCCGGTCAAGGACAAGGATGGCGATTCCGACAACGGCGCACCAGACATTAAGGCTGCTACGCCAGCGGGCGTCGGCGTCACTTTGGACACGAAGGCCTAACCCGGCCGTCGAAAGCGAAAGCGGCCTGCCCAGAGGCTTGGGGACGCAGAGGCAGGCTGTTTTACGCTGCGGACCAAACGTCCGCTTTCCCCCCATAGCGGACTCTGGGAGGGTCCGCTTTCGGGCCGAAAGCCAACGTCTGTCTTTGGCGCAAAGCTGACCCGCCCTCCCCCCATTTCGCATAAGGCTAGATAGCCGAGGCCGCCCTTGCCGTGAGCTGATTGGCGAGTGCGAGGCGATCGGGATCGCAGGCCCGATTTTCCTTTAGGCCTGCACCATCCGGACCGATGCCTTGAGCCGGGTGAAGACGGGGCTGCGATAGTACTTGTCCATCAACGCCCAGTCGTGGGGCTGTCCCCGCCACATGCAGTCCAGGCCCTCGTCTAGCGTCTTGTCGAGCCAGTCGAAGATCACGCTCTGCGCCCCGGCCAGCGCCCCCACCTGACAGTGGCTGGCCGCCCAGCCGGCGTCATAGCCGAACTCGTGGATGGCCACGGGGCAGGTGAGCTCGCTGACATATTGCAGTACGCCCACCGCCACGGTCTGGTCGCTCTGGGCGAACTCGTCCTCACCGAACAGCAGCAGCATCGGGCATCGCGTCCTGGGCGCCAGGCCCTCGATGCTGAACGGACGCCAGCCGTCGAACACCTCATGAGGTTTGGTGACGCCCATGCTGAAACGGAAGTGGTTGGTGAAGGTGCGCAGCGGCGGGCTGATGCGCTCGAACAGCGAGAACACAAGGTCGAAGACGGCCGGCGGCGCCTTTCTCAGGACAGGCGGCCAAGTGGCTTGCCAAGCAGCGTTCACGTCGGTGACCAAGCCATCGCAAATGCAGGCGCTGATCCGTGGGTCGAGAGCGGCGGCGCGCGCCGCCAGCTGGGCGCCCAGCGAATAGCCGATGATCGCCAGGTGCTGCGGATCGACATCGCCGCGCTGCAGGAGCACCTCGATCACCGCGGCGACAGGTGCTTCGTAGTCGGCGCGCAGGCGCAGGCCGGGATTGAGCTGCAGCGCGCTCCATTGCCCGGGCCCCTCGAAGACTAGGCAGTTCCAACCCCGCGCGACCGCTGAAAAGCCGACCCAATGGGCCATCTCCTCATTGGTGGAGTCCCCGCCGTTGACGACGATCAGGGTCGGCCGACGAGCCCCGCCGGGGCCCAGGAAATAGGCCGGCAAGCGGGCCTCGCCGAAGGGGATCTCTAGGATCTCGATCGGCGGCGAAGACAGCTGGGCCGCCCTGTGGAACTGCTCCCGGCTGAGGGTCAGATATTCGCCCAGGCGCGGATCCGCCGGCGGCAGGGAGAACATTGCCGTGCGAAAGTAGTTGCTGGCGCGCAGGAAGGCGCCGCGGGAAGCCGGGATGTCGCCCGAACGGGTCGCCGCCTCGGCCGCCTGCTGGACCCGACCGGCGAGGGCCGCCCATTCGCGCACCCAGCTCTCATCGTCGCCCTCCCGGATTCGCCGCGCGGCGATCAGGCACTCGGCGAAGTCTGCCCCGCCGGTCGCAGCGACAGACAGGGTGCGTACGAAGTTGAAGCCCGCGGAGCCGATCGTCATATCTTCCAGATCGAGCTTCATCGGGGGACCTCAGGCGCGATCGAGAAAACGGAATATGGCGACGGCGACCTGTTCAGGCGCTTCGATGGTGTTGGCGTGCCCGAGGCCGTCCAGCACGACGAGCTCGGCGCCCGGGATCAACCGGGCGATCTTGCGCGGGCAGTCGGGCAGCACGATGCGATCGTCGCCACCCTGCAGCACCAGAGTCGGGTTGCGCAGTCCGGGAAGCTGGGCGCTGGCGTCGTAGCCCAGTGAGACTCCGCCGCGCCGGGCGCGCTGTTCCGGGGACCGGCTGAACATCACGCGCTGCATGCGGATTTCCACCTCGTCGGGATGGGCCCGCGCAAACGCCTCGCTGAAGAACATGCCCCGATACTCGCGGGCCTGCTCGGGCGTCTTCTCCGACAGCGCGAACCGATAGAATTCGTCGCTGACCTGCGGTTCGGGGCCGCACCAGGTGACGCTCAGGATGAGATGGTCGACCTGATCGGGACAGTGAATGGCCGCCTGTTGGGCGATCAGCCCCCCGAACGACGTCCCGAACACATGCGCCCGCCCGTAGCCGAGCGCATGGATCAGCTCGCCGACATCGCGTCCAAGGTCGGCGACTGAATAGGGCTCCGCTCCGTTTCGCGTCTCGCCGGTGTCGCGCTGGTCGTAGGCGACCACCGTGAAGTGCTCGGACAGCAGGGGAGCGAAGTTGAAGAAGTTGCGATGGTCCGCCTCACCGCCATGACAGAGCACGATCGGCGGGCCCGACCCGGTGATCTCGCAGGCGATCTCCACGCCGTTGGCCCTGACATGTCGCATGATCGAGGCCTTCTCCCGCGTCGTCAGGTTCCGAGCGTGCCCATGTCCGAAAATGCCTGTCAAAGGCTTTTGCTTATTGCTATCGTTTTGTGGCGCCGCGGGGGGTTCCCATGAAGAAGAGATCGGTCGTCATCGTCGGTGCGGGTATCGCAGGCCTCGCCCTCGCACGCTTCCTTGAGCGCGACGGACACAAGGTGAGTGTCGTCGAGCGCGCACAGGACTTCTCGGCACAGGGCCACTCCATCGGCTTCCGTGGCGTCGGCTTTCAGGTGATGGACCTGTTGGGTCTGCGCGAACGGGTGGAGGCGACCGGGCGTAACTATCTGGTCAACCGCAGCCAGACGATGCGGGGCCGGCCGCTCCGGACCACCTACTACGCGGACCACGCCAAGGCCGTGGGCGGCAACACGACCACCCAGCGTGGCCGGCTGCACGAGGCGCTCAGCGAGAACCTGCCCAAGGCGATCGACCTGCGGCTTGGCCTGCGCCCGGTTGAGATCCGGCAGACGCCTAAACAGGTCTCCGTCACGTTGAGCGACGGCCAGGTTCTGCAGGCGGACCTACTGGTCGGCGCCGACGGGGCCAATTCCGAGGTTCGCCGGCTCGCCATGCCAGGGGTCGAGACCCTGGATTTCGGGGGCGTCTACATCGGCATGACCATCAAGGTCGAGCATGGCCAGCCGGTGAGCGACGTCACCTCGTATTGGGGCCCAGGGCGGCTGGTCGCCCTGTTCCCGGTCGACCCCGGGACCATGGCCGTGGTCGTCTACCAGGACGACAGCTACGGCCCGATCCCGGGCGACGACTTGCCCGAGAGCTGGGCCACCTATTTCAAGCGCACCTTCGTCGGTTGGGCCGCCCCCGTTCGTCGGGTGCTCGACGCCCTGAAGCCGGGCGACGACGTCTTCCACGACCGCATTCGCCAGGTGCCAGCCCAGTGCGCTGTGGCCGGCCGCGTGGTGCTGGTGGGTGACGCCGGCTACTGCCCCACCTTCTTCGCTGGCAATGGCGCGGCCCTCGCCGCCGTCGGCGCCTACTGTCTCGCCAGGTGCCTGAAGGCCCATGATGACGACACTGCCGCACTGCAGGACTACGAGGCTCGCATCCTGCCCTTCGCCGCCGGGTACCAGGCCAATGCGCGGCGCATGCGGGCCACGCTCTTCGACCGTTCGCCCCTGAAGATCGTGGTTCGGGAACTTGGGATGAAGTACATGCCGCAGGCGATCTTCGCGCGAAATCAGCGTCGCCACTATCGCGGCGAGGTGCAGCTCAGCGACGTGATCTGACCTGAGCCTCAGTCGCCGCGGAACGCCGGCTTGCGTTTCTCGAAGAAGGCCAGCCGGCCCTCGCGGAAATCCTCGGTCCGGGTGGTCACCAGGTATTGGTCGCGGTCCATGAAGCTGGTCGCATGGTGGTTCAGGTTGGCCTGGGCGTTCACCGCCTCCTTGGTCATGCGCACCGGCAGCGGCGGCAGCGCGCAGACCTTCTCTGCCCATTGCCGGGCGACCGCCAGGGCCTGGCCGGTGGCCACGACCTCATCGGCAAGCCCCCAGGCGAGACAGGTGGCGGCATCGGCCGGCTCGCCGAAGATCACAAAGCGCTTTGCGCGCGATGGCCCCGCCAGGGTGGTCACCCTGGGGACGCTGTTCCAGCTCATGTTGATGCCAAGCGGAACCTCAGGCAGGCGCAGGTAGGCACCGTCGCCCATAAGGCGGAAGTCGCAGGCAAGCGCCAGGGCGCAGGCGCCGCCTAGGCAATAGCCCTCGATCGCCGCGAGGGTGATCGCCTCAATCTCCTCCCAGGCATGGCACAGGTCGGGGCCAGCCATGATCGCCTCACGGGTCGCGAGCACGGTGGGCGCGGTAATGCGCTCCTCGATCGCTCGCAGGTCCGCCCCAGCTGAGAAATAGGCCTCGCCGCCGGCCAGGATCACTGCCAGCACATCGGCCCGACGGCGGACCATCCGGGCGAACTCGGTGAGTTCACGCATCAGCGTCGCGTTCAGCGCATTGCGAGCGTCCGGACGATGCAGGGTCACCTCGACGAGGGGACCGGCGCGCGTTACGCGCAGGGTCTCAAACGATCTGTTGGTCAGGTCGTCGCCGGTCATGACACCGGCTCCGCATCGGCGGCGTCAAAGCCAGTCCGGCGCGCCGTCCTCGGCGTCAGACCGGTCGCCAGCATGGAAAGGGCCGCAACCCCCAGGCCGGCGGCGGCGACCAGGATCGCAACGTCATAGGTCCCGGTCCTGTCGAAGACGAAGCCGAACATCGTCCCGCCGGTGGCCAACGACAGGCTGATGCCGATCGCCAAGGCGCCGTAGATCGCACCATATGCCCTGAAGCCGAAGTAGCGGGCGGTGAAGAACGAGAGCTGACTCGCCTCCCCGCCCTGGGCGAAGCCGATCAGCAGCACCGCCGCCATGGCTCTTGGCACGCTGGCCGTAGGCTCAAGCAACAGCAACAGGCCGGCAACCGGCGCCAGGAGGGTGACGCAAGCCACCGCCGGCGCCCACAATCGATCCATCAGGAACCCCTCGGTCAGTCGTCCAAACATGGCCGCGCCCGTCAGGCCGGACATGACCAGGCCGATGGTGAGCGGGCTCATGCCCCGGTCTCCGAGAAGGGCCGGCAGATGCCCGAGCAGGCCGCCAAAACACATGTTGGCGGTCAGCATGGCCAGGAACATCAGCCAGAATCGACGGTCCCGCAGGGCGGCGGACAACGGAACCCCCGACGGGCTGTGGGGCGGCGAGGCGATCGTCTTCTCAGGCATCGGCGGCAGGATTAGCAAGAGGGCCCCGAGCCCGATCACTGCCGGCAGCGCCGCCAGGAATAGGTAGCCAGCGCGCCAGCCTCGAGCGGCGATCACGGCTTGGGTCGCAGGCATGATCAGCATGACCATGAGCGCGGCGGTCGCCAGGCCCAGGCCAAGGGCGGCGCCGCGGTGGCGGTCGAACGCTTGGGCCAGGGGCCGTGTAAGTACAATGGCCGTAGCGGCCGCGCCCAGCACATCGACGCAGATCCGCCAGCCGTAGAACACCAGGATGTCGCCCTTCATGGTCGAAAGGCCGATGAACACGCTGGCCAGCACCACCATGCCGAAGGCGCCTACACGACGCGGACCGAAGCGGTCGGAGAGCCACCCGGCGACGGGGATCGCCACAGCCCCCAGCACCGAGGCGAAGGCGGCGGCGCCGATCTGGCCCCTGGTCCAGTGGAACTCCGCGCCGAGCGGCTTCATGAACAGGCCGCTGGTCAGCAGGAAAAGGCTCGTTCCGACGCCCATCGCCAGGGTCGCCCCCAGCGCCGGCCGCCAACCTCGTCTCAGTTCACTGACGAATCCTTCGGCCGGCGACGACACCGCGGCTGCCAAATCTTCCTCCCGGAACGGCGCCTTTAATGCCATCTACTGGCAATCGCGCTTTTTAGGCATAATCTCTGGCGCGCCCACGAAGTCAACCGGCAGTCATGCGCCCCAGGGCAGGATGACCACCTTGCCCGCCTCGCCCCCAAAGCCGGTGGCGAAGGCCTGCGCCGCCGCCTCAATCGGAAAGCGGTGGGTGATGATCCTGGCGGGCTCCAGGCCGCGCACAACCAGGTCCGCGACGGTCAACACCTGCGCCGGATCGACATACCAGCTGGCGCTCAGCGCGATTTCCTTGGCGAAAAGCTGGCCTGCCTGTGCGGCGTCGAGTTGCAGGCCCTCGGCAATGCCCAGGAGCCCCACTCGCCCGCCGCGGCCGACCGCCTCGAGGCAGGCCAGGCGGCCGTCGGCTGAGCCCGTGCAATCGATCGCGACCTCCACGCCTGCGCCACGGGTGAACCCCGCGATCGCGTCCATGAATGCGCCAGCGCTTGGATTGACCGTGGCGGTCGCGTCGCAGGCCCGCGCGCAGGCCAGACGGTAGTCGTTTGTGTCCGCGGCAATCACCTGGGCGCCTAGGAACCGGCAGAGCAAGGTCACGGCCAGGCCGAGCGGGCCCTGGCCCATCACCAGCACCCTGTCGAGCGCTGTCAGTTCTGTCCGGCCGAGGCTGCGGAACGCCGCGCCGAAGGGCGCCGCCAGCAACGCGCCAGCCTCGAAGCTCACCTCGTCCGGCAACGGCAGGCAGAAGTCGCTGCGAATGGTCACGTACTGGGCGTGATAGCCGGCGGCCTGAGGCGGGGCGCTTTCGTCCTGGCAGAACAGCCAACGGCCCGAGAGGCAGGCGCGGCAGCGGCCACAGTGCCGATAGGCGCCGAACAACGCCACGCGGTCACCTTCTCTCACCGGACCAGGCCGGGCCACCTTCCAGACGACACCGGCTGCTTCGTGGCCGCCGTTCTCGCGCGCGCCGGCCCAGGGGTCCGGGGTGCTGCCGTCGTAGTAGCGGCGCTCGGTGCCGGAGATCGCGCTGGCCATCACCTTGACCACCACGAAGTCGCCATGCGGCTGCGGGTCCGGCAACTTGTCCACCGCGACGCCCTTCTGGCCGAACACGCGAACGCTCTTCATGCAGCGGCCGTCATCAGGAAACCTTGGCCGGATGGACCAGCGTCGCACGCTCGTCGCGCAGCTGCGTGCGGCGGACCTTTCCGGAGTCGTCGCGCAGCGGCTGGTCGGTGAACTCGTAGCTGCGCGGCGTCTTGTAGCGGCTGAGCCGCTCGCCCACGAAGGCGCGCAATGTCGCCTCGTCCAGAGTTGCGGCGTGATCGGAATGCGGCTTGACGATGGCGTGGACCGCCGAGCCCAGGTCCTCGTGCGGAAGGCCAATCGCAACCGCCACCTCGACGCCGGGATGCTCCATCAGCGCGGCCTCGACTTCGGCCGGATAGATGTTGGCGCCGCCGCTGAGGATCAGGTCGGTGCGCCGGTCGGCCAGGTAGAGGTAGCCGTCGGCGTCCATCCAGCCGAAGTCGCCGATCGACTCGAACCCCTCGCCTGCTTTGCGCGCCTCGGCGCCCAGGTAATGATAGGTCGTGCCCGGCCCGGCCAGCGGACGGATGAAGATCTCGCCGATTTCGCCGTTCGGCAGGGTCTGTCCATTCTCGTCGAGAATTCTCATTTCGCTGTTCACCGGCTTGCCCACCGAACCGCGATGCTCGAGCCACTCTGTTCCCGAGATAACTGTGGCGCCTTGCCCCTCGGTTCCGCCGTAGAGTTCCCAGATCCGCTCCGGACCGAGCCAGTCGATCCAGGCCTCCTTGAGCCACGCCGGCATGGGCGCGGCCATATGCCAGACGCTTTCGAGTGAGGAGAGGTCGTAGCTGGCGCGGACCGCCTCGGGCAGTCGCCAGATCCGCAGCATCATGGTGGGGACCATGTTGATCCATGCCACACGGTTCTGTTCGATCAGGCGCAGGGTCTCCTCGGGCTCGAATTTCGCCATCCCGACGACGGTGTTGCCGCGGAACAGGGCGCGGTGCGTCTGGGAGAACGGTGCGTTGTGGTAGAGCGGACCCGGGTTGAGCAGGCACTTTTCCTGCGGAATCCGGATGACTGGCAGATCCGGGTCAATGCACCCGGGCAGGTGATCGACAATGATCTTGGGCCGGCCGGTCGAGCCGCCGGACGACATCGCTTTCCAATAGCTGGCAACCGCCTCAGGCAGCACGTCTTCTCGCGCGCTCTGCAGGGTTAAGGCGGGATCGAGCCCGCCGAACGCGGCGACCAGTTGGGGATCGGAGGCCACCAATAACCTCGGTCTCGCCACCTCCAGGATCGCGGTGAGTTCGAGCGGGGGCAGGCGCCAGGACACTACATGCGGTGTCGCGCCAAGCTTCCAGAGTCCAAAGGTGATCTCGTAAAAAGCGGCTCCGTTCGGCAGGGCGATGGTCACCAGGTCATCCTTGACGACGCCCGCGGCTTTCAAGGCCCAGGCCCGTCGGGTCGAGCGGCGGTCGAGCTCGGCCCAGCTCACCGCCTCGTCGCCATGTTTCACCGCCACTCGGTCTGGCCCGAGGCGACCGGCATAGAAGGCAGGAATGGCGCCCATGGGGATGGGGTCCATCTCAGGTTCCCTGCGGTTGGGCGCGGTGGCGCGCCACGCTCGGCGACACGCCGGCCGGGTCGATCGCCTGGCCGTGGACCTGGTAATTGTGGCTGTGGCTGAGCTGGTGGAGGGCGAACGAGGTTTGCATGGCGCTGACGCGGCCCTGCACGTCCTGGGCGGTGTTCACCGCCTCCTTTGTAAGTTTCAGCGTGAACAGCGACTTCTCGGCGATCCGGCTGGCCAGAGCCAGCGTGAAGTCGGCCAATTGATCGGGGGGAACCACGTGGTTGACCATGCCCAGGCGGTGCGCGTCCTGGGCGCTCAGCCAGTCTGCGGTGAACAGCATCTCTTTCGCCTTGCGGACGCCAACCTCCCACGGGTGATTGAAGAATTCCGCGCCGCAAACGCCCAAAAGCAGGGTGTTGTCCATGAAGGCGGCGTCTTCGGACGCCACGATCAGGTCGCACGGCCAGACCAGCATCAGGCCGCCTGAAATGCACTTGCCTTGCACCTGGGCGATCGTCGGCTTCGGAATGTTCCGCCACCGTTCGGAGAAGCCGATGTAGATCTCCTTCTCTCGCGACATCAGTCGCTCGGCGCCTGCGCATTCGAAACCGCACCAAGTGCCGACCGTGCGGTACTGGCTCATATCGCGGCCCTCGGGGCCCTCACGCAGGTCGTGGCCGGATGAGAAGTGGGGACCGTTCGCAGCCAGGATGATTACCTTGACTTCATTGTCCTGGGCCGCGCGGTCGAAGGCGTCGTTCAGTTCGTAGAGCAGGCGCGTGTCCTGGGCGTTGCGGCTGTCTGGACGGTTCAGCACGATCCGCGCGACATGTGGCGCGGGAGACTCGTAGAGCAGTGTCTGGAAGGTCATTTGGCGTTTCCGCTAAGCAAGTGGTCAGTCCCGGAACGGGTTCAGGCGGTGGCCTCGGCCAGCCGGTTGTGCAGTTCGAGCAGCACCTGGCGCATCGCCGGCGAGACGTTGTCGAGACTTCCGGTCGCCTGGATGCGGCCGGAGGCGATTGCTTCACGCCGCGCGGCGTTACGCGCCGCGATGGCTTCAGGCGTTACGCCCAGGATCGCGCGGGCCCCCGGCAAGGTTGCCTGGTAGTCGGCGCGGACCGCATAGTCCGCGTCGGCGGCGGCGCCACGCCGCGTCGTGGCCCGCCCGTCGTCGATCCGAAAGGACCAGGCGACCTGACGGGTCCCAGGATCGGCAATGTGCGCCGGAGGATCCGTGAACACCTCGGCCACGCACAGCCGCTCGCCCGCGATGGCGGCGCCGGCCCGCGCCGTCGCGAGCTCCAGAATCTGTCCGGCCAGCCTCAGCCAGGGCTCCGACGCAAACTCGAACTTTTCCGCCACGCGCCCCAACCTCCCCCAAGCCTTGCGGTCACTTATTGCCGGTAATAGGCAGTTGTCAATGACAAGCAAAACGCGGTATTGGACGCGGGCCATTCAGGGAGCCTGCGAACATGTCTGTCGCCCACAAGCCGCTTACGCTGAACCGTTCCGCCGTCGGCAATATCGATGAGCGGCGCGCGAACTATCTCTCGGTCCGCGATGGCTTCCGGCAGGAGTTGTCGGACCAGATCAAGGCGCTGGACCTGACCGCCAACGTCGCCGAGTTGGACATGCACGGCTACACGATCGTCAAGGACGCGGCGCCGCTCTCCTTCTTCCAAGAACTTCGCGAGGCGATCGTCGAGATCACCGAACAGCGTCGCCGGGACGGGACCTTCGGCGACCGGCGCGGCGTCTTCACCGACAACATCATGAACTGTATCAGCAAAGGCCGGGTCTTCGAGCAGGCGCTGATGAACCCCAAGCTGAATGCGCTGATGGCCTACCTGCTGGGCGACGGCTACCTGATGAACGCCTCCACCGCCGCCCTCGTCGAGCAGGGCGCGCCGGCCCTTCCGATCCACTCTGACAACGCCTACGTGCCCGATCCCTTCCCTTCCTGGGCCCTCACAGCAACCTCGGTGTGGTTTACCGAGGACGTGACGGGCGACAGCGGCGCGAGCCGTGTAGTGCCCGGCAGCCACCATTTCGCGCGCGCGCCCTTCCCGGGTGAAGGAGAGGAGGACGCCGTGTCGCTCGATTGCCCGGCGGGCTCGGTCGCGATCTGGAATGGCGCGACTTGGCACGGCAACTGCGGGCGCAACGCCGCGGGCTCGCGGGTGACCTTCCACACAAACTTCTGCCGGATGTTCATGAAACCGTTCACCAACAACGACGCGGTCGCTCAGGATGTCATCGACCGCAACGGCCCTTTGATGGCTCAAATCCTCGGTCGCGGCCTGCCACACGGACGCGAGGGCGAGGACGGTCCCAATCCGGAGTGGCGAGCCACGGCGGCGCGCCTCGCAACGCGGAGGCTGTAGCGCGCCCTAACGGCCGGCCGGCAGGTCCTTAAATGCGACATCCTTGTCGACACGGATGTCGCCCGGCAGGCCCAGCACCCGCTCGGCGATAATGTTCTTCAAGATCTCGTCGGTGCCGCCGGCGATCCGGTGACTTGGCGAGAACATTGTCATCCGCTGGAAGGCGCCCTTCAGCGGCGAGGCGTCCGCCTCGAAGATCACGCCATACTGGTCGAGCAATTCGACGGAGGCGTGCGCCTGGTCCTGCATCAGGCGCCCCACGATCACTTTGCCGATTGCGCTCTCCGGCCCCGGAGTCTGACCGCGCGACAGCGCCGTCATCGTCCGGTTGCGGGTGTGCTTGAGGCCCTCAGCAGCCACGTACCAGTCGGCCAGCTGTTCCCGCAGCGCCTGATCTTTGATGACCGGGCCGCCGTCCATCCCCGGGATGCTCCGCGCCAGGTCCATGATCTGGGCCCACCCGACCGCCGGCAGCCCGCCCACAGCCAGGCGCTCGTTCAGGAGGGTGACGAGACTGACCTTCCAGCCGTCGTCGACGGCGCCGACCCGCTGGCTGTCCTTCACCCGCACGTCGGTGAAGAAGACCTCATTGAACTCGGAATTGCCGTCCATCTGATGGATCGGCTTCACCTCGACGCCGGGCGCGTACATGTCGACCCAGAACATGGTCAGGCCCTTGTGCTTGGGGGCATCCGGATTGGTGCGGCAGATGACGATGCCGAAGTCCGAGAACTGCGCCCCTGTCGTCCACACCTTCTGGCCCGAGATGATCCAGTCGCTCGAGCCATCAGGGGCCCGCACCGCCTTGGTCCGGGCCGCCGCGACGTCCGACCCGCCCGAGGGTTCGGAGAACAGCTGGCACCAGATCTCCTCGCCGCGAATGGCGGGGCCGGCAAATCGCGTTTTAGTTTCTTCGTCAGCGAATGTCATCACGGTGGGCACACACATGCCCAGGCCGATCAGGAAGGGATTCGGCGGAACCGGGCCCATCGCCTCCTCCTGGCTGAAGATAACCTGCTGGATCGGTGTACCGCCCTGCCCGCCCCATTCCTTAGACCAGGTGATGCAGGCGTAGCCCGCCGCCGCCTTCTTCGCCTGCCATGCCTTGGAGGCCGCCATCGAATTGGCGGGATGCCAATTGATCGACTTGGGCGCATTGGCGTCCAGC
>PLEH01000323.1 GCA_003136395.1 Phenylobacterium sp.
GCGACATGACCGATACCGCGACTGTCAGTAAGCGTTCCGTCACCCACAAGCGCACCGACAGCCACGCCCGGCACCGAACCCGTGACTGGGGCCGTGCCTTCACCGCCTTCCAGCGGCTGATGGCGAACAAGGAAGACACCTCGCAGGTCTTCGCCATCATGCATGCGCTGAACGGCGAGGCCACCAAGGTGGACTATATCCGCCTGCTGGCCACGCCGGATGGCGGCAAGATCGCCTATCAGCGGATGGAGCTTTCGGAAAAGCTGATGGACGATGCGTGGCGGTCGAGTTTCCCGCCCGGCAGCGTCGGCGAGGCCTACCACAACTATCTGGAGACCGAGCACCTCTCCCCCGGCGGGTTAATCGACGAGAGCCACAAGGGCGTTCCGCCGGAGGAGCTCGACCAATCGCATCCCTACGCCTGGTATTTCCGGCGGGTGCGCGACGTGCATGACATCTGGCACGTGCTGACCGGCTATGGCCGCGACGCGCTTGGCGAGATGTGCCTGGTCGCCTTCTCGTATCACGAGACCCACGATCTCGGCCGCGCGGTGATGGCCCATGGCGGCTATATCCGCGCCCACGGCCCAGCAAAATCCCAGGCCCGCAAGGCGATCAGCGAGGCGCGCCGGCGCGCCGTCCACGCGGCCTGGCTACCGGGTGAGGACTTCGAGAAGATCTTGTTCGAACCGCTGGACGCCGCCCGCGAGCGCCTTCGTCTGACCCCGCCGCTGGCCTATGAGGCCGTGCCGCCGGAACTGCGCAACCTGACGACGACCTAATTCGGGCGCTGGGTCACGGCGGCCAAGCGGGCGGCGAAGAGATCCGAACGATCGACCGAAGAGCCGAACGGCGCGTGGCGGGCGAGCCAGGCGGCGGCCGGCTTGGCGATCAGCTGATGCGCCACGACGCCCGCGACCAGGATGACCGGGAAGACGCCGGCCCAGACCGCCCAGGCCAGGGCGCCGGTCGGGGTCCCGATCAGGCGCGCGACGCCGTGGAAATAGACGATGTCGACCGGCAGATAGACCAGATAGATCGAATAGGCGACCTGGCCCAGCCAGGGCAACGGCGCCCAGGTCAGGGCGGGCTTTTCGGTCTTGGCGGTCTCGGCCAAGCCGAAGACCAGGGCCCCGAAGGCCGGCCAGATGAAGAGGTCGTTCAGCCGCAGCAGCGCCGCGGCGACGATCCAGGCCCCGGCGACGCCGGCGACAAAGCCGCTCCAGCCTTGCGGCAGGCTCCATCGGCGGCCGAGGGCGTAGAGCCCGGCGCCGAGCAGGAAGGCCGGAACGGTCTGCAGGGCGCCGATCTGGGCGGTCATGTCGGTAAACAGCACGTGCCTGGCCGCCGCAACCTCGAACGCCACGGCAAAGAGGCCGATCGCGCCGGCGATGACCAGGATGGGGTTGAGGCGCTTCAGCGCGATCCAGGCGGTAACCGGCAGGGCGATATAGCCGAACCACTCCGCCGAGATCAGCCAGGATGGGAAGTTCCAGCTCACCGTCGGCACGGTCCCCCAGGCCTGGACCAGGGCCAGGTTGGCGGCGAGGCCGCGCCAGTCGAACACCCCGGCCGGCAAGAATGCGCCGCTCACGCGACCGGCGATCATCAACACCGCCATCACCGCGATCATGACCAGGTGCAGCGGATAGGTGCGGATCAGCCGGGTCCAGAGGAAGGGTCCGTAACGGAACCGGCCTTGCGCCTCTTGGGTGACGAGCAAGTGCACGGCCAGGAAGCCGGCCAGGACGAAGAACAGCGACGCTCCCAGATAGCCCTTGAACACCAGGCCGCTGCGGTCGCCGGCGTGCAGGCCGAGGTGGAAGCGGAACTGGTTCAGCACCACCCAGGCCAGGGCGACGAAGCGCAGCGAGATCAGCGGGCGGATTTCAGCGGGATAGGCGCCCGCCGACGCCGATTCGCGGGCGGTCTCGGAAACCTGTTTGGGGGCGATCTTGGGCATTCCGGCGTCCCAATCTGGCGCGGTCAGCGAAATCTCGCAGGAAATGGGCCAGCTTGGCGGCCCGCGGACCCTGGCGCTATGGTGCGTTTCGACTCGTTTCGCGCTAGGTCAGCCGCATGACGTCCCTGTCGCCACAACCGGCCCAGCCCGCCTCCGCACGACCGCTCTATCACCGGGTGCTTCTCAAGGTTTCGGGCGANNNGCATGCTGGCCACGGTGATGAATGCGCTGGCCCTGCAGAGCGCGCTGGAGAAGATCGGCGTCAACACCCGCGTCCAGTCCGCCATTCCGATGGATGCGGTGTGCGAGCCCTATATCCGCCGCCGGGCCCTGCGCCATCTGGAGAAGGGCAGGGTGGTGATCTTCGCCGCCGGCCTAGGCGCGCCCTTCTTCACCACCGACACGGGCGCCGCCCTGCGCGCCGCCGAGATGGGCTGCGAGGCCTTGTTCAAGGGCACCAGCGTCGATGGCGTCTATTCCGCCGACCCGAAGACCCACCCGGACGCCGAACGCTACGACCGGCTGAGCTATCTGGACGTGCTGGCGCGCGATCTGCGGGTTATGGACGCCTCCTCGATCAGCCTGATGCGCGACAACGCCATCCCGATCGTGGTCTTCTCG
>PLEH01000045.1 GCA_003136395.1 Phenylobacterium sp.
CGAGCGTGGCGGGACCGGGAGCGGCGCCGGTCGAGGCGGCCTCGCACCAGGCCAGCACCTGGCCCGCCAGCGCGCCCGCCCAGCCCAGGTCCTTCAGACCGGCGACGGCGTCGTTGTGGCGCAGGTCCGGGGTGAGGAAGCGGTCGATGGCCTTGGCCGCGGCCTCGGTCAGCTTGGGCAGGGGCGCGCCATGGGCGGCCTCGATGCGCGCGGCCTCGCCCCGCCAGTCGGCGAGCAGGCCGTCGTAGCTGACGAAGGCGCGGGGCAGGTCGCGGGTATAGGCCTCGGCGGCCAGCATGTAGGCGGTCCAGATCAGCACCGACTTCTCGGGCGCGAAGCCGTTGCGCCGCGCCAGCGAACCCGCCACCGCCAGCGGATGTCGCACCGGGATCACGCAGCGGGCGGCGACCTCCAGCTCGGTCATGACCGTGCGCCAGAAGGGCATCAGCACGGTGATGCGCGGGTCCTTCAGCAGCGGATAGCGAACCTCGCCATATTCTTCCTCGAAGAGGGCCTCGGCGCGGTTCAGCCAGCCCCGCTCGGCCTTGGTGGCCAGCGGCTTGAAGGGAAAGGCGAAGATGTCGTCCCAGGCCGTCCCGCCGGCCCGCAGCCGCCCGTCGTTGAACAGAGCGATCTTCCAGGGCTCGAAGTAGCCCTTGGCGTTGTGCTCGTCGCCGGCCATGACGTTTTCCGGCAGGGACGCGCCGGCCAGCGCCAGCATCTGGGTCACCGCCGAGGTGCCCGAACGGTGCATCCCCAGGACCAGGTAGGCGGTCCGCGCCGGAGTTGTGGCGGCCTTGGCGGTGGTCATGGACGGTCCGGTCGCAACCCTGATGAAGCCTTGGCTCTACGGGTGAGGGGCTCGCCTCGCAAGGCCCCCACCCGGTTGATCGCTCCGGTCTTCTGTTGCACACAGCCTGCGCTCCCGCACAGGAATTTACGCCGCATGGCCGTCATGGCCCCCTCCACGGCCCGAGCCAGGATCGCCGGCGACGAGGTCCACCGGGTCATCTCCACCGTGGTCGATGGCGGCTTCTACCGGGCGGTCAATCCGGACCTGGCCGACAGTGGCCTCGATCCCATCCGCCACTATCTGCTGAGCGGCTGGCGCGAGGGGCGCGACCCTGCGCCCTGGTTCTCCACGCGGGCCTATGTCGAGGCCTATCCTGAGGTCATCAGGGCCGGTTGGAACCCGTTCTGCCACTATCTCCTGGTAGGCCGCAGAGAGGGGCGCGAGATCGCCCGCTCCATCCTGGCCGACGACTATCTGCTGCGCCGCGCGCGCCGGGGTGAGGAGCCGGCCTGGAGTTTCGAGACCCTGACCGGCGGCGCCCAGGCCGCTGACGAGGTGGCCGAGGAGGCCGCCATCCGCCACCGCGAGCGCGTTCTGGCCGGCAAGGAGTTCGACCCCGCCTATTACCTGAGCCTCAACGTGGATGTGGCCAGGAGCGGCGTCGATCCGCTGGACCACTTCCTCTCCGGCGGTTGGCGCGAGGGGCGCGACCCCAACGCGACCTTCTCGGTGAAGGACTATCTGGAGAGTTACCCGGATATCGCCGAGGCCGACGTCAATCCCTTCGTCCACTTCCTGAGCGCCGGACGCGCCGAGGGCCGGACCGGTCGCACCGAACTCGGCTTCCGCTACGAGATCATCAAGCGGCTGGTCCCGCTGGAGGCCAAGGTCGCCGCCGTGGCGCGGGCTTCAGCGCGGTTGAAGCTCGGGACCGCCGCGGCTCTGACCAAGGCCCTGGCCGGGTCGAGGACCAGGCTCGCCGACCTGCACGTCACCTTCAGCCACGACGACTACACGGCCAACACCGGCGGGGTGCAGCTCTGCCTGCAGCGGGAAGGCGCGCGGATCGCGGAGCTCGGCCGCGACCACCTGCACCTCTACCCCGCCAAACCGTGGCCGGTGGTGCGCCTGCGCGGCGAGGCTGGCCACCTGGGCCTGCTGCTGAACGGCAAGCTCGTGGGCGTCTTCGCGCCCAGGACCATCGTGGGCGTGCTGGGCAAGGCGGCCGGCGCCGTGAAGGCCGGCAAGCGCAGTTTCGCGATCCACAGCCTGCTGGGCCATGCGGCGGGCGAGACGGCCGACATCGCGGCCGCCGCGGGGCTCAAGGCCGGTTTCTTCTGGCTGCACGATTTCGCCAGCCTCTGCGCGGGCTTCCACCTGTTGCGCAACGACGTGGAGGACTGCTCCGCCCCACCGCCGGAGAGCCAGGCCTGCGGCATCTGCGTCTACGGCCCCTGGCGCGCCCGGCATGTGGCCGAGCACGAGCGGCTGTTCGAGCGGCTCTCGCTCACCGTCGTCAGCCCGTCGCAACCGACGCTGGACCTGTGGAAAGCGACCGCGGCCTATCCCACCGCCGGCGAGGTGGTCCTGCCGCATGCCCGTCTCGTCGAGCGCGGACCCGCGCCCAAGACGCCCGCCGACCGGCCTCTGCGAATCGCCTACGCCGGCATGCCGGCGGCCCACAAGGGCTGGGAGATCTTCCGTGAGCTGGCCGCCCGGCACGCCGAGGATCCCCGCTACCATTTCCTGCACCTGGGCGGCCGGACGGTCCCGGGCCTTGGGCTGGAGTTCCACAAGGTCACGGTCACCGACGACAAGCCCCGCGCCATGCAGGGGGCCATCGAGACGCACGAGGCGGACGTCGTACTGATCTGGCCGCTCTGCCGCGAGACCTTCTCGTTCATCGCCTATGAGGCGGTGGCGGCGGGCGCGGCGATCGTTACCGGCCCCGACAGCGGCAATGTGGCGGCCTTCGTCGAGGCGGGCGGCCATGGGCTGGTGCTCGCGAGCGAGGACGCGCTGGCCCAGGCCTTCGAGGCCGGGGAGGTCGCAGACCTGGCCCGCGCCGTCCGCAGGCCCGCGCTCTACGACCTGGCGTTCAGCGCGCTCACCGTCGACCTGCTGGAGGGCCCGGCGTGAAGGTCCTCTGCTATTCCAGCTTCACCTTCTCCTACCTGAACCGCGCCCGGGTGCTGTTCCAGACGCTGCGCCGCTTCCACCCGGAGTGGGAGCTGGTCGCCTTGATCACCGACAAGCCGCCCGCCGGCTTCCGCTTCGATCCCGCCAAGGAGCCCTTCGACCGGGTGGTGTGGGCGCAGGACCTGGGCATCCCCGACTTCCAGGCCTGGCTCTTCAAGCACGACGTGGTCGAGGTCTGCACGGCGGTGAAGGGGCCCTTCATCCACCAGGCCTGCGGTTCGGGGGCGGATGCGGTGATCTACCTCGATCCGGACACCGCCCTGTTCGCCAGCCTGGCGCCCCTTGAGGCCTGGCTGGAAGACCACGACATCCTGCTCACGCCGCATCTGATCGATCCCAACGACACGCCGGAATCCATTGCCGACAACGATCTGTCGGCCTCGCGAACCGGCATCTTCAACCTGGGCTTCGTGGCCATTCGCACCACCGGCGAGGGTGCGCGGTTCGCCAGGTGGTGGAACGACCGCCTGCTGGACTGGTGCTACGACGACATGCCCGCGGGCCTCTTCGTCGACCAGCGCTGGTGCGACCACGTGCCGGCTCTGTTCGACAAGGTGAAGGTGGTCCGCGACCCCGGCTACAACGTCGCCAGCTGGAACCTCAGCACGCGGACGGTGGCGGTCCAGAAGGACGGCCAGGTCACCGTCAACGGCGCGCCCCTGCGCTTCTGGCACTTCACCAAGCTCGGGCCCACGGGCGACGCCATGACCAAGAAGTACGGTGGGACCAACTTCCCGGTCTATGAAGTCTGGAGCTGGTACAAGCGTCAGGTGACCAAGGCCGCCGACTCCGCGATCCCGGAGCGCTGGTGGGCCTATGGCGCCTATTCCGACGGGACGCCGATCGAGAAGGCCCACCGGGTGCTATACCGCCAGCGCGCCGACCTGCAGATGGCCTTCCCCGATCCCTTCGTGGCCGGCGAGGGCGGCTACAGCCAATGGCTGGAGCGCGAGGGGCTTTAGGGCCGCTCGCCTTGACAGGCCCCTGTTGACAGAGCGAAGGCCGCACCCGAGACAACCACCCATGGTCAAGACCTCCGCGCCCCGGAAAGCCTCCATGCCGACGCCTGCCGAGCCGCGCGCCCCCGAGGTCGCGCAGAAGGCCGCCGCCGTGGCGAGGAAGGTGGCCGGCCTGCGCGCCGACCTGGCGCTGGCCCATGACCTCGCGCACCAGGCGCAGGTCCGCGAGGCCCTCACCCGCTCCGAGCTGACCCTGGCGCTCGGTGAGGCCTTGAAGGCGCGAGCCGAGGCGATCGCCAGCGCCCGGCGCGACGCCCTGGCTGGATGGGCCACCCGCGCAAGCCGCCCGCCGCGCCCTCCGGGTCGGACGGGGCAGCGCCTGCTACTCCGGCTGGGGGTCTCCGGCGAGGTGCGCCTGATCGTCGACAGCGGCTTGTGGCGCGGAGACGACCTCGTCGACATAGCGGCATACGTTCGCCGCCGCACCGATCCGGCCGCCGCGCCCAAGGCGCTGCTCGACCAGGCCTGGTATCTTGCCAGCCAGCCCGAGGCGGTCGGCTTCGGGCGCTCGCCCCTGGTCCACTATCTGACGCGGGGCATGGCGGCGGATGCAGCCCCGCATCCGCTGTTCGATCCGGTCTTCTACCGCCGCCGGAACGCCGCCGCCCTCGGAGAGGCCTCGCCTCTCCTGCATTTCGTCTATGCCGGCGCGTGGCAGGGCCGAGACCCCCATCCGCTGTTTGACCTGGCCCACTATGCGGCCCAGCGGCCCGACCTGGCGCCGGGCGAGGATCCGGTCTCGCACTATGTCCGGGCCGGCTGGCGCGCCGGCCTTTCGCCGCATCCCCTGTTCGACCCCGCCTGGTATCGCCGCCAGACGCCGCAGCGGGCCGCGGAGGTTGCGCCCCTGATCCACTATCTGACCGAGGGCTGGCGCCAGGGGCTGTCGCCGCACCCGCTGTTCGATTCGAAATGGTACCTTGAGCAGTATGAGGACATCGCCGCGGCGGGGTTCGAGCCGCTCGGCCACTATCTGGGCGGCGGGGCGGCGGAAGGGCGCGATCCCAGCCCCTGGTTCGACACCGCCCACCATGTGGCGGCGCGCGGCGCGGCGCTCGACCCGGAGGCTAATCCGCTGGTCGACTATCTCGCGGGCGGCGCCTGGTCCGTGGCCGAGGCGCGGCCCGGGTTTCCCACCGCCGCCTACCTGGCCCAGAGCCCCGACCTGGTCGGCCAGGGCATGACCCCGCTGGAACACTGGGCGCGCAAGGCCGCGCAAACCTAGGAAGACGGGCTCAGGCCGCGACCGCCTCCCGGACACCCAGTCCGGCAAGCTGGCGCCAGATCTCGGCGTAGTAGTCGGGCGTGTAGTGGAAGGGGCTGAGGCCCCACTGGTGGGCGTCGTCGGCCAGCCGTTGGTCCGGCGCCTCGATCCGCGACAGGGCCGGCATTAGGCCGGCGAACGCCGCCTCGTAGCGCGCCAGCAGGTCATTGTGCGCGCCGACGTCTGCGCCGCGCCCCGGCAGGATCTCGACGTCGCCGATCGCCGCTTCGCGCCCCTGGGCCGTGCGCCGCCGTGTCGCCCAGCGCGCCGAGTGCAGGATGAGCTTTGCTTCGGCCAGGGGCGTGGCGCGGACGAAGGCAGCGGTCTCGGCGGCCGCCTCCAGCCACAGCCGTTCGCAGGCCGCCGAGAGGCGCGGAATGGCCCGCGCGCCGCGCAGGGCCGGCTGGCGGCGGTAGCCGCTGGCTTCCAGCTCCCAGCTGTCGGTGACCAGGGTTCCGCCGACCGACAGCACATCGAACCGCTCGTCGATGAAGTCGAAGATCAGGTGGGTCGGGCGGAACGCCACCAGGCTGGCGAGCGCGGTCTTGGAAAGGTCGGCGATCAAGGCCCGATGCGGCTGTGGCTTGAGGCCGCCGGGCGGCTTCGCGGCAGGCTTGAACCCTGCCAGAGGTGTGGCAAAAAGGCTCGGGAGGCTGGTCCTCGACACGTAGAGGAGGTCGTGTGGCGAAGCTGCGCCGTTCCCGCCACGGAACCGCCACAGATCGCGGGTTATGCAGCTGCCGACAATGGCGACCCTAGACATCACAACTCCCGGCGGCGGCGTCGACTTTCAGCGCGACCGCGGGGATTCTAGCACGGGTCGCGCGCGCTATGGGCGGCGCAGCATTGACATCGAGAGGGGCGCCAAGCATCTCTCCGCGCGCTCCGGGCGTTCCGGGCTAGATGACGGGCGATCGATCTTGATCAGCTCGCGTTCACCCATTTAGGCCACCTTCTTAAGTATATTGGCGGCACGGACAGGCGACATAGCTCGGCGCGCATGAAGATATTCAGCTTCCTTTCGAATCAGCCTGACAATGTGCTGACCCGCACCCTGAGTGACGGGAAGCACCCGTTCGCGATCGCCGCGACCTTCAGTTTCTTCTCGAACCTGCTCTACCTGGCCATGCCGCTGTACACCTACCAGGTCTATGGCCGGGTGCTGGTGAGCCAGAACATCCCCACCCTGATCGTGCTGACCGTGGTCACCCTGTTCTGCTTCGCGGTGTCGAGCGCCATCGACGATTTCCGGGCGCGGATCCTGATCAACTACGGGGTGATGCTCGACCAGCGGGTCTCGGGGAAGGTCTTCTCGGCGCTGTTCGACGCCTCGGTGCGCGGCGACACGAGTGCGCGGGCCCAGGCGCTGCGCGATCTCGACCAGTTCCGACAGACCCTGACCGGCGCGGCCGCCGCGGTCTTCTTCGACGTGCCCTGGATTCCGGTCTTCGTTGGCGTGCTCTACATCATCAGCCCCCTGGTCGGCGTCCTGACCACGGCGGCGGCCTTCCTCCTGCTCGGGCTGGCGCTGCTGCAGGAGCGGACCATCCGCCCGGTGATGCGGGAAGCCAGCGACGGCCAGCTGCGCAGCTACGCCTTCACCGACGCGGCCCTGCGCAACGGCGAAGTGGTGCGCGCCATGGGCATGCTGCCGACGCTAGGCGCCTCGTGGGCCGCCCACCGGGCCGTCGCCATCGAGCGCGGCGCCACGGCCTCGGAGATCTCCAACACCTACACCGACATCATCAAGGCGGTGCGCCAGGGCATCCAGGTCCTGATCATCGCCATCGGCGCCTACCTGATCCTGAAGGCCAAGATTCACCAGGGCATGCTGTTCGCCAATATGATCCTGGCCAGCCGCGCCCTGCAGCCGATCGAGAAGATCGTCGGCTCCTGGGATCCGCTGAACAACATGGTCCGTGCGCACGGGCGGCTGATGCTGCTGCTGTCGAAGGCCGAACCGTCGGCGTCGGCCACGGCCCTGCCGCGCCCCAATGGCCGGCTCACCGTCGAGGCGCTCAATTTCGCGCCGGTGGGTGTCCCCAAGCTATTGCTTATGAACATTAATTTCGCCATCGAACCTGGCGAGGCCCTGGGCATCATCGGCCCGTCCGGGGCCGGCAAGTCGACGCTGGCGCGGTTGCTGGTCGGCATCTGGCGGCCCAACAACGGTGTGGTGCGCCTCGACGGCGCCGATGTCTTCAGCTGGGACCGGGCCGATTTCGGCCGCCATGTCGGTTACCTGCCGCAGGACACCGAGCTGTTCGCGGGGTCGATCCGCGACAACATCGCCCGCTTCCGCACCGACGTTAGCGACGAGGAAGTGGTCACCGCCGCGCAGCTCGCCGGGGTCCACGAGCTCATTCTTCGGCTGCCCAAGGGCTATGAGACCGAGGTTGGCGACAGCGGCCATACGCTCTCGGCCGGCCAGCGCCAGCGCGTCGGCCTGGCGCGAACCATGCTGGGAAGTCCGGCCTTCATTGTCCTCGACGAACCCAACGCCAGCCTCGACGCCGAGGGCGAGGACGCGCTGCTGAAGGCCATCGACGCGATGAAGAGCAACGGCGCGACGGTGGTGATCATTTCGCACAAGCCGGCCATCTTCCGCGCCGCCGACAAGATGCTCGTGCTCAGAGAGGGCCGTATCGAGCTGTTCGGGCCGCGAGACCAGGTGATGAACCGCTTGATGAAGCCCACCGAAGTGCGCGCCGTCGAGGCCGGCCGATGAAACTCGATCTCACGCCCGTCCGCTCCTCCTATGTCGCCCCGACGTTCGGCGGCGACGAGCGGCTGCCGATCGATCCGGCGCTGCGCCGGCGCATGCGCCGCCCGATGATCGCCGGCGGGGCGATCATCGCGGTCCTGGTCCTGGGGCTGGGCGCCTGGGCCTCGGTAACCCCCTTGAGCACCGGGGTCACGGCCCAGGGCGAGGTGCGGGTCGAGTCCAACAAGAAGACCGTCAAGCACCTGCAAACCGGCACGATCCGGCAGATCCTGGTGCAGGAAGGCCAGCATGTACGGGCCGGCCAGCCGATGATCCTCTACGATGACACCGAGGCGCGCGCTTCCAACGACGTGCTGCAGAACCAGTTCGACAGCCTCGAGGCCCAGGCCGCCCGGCTCACCGCCGAGGCGACCGGCAAGGCGGCGCCGGAATTCCCCGCCGATCTGATGGGCCGCATGTCCGACCCGCGGGTCGCGGGGATGATTCGCGACCAGCAGTTCCTGTTCACCACGCGCGCTCAACTCTATCAGAGCCAGATTTCGGTGCTCAATCAGCGGCTTGACGAGATTCAGAGTCAGATCGAGGGCCAGCAGACCCAGGTCAAGTCCATCGACGAACAGATCAAGCTCACCCAGGACGAAATGGCCGGCTACCAGGAGCTCTACGACAAGGGCTTCGCGCCCAAGCCGCTGATTCTGGCGCGCCAGCGCTCGATCGCCGACCTCAACGGCCACAGAGGCTCGTTGATGTCCGATATCGCCCGGATGCATCAGCAGATGGGCGAGACGCGCATGCAGATGGCTGCTGTGCGCGACACCCGCCAGAGCCAGGCCGCCGAGACCCTGCGCGACACCCAGGCGAAGATCGCCGACACCACGCCGCGACTCACCGCCGCCCGGGAGACCCTGGACCAGACCGTCGTCCGCGCGCCGGTCGACGGCTACGTATTCAATCAGACCCAGTTCACCGTCGGCGGCGTTACAGGTTCCGGCGAAACGCTGATGGAAGTGGTGCCGGCCAACGCCCCGATCATCGTCAGCGCGATGGTCACCTTGCAGGACATCGACAAGATCCACTTGGGCATGGACGCCAAGGTGCGTTTCACCGGACTCAACCAGCGCTGGCACAGCCCGATGGACGCCAAGGTGATCATGGTTTCGGCGGACAAGATCGTCAGCGACAAGGCGAGTCCGGCGTTCTACCGGGCCGATCTTCGAATCGATCCGAAGGAACTGACCAAGCTCAAGAAGAACACCCAGATCACCCCGGGGATGCCGGCTCAGGTGATGATTGTCAGCGGCCAGAAGACGGTCATGGGATCGCTGATCTCACCGATTACCGACACCATCCGCGACGCGCTTCACGACTGATAGAAGCGTCTCGGCAACAGGGGGTAAGTGAAGGGATTCCACGACCTTTTTGCTGTTGCGCAAAAGGCGGGCTTCCGATACCTCTTGCCTCGGGCTCGTTTAACCTTCGCCGCAGCCACGCTATGGCGCTTGGGATAAATGGACCGCCGGGGCTGCTCCATCGGGGATGGGGGTCAGGCGTTCTGGGGGTCCGTGTGACACAGACTGGAGAGACGAATGGCGACCTATTTCTTTGAGAGCATCACCGCTGCGCAGGCGTTGACGTTCGACAATGCGAACAACGACGTGTTGATTTTCGGCAATGCTGCATCGAGCGGCGACAAGATGTCGGTGACCTACACCGTGATTCCCGCGACGCCGCTGAGCGTGGCGTCGCTCAGCATCACCCTCACCGATCTGACCGACGGCACGTCCGCGACCTTCGGAACGGGTATTCAAGGCCTCGGCGAAGGCGGCCACAACCCGATCTTCCCGGACGGTTCCATTCTGGTGGTTGACGACAATGTCGCCGGTCACACCGAGGGCGCGACGCCGTTCGGCGACGGCCTGTTTGGCGGTGGCGGCAACGACATCCTCAACGGCGGGCTCGGTAACGACGTGCTGCAGGGCAACGGCGGCACCGACACCCTGTCCGGCGGCGCCGACACGACCGGCGCGACGGGAGACGGCAACGACACCATCTTCGGCGGTAAGGGCGACGACTCGATCTCCGTCGGCGGCGGCGTGAACTTCGCCCAGGGCAACCTCGGCAACGACACGATCACCGCACTCTCCACCGGCGGCGCCTCCAACACTCTGCTCGGCGGCCAAGGCGACGACAGCATCACCGGCGGCAACGGTAACGACATCCTTTCCGGCGACCTCGGCAACGATGTCATCTCGGGCGGCGGCGGCAACGACAGCATCGCCGGCGTCGGCGGCGACGACAGCCTGACCGGCGGCACGGGCAATGACACGATCGACGGGGGCATCGGCGACGACACGATCCTCGGCGGCGGCGGCGCCGACATTCTGACCGGTGGCGATGGCAACGACAGCATCAACGTGACTGCCGGTGGCACGACCTCGACCAACCTCGTCACAGGCAACCTCGGCAACGACACGATCACCGACGCTTCCGCGGGCGTGGACACCGTCCTCGGCGGCCAGGGCAACGACATCATCACCGACAGCGGAGCCGGCAACGACTTCATTGACGGCAACCTCGGCAATGACTCCATCGTTCTCGCCGCCGGGGCGACTGGCGTTGTCCATGCCGTCGGTGAAGACGGCAACGACACGATCGACGCCACCGCGGGTGGCGGGACCTACAACATCGATGGCGGGGCCGGTAACGACTCGATCATCGGTGGCGCCCTCTCCGACACCCTGTCGGGCAGCGACGGCAACGACATCATCACCGACGCGTCCGGCAACAACGTCATCGACGGCGGCAATGGCGACGACCAGGTCACCATCACCACCGCCAGCGCCGGCAACAACACCATCACGGGTGGGGCGGGCAACGACACCATCACCGACGGCGGCCACATCACCACCGGCAGTGACAAGATCGACGGCGGAGACGGCACCGACTCGATCAACATGGTCGCGTCCTCCGGCGCCTCGACGATCACCGGCGGCGCCGGCACCGACACCATCCAAGCCGGCACGGGCGCCGACACGATCGACGGTGGCGACGGCAATGACAGTATCAACGGCGGCGCCGGCGGCGACAGCATCACCGGCGGAACCGGCGACGACGTCATCCACGGCGGTACGGGCACCGATGCCTTGAGCGGCGGCGGCGGTGTCGACAAGTTCACCTTCTCGTTCGGTGACTCGACCGCGGTATCGAGTGGCGGTTCGATCCTCGGCCCCGGCGGTGTCGCGCAAGGCGTCGACCAGATCAGAGATTGGGCCTCGACCGATAAGCTGCACTTCGTGAACTCTGCCGTCGTTGACATGGCTGCGGGCTCCAGCACGAACTTCTCGACGGCGACCGGCACTGACTTCAACGATGCCGTGACCCAGGCCAACGCCAGCCTCCGCGGCGGCCTCTATGTCGCGGTGCAGGTCGGTACGGACGTAGTGGTGTTCGTGGACACCAACTCTGACAGCCACATCACCAACGCTGACGACGCGGTGACGCTGGTCGGTAAGACGCTGGCGGACATCAGCTTCTCGAACTTCTCCGCAACCGGCACCTAACGCCGACCGGAGTGAAAAAGTCTGGGGCCGCCCTTCGGGGCGGCCCTTTTCTTTTGCGCCTATGGTGACGGCGGCCCGGGTCCAAACGCCGAACAGGCGGCCGGTGCGGAATCCTGCGTGATCGTGGAGACGGCTGGCGGACAGGGCCGGGCCGTGCGGCCAAGCGCCATGACCCCAAATGCGAAGGCCGGGCGGCGGACCTTGCGATCCGCCACCCGGCCAAAGCGACACAGCCCTGGAGAGCTAGGCTGACGCTTGAATCTACGCCCGTCAGATGTGGTTCGGAAGCGGCTCGCCGATCACGTATGGGTTAACCCGGCCACCCTGGCCGTTCGCAGGAGTTTGAAGTCTTGAGCGATCTGACGATCAGGAACCCGTCGTTGAAGACCCTGGTGAGCATGGCCGACGGCTTGATGCGAGCCGGCGACCTGGAGACCGCGGCGAGCCTCTATGCGGTGGCCTTGCGGCGTGCGCCGCGCGACCAGCGCGAGGCGCTGCTCATCCGCCAGGGCATGGCGACCTCAAGCAACCATCGCCTCCTGCCCCTGTTCGGCCTGCTGGAGAGCCTGGAGCTGATGAGCTCCCAAGTTTTTGTCGGCGAGGGCTTGGCGACCTGGCACAAGACGCTGCCGTTCATGGACGACGATCGGTTTATCGAACTTGCCGCCAAACATGCCCACCTGCTGCCGATCCCCAATTGGCACTGGAACCTCCAGACGGTGCTATGGGCCGCCAAACAGGCCCGCGCCATCAAGGGCGAATTCGTCGAACTCGGTGTCTTCCGGGGCCACACCACCATCTTCCTGGCGGAGTACCTCGAGTTCGCCGCCTGGGAGAAGCGCTGGTATCTGTACGACACCTTCGCGGGCATCCCCGACGATCAGCTCGATCCCGGCTGGGCGGAGGGCAACAGGTTGGCCTACAACCCCGCCACCTTCAGCCTCGAGGAGGTGCGCGACCGCTTTGCGGCCTTTCCCAATATCGACGTGATCAAGGGCCGGGTCCCGGAAATCCTGGACGAGACTTCGCCGGACCGCATCGCCTTCCTGCACATGGACCTGAACAACTCCACCGCCGAAGTCGCGGCCCTGGAGGCGCTGTTCGACCGCATCTCGCCCGGCGGCATCATTGTCTTTGACGACTACGCCTGGGCCGCGGCGCGCGTGCAATACGACGCCGAAAATCGCTGGTTCGCCGCGCGCGGCCTGGAAATCCTGCCCCTGCCCACCGGCCAGGGCCTGTTCATCAAGCCCGGCTGATCCGCGGTCAGAGGACCATTTGCCATCGCCGGCTGAGCGCCACGGCCTTGCCGCGTCGGACTTGCAGCTCCGCCGAATAGACCCCGTGCGCCCAGCCCTGAGGCGGTCGCTTGCGCCCCACCTCGGCCGGGATCTGCGCCTTGTCGTGGTCGAGCGGCGACAGGGTCGCGGTGGCCAGGACCTTGCCGTCGGGGCCCGCAAGGGTGATCGCGATCACATCCCCGACCTCCATCCCGATCAAGCGGGCGTAGGCGACAATGGCCGGCGAGGCGATCGTGGGCGCAGACGCCGAGCGATCCTCAATCTCGGCCATGCCGGCCACCGCCGCGGCGAAGCCGGTGTTCAGCACGGCGCCGGCCTCGTAGGGCATCTGCGCGGCCGCCGCCGGGCTCCAGAGCGGCTCATCCCGCGCCTGACAACCCGCGCCTGAGGCCGGGGCGAAGGGGTCCACGACGGCGTCGCCGTGTCGGACGCTGAAGTGCAGGTGGGGAAACTCGGTGTCGCCCGAGAGGCCTACATGGGCCAGCGGCTGACCGGCGGCCACCGCATCGCCGACCTTCACCTTGAGGCTGTGCTCAGCCAGATGGCAGTAATCGATCAGCCAGCGGTCCGCGAGCTGGATCGCCACCCGGTTGCCGCACTCGTGGCCGGCCACAGACGGCGCGCCGGGGGCGCGAATGGAGATGTCGGGAACCCCGTCGCGTACGGCGACCACCCGCCCGGCCGCCGCCGCCAGCACATCGACGCCGGCGCGCTGGGCGGCCATGTCCGTGAGGCGGAAGTCGATGCCGTCGTGCTTGTCGTTGGTGCGGTGGCCGCAGCGGTAGTCGAGCACCCCGGGGCCGGGGTCGCGGTCTACGTAGTGCTGAATCTCGCAGCTGACGCCGATTTCGCAGGCCAGCGGCAAGATCAGCTTCGGCGACTCGGTCTGCGCCTTTGGGATCACTGCTGGCGACAGTCCGAAGAGAGCCAGGGCGGAAATCAGGACGAGTCTCATGGGGACGGAACCTGTCAGCGGGTGCGGCGGAAGACCATCAGACGGTCCTCAGCCCCTGGGAACTGCGGGATCGCAACCTCATCAATCTGCTCGAAACGCGTCCGTAGAAAATGGCGCAAACCGGGCGTTCCGGTGGTGGCGCCGTTGACTTGTCCGATCAGGATGAACGCCCGGCCGATAGCCAGCCGGCGGGCGGCCGCGAGCGCCCACGCCGAGCCCTTTGTGGGCCAGGAGCACAGGACATTGC
This sequence comes from Phenylobacterium sp., assembly GCA_003136395.1. Lineage (GTDB taxonomy): Bacteria > Pseudomonadota > Alphaproteobacteria > Caulobacterales > Caulobacteraceae > Phenylobacterium. The sequence continues at coordinate 14,064 of PLEH01000045.1, forward strand.
GGTCGGAATACTTGCTGACCGCCGCAACCCCGTCGAGTCGCTCGACCGGCCGCCGGGCGCCGGCCACAAAGCCATAGATGGTTTGATCGCCTGCGGCGGCGTCCGTGGCGATGACGTCGAGCCCGGCGGCGCACAGGAACGCCGTCAGGTACCCGGACCCGGCTCCAACTTCGACGAGCGGAACCAGGGGGAGAAGCGCCGTGACCATCTCCGCGCAGGGGATCGCAAAGCCCCAGTTGCGGGCGAAAGCCCGCTGGACGAACCAGAAGTCGGACTGCGGGCCGCTCTCTCCGGCGCTGGCGAAGCCCAATTTCCGCAACCTCTCGGCCGGGGGCGCTTCACCGGTCGCCACCCACTCGGCGATCTGACCAAGCGCGCTGGCGGCGAGCTGTTGGTCCTGCAGCGCCCAATAGACTTTCCGGGCCTCCGCCACGACATCGGCTGGGTCTGACGACATCACGCAATCCTATGATGCGACGCGCTTGGCGGCGAGGCGGTATGTCCCCTCAACCGAACCGGACGCCCGTCAGGTCCGCCAGCCGCTCCAGGTCGCGGGCATAGACGCTTCTCAGGTGGGCCACGTCGGCGGCGGTGAGGTCGGAGCCATAGTCCATCTGGCGGCCCACATTGGACTCCCGCGGGGCCGGGTCGGCCGATGGCGCGAGCCCCAGGAAGGCCCGAACCTTCGCCAGCACGCCGGCCGGATCGGCGCGCAGGTCCTCGGCCCGCGAAACCATCACCTGCTCCCGAGGGAAAAGGCTGAAGGCCCGCGCCATCTGCTCGCCGTAGAACCCGCGCTCGACATAGGAGATCTCCCGGTGAAATCCCCAGGGCTCGGCGTCGAACAGCCGTTGGCGGCCCTCGCGGATGCACCAGGCGAAGGCCCTGGTCTCCACGCCGCGGGCGTATTCCATCTTCCAGTGCGACCAGGCCCGCTGGACCGGATCGCGCAGCATGACGATCAGCCGGGTGGCCGGGTTGTAGGCGCAGATGCGCTCCAGGCTTCCCGGCCAGTAGAGATAGATCGGCGTCGCCTCGCCGCGTGGACGCCCGTCAAAGAGCGCGAAGTGGGCGTGGTAGGCGCCGGAGTCCGGCGTGGGCCAGGCCTGCGCCTCGTCGTCAAAGAAATGCGTCTCCTTGACCCGAGAAAGGGACACTCCCGGTTCTTCGCCCAGGTAGTCGAACAGCGCGGTCGTGCCGCCCTTCTGCACGCCGGCGATGATGAAGGCGACACGGTCCTCAGCCATTCCCTTCACATCCCCCGCGGGAGACGAGCCCGCAAGGCCTTCGATTAGGCCCATTGCCGCTTCATAGGGCGCGGCCAACGCGATAAGACGGGCGGCGGGGCGAGAGGCATTGAACCAATGAAGACGGTGATCCTGGCGGGCGGCCTCGGCACGCGCATTTCCGAAGAGAGCCATCTGAAGCCCAAGCCGATGATCGAAATCGGCGGGCGGCCGATCCTTTGGCACATCATGAAGCTCTACTCGCACCATGGCTTCAACGACTTCATCGTCTGCCTTGGCTACAAGGGCTATGTGGTGAAGGAATATTTCGCCAACTACGTCCTGCACAACGCCGACCTGACCGTCGATCTGGCCAAGGGCGTCACCGAATACCACGCCACCAAGCACGAACCCTGGCGCGTCACCCTGGTGGACACCGGCGAGACCACCATGACCGGCGGGCGCGTGAAGCGCGTGGCTCCCTATCTGGACAAGGACGAGCCCTTCTTCCTGACCTATGGCGACGGGGTCGCCGACGTGGACCTGGCCGCGCTGGCCGCGTTCCACAAGAGGCACGGCAAGGACGCGACGGTGACCGCCGTCGCCCCGCCCGGGCGCTATGGGGCGCTGGAGATCAAGGACGGTCTGGTGCGGCGCTTCATCGAAAAGCCGCCGGGCGACAATGGCCTGATCAACGGCGGCTTCTTCGTCCTTGAGCCCAGGGTCCTGGACCGCATCGGCGGTGACGAGACCAGTTTCGAGCAGGGACCGCTGGAGGGTCTGGCGCACGACGACCAGCTCGCCGCCTACCCGCACGATGGGTTCTGGGCGGCCATGGACACGCTTCGGGACAAGAACAATCTGGAAGCGTTGTGGGCTTCGGGCGAGGCCCCGTGGCGGCGCTAGATCCGGGATTCTGGCAAGGCAAACGGGTCCTGCTGACCGGTCACACCGGGTTCAAGGGCGCCTGGGCGGCGATCTGGCTCAACCAGCTGGGCGCCGAGGTCACCGGCTTGGCGCTGGCGCCTGATCAGGATCCCAGCCTCTTCGACCTGGCGGCCGTCGAAGGCCTGGTCCGGTCGTTGATCGCCGATCTTCGCGATCCTTTCGCTTTGGATATGGCGCTTTCCGGAAAAACGTTCGATCTCGTACTGCATATGGCCGCCCAGCCGATCGTGCGCGTGGCGATCGCCGATCCGGTGGGGACCTTCGCAAGCAATGTGATGGGGACGGTCCACCTGCTGCAGGCGCTTCGGGCCCGCACCGGGCTACAGGCGGTGCTGGCGATCACCTCGGACAAGGTCTACGCCAACGCCGAGACGGGCCGGGCCTTCGCCGAGGGCGACCCGCTTGGCGGCAAGGATCCCTATTCCGCGTCCAAGGCCGCCGCCGAGATCGCCGTCCAGAGCTTCGCCAGGAGCTATTTCGAGCCGGCCGGCGTCCCGCTGGCCACGGCTCGCGGCGGCAATGTCATCGGCGGCGGCGACTTCTCGCCCGACCGCATTGTGGCGGACATCGTTCGCGCGGCGCGGGGACAGGAGCAGGTGGTCCTGCGTCATCCCGAGGCGACGCGGCCGTGGCAGCACGTTCTGGACTGCGTGGCGGGCTATCTCACCTATCTGCAGGCGCTGGCGAACGATCCTGCGACGCCGCGCGCCATGAACTTCGGCCCCAGGCCCGGCGGCCGCGAAGTCACCGTGGGGGAGCTGGCGACGCTGGGCGTCGAGGCGCTCGGCGCCCAGCCCTGGCGCCACGAGCCAGACCCCGGGTCGATCGAAGCCAGGTCGCTCGCCATCGATGCTGGCCTCGCCAGGCGTACGCTCGGTTTCGAGAGCCGGCTCGATGCGCCGGCCGCTGTGGCGCTGACCATGGACTGGTACCGCCGCCAGGCGAAGGGCGAGGACGCGCTCAGCTTGTGCCGGGCCCAGATCGCGGGCTACGGGACCGCCCCATGACCGCCCCCCGTTGCCGCTTCTGCCAGACGCCGCTTGTCCACACCTTCTTGGACCTCGGCCGCCAGCCGCTGGCCAACAGCTATCTCACCGCCGAGCAACTCGCAGCCGGCGCGGAGCAGACCTATCCGCTGCATGTCCGCGTCTGCCACAACTGCTTCCTGGTGCAGGCCGACGACGCGGTCCCGGCCGACGCGATCTTCGACGACGCCTACGCCTATTTCTCCTCCTATTCGACGAGTTGGGTGGAGCATGCCCGTCGCTATGCCGCCGCCATGGCCGAACGGTTCGGCCTGGGCCCGGAATCCCTGGTCGTCGAGGTGGCGAGCAACGACGGCTATCTGCTGCAGCATTTCCTGGCTCTGGACATTCCGGTGCTGGGCGTCGAGCCCACCGCCAACACCGCCCAGGCCGCCATCGCGCGCGGCGTTCCGACGGAGGTGGCCTTCTTCGGGGCGGCGACCGGGCGCGACCTGGCGGCCCGCGGCCAGCGCGCCGACCTGATGGCGGCCAACAATGTGCTGGCGCATGTGCCCGACATCGCCGACTTCGTGGCGGGCTTCCGCGAGGTGCTAAAGGACGAGGGCGTGCTGACCTTCGAGTTCCCGCACCTGTTGAATCTGCTGGAGAAAGTACAGTTCGACACCATCTACCACGAGCACTATTCCTACCTGTCGCTGCTGGCCGTGGAACAGGTGTTGCGGGCCGGGGGCCTGAGGCCGTTCGATGTCGAACGATTGGCCACCCACGGAGGATCCCTGCGGCTTTTCTGTTGCCACATGGGCTCCGGCCATGAGGAAACCGACGCCCTGGGCGCGCTCCGCGCCGACGAACAGGCTTCCGGCCTGGGCCGGATCGAGACCTACGCCGGCTTCGCGCCCAGGGTCGAGGCGGTGCGCGAAAGCTTCCGCGCCTTCCTGGCGGCGGAAAAAGCAGCCGGCCGCAAGGTCGCGGCCTATGGCGCGGCGGCCAAGGGCAACACCTTCCTCAACTTCTGTGGGACGACCACGGACGATATTGTCGCGGTGTTCGACGCCAGTCTCGCCAAACAGGGGCGCTTCCTGCCGGGCAGCCACCTGCCGATCCTCAGTCCCGAGAGCGTGCGCGACCTCCGGCCCGACGATCTGGTGATCCTGCCCTGGAACCTGAAGGACGAGATCATGGGCCAGATGGCCTTCATCCGAGACTGGGGCGGCCGCTTCGTCACCGCCTCGCCCGAGACCCGGGTCATCGGGTGATGGGGGCTCGGCCCTGATGCGGTTCACCGAAACCGCCATCGCCGGCGTGGTGGTCGTCGACATCGAGCCGCGCGGCGATGAGCGCGGCGCCTTCGCGCGCCTGCAATGCCCGGAAGAGTTCGCCGCCGCCGGCCATCCCTTCTCGCCGGCCCAGACCAGCCTTTCGCGCAACCCGCGCCTGGGCACCTTGCGCGGCATGCACTACCAGTCGGCCCCTCACGGCGAGACCAAGTTCGTCCGTGTCGTCCGTGGACGGATGTTCGATGTGGCGTTGGACCTGCGGCCCGAGAGCCCGACTTATCGGCGCTGGACCGCCGAGGAGCTTTCGGCGGAGAATGGCCGGGCCCTGCTGATCCCCGAAGGCGTCGCTCACGGTTTCCTGACGCTCGAGCCCCACACCGATGTGCTCTACCAGATCAGCCCGGCCTTCCAGCCGGGACATGAGGCCGGCGTCCGCTGGGATGATCCAGCCTTCCGCATCGCTTGGCCCGCCGCGCCCGCGCTGATTTCCGAGCGCGACATGGGTTATCCTGATCACCCCGAGCCTTCCCGCCACGAAGGCTGAGATCGCGCGAGCGATCTGCTAGATAAACCGTGTTTCTCAGAGGTAGGTTCGCTTCCATGGCTCAAGACAAAGCGCTGATCGCGCTCGACCGCATCGCGCAGGACGAGGCTTGGCGCGCCGCCTTCATCCGCCAGCTCATCGCCTTCGAGGGCGTGATCGACGCGCCGGGTGTCGATGTTCGCGAGGAGATCACGGGCCCGCTGGTGGACGCGCTTTTCGACGACGACCAAGTGGTGCGCAAGACGCTGTCGAGCGGCGTCACCTTCGAATTCCTCTATCGCTCCAAGATCGCCCGCGACTTCGTGATGTCGACGCCCGAGGCGCCCGACCACGCCTGGGAGCCGCAGACCAGCCGAATTCTGGTCAACCTCGCCAGGCGCGCGAAGCAGGTGGTGATCGGCGGCGCCTATTTCGGCGACCACGCCGTCCTGATCGCCCGGGAGATCGCACCCCGCGGCGGCGTGGTGCACGCCTTCGAACCGAACAACCAGCAGCGGGCCATGCTGACCCGCAACGCCGAGCTTAACGGCCTGACCAACATCGTGCCGCGCCCTGAAGGCTTATGGTCGGATTCCAGCACCAACCTGAAGCTAGTGGGATACGACAGCTTCGCCAGCGCCGAAGTCGCCGAGGCCGGCGCGGAGGACGGTTTCAAGACGGTGACCATCGCTGACTACCTGAAGGCCCAGGGCGTGGCCCAGCTCGACCTGATCGTGGTGGATATCGAAGGCGCCGAACTGGGCGCGCTCCAGGGCGCGGAACCATTCCTGGCCATGCCGGCCGGCCAGGCGCCTGACATCCTCTTCGAGGTGCATCGCCACTATGTTGACTGGTCGAACGGCCTGGAGGCTACGGAGATCGCCCGCCTCCTCACCGGCCACGGCTACCACCTTTTCGCCCTGCGCGACTTCAATTCCAACTACGACCTGGCCGACCGGCCGATCGAGCTGATCCCGGCCGACGCGATTCATCTCGAAGGTCCGCCTCACGGGTTCAACATGGTCGCCGTGAAGGACCCTAGGGTCTTCGAGACCGATGCCTACCGCATCGTCCGCGACGTCTCGCCTAAGCTGCTGCGCCACAAGGATCCCAGGCTGCACCACCCGGTTGGAGGCCTCTGAGCGAGGTGACCGGCCTGGCCACCATCCTGGGTGCGACCGGCTTCGTCGGCCGCCGTCTGCAGGCCCGCCTGGCCATCGAGGGCTGGGACGTCTTCGCTCCGGCCAAGGGCGACAAGTCGCTGTTCGGCCGCGACATGGGGGTGGTGTTCTATTGCGCGGGCCTCACCGCCGACTTCGACCGCCGGCCCTTCGACACCGTCGAGGCGCACGTGACCCTGCTCAGCGAACTGGCCCAGGCCGGCCGCTTCGAACAGCTGATCTATCTCTCCTCGACCCGGCTCTACGACAGCCAGGCCGCAGAGGTGCTGGACGAGACTGCGCCCCTGATCTTCGACCCGGCCGACCCTCGCCGCACCTATGACCTCTCCAAGGCGCTGGGGGAGAACATCACGCTCACCCGCACCGAGGGCCGCGGCGCCGTCGCGCGGCTCTCCAACGTCTTCGACTGGGAGCCGGAGGCGCCGGGATTCCTCTCCGAATGGTTGATCCAGGCGGCCCGAACCCGCGACCTCCAGCTGGATTCCAGCCCGCATATCGCGCGCGACTACATTCATCTCGACGACGTCGTCGATTCCCTGATCGCCATGGCCGAGAAGCCCGCCGCCGGCACGGTCAATGTGGCCAGCGGCGAACTGACAGCCAACGGCGAGATCGCCAACCTGTTCCTGGAGGCTGGCTGGCATGTCGTCTTCTCGCGCGACGTCTCGCCGGTCCCGCCGCCTCGCGCCGACATCGCCCGCCTCAGGGCGCTTGGCGTCGCGCCCCGGTCGGTCAAGGATGTGGTGCGCCGCTACCTGGAAGGCCTGACCGCGTGAAGCTGAGGGACCACACCCGCGAGAGCCTCTTGGCCTATACCGTGGCCCAGTGCGCGGCCATCGTGCCGGACGGGCGGGAGGCCGCGTTCCGCGCCAGCGTCGACGCGCACCTCGACGAGACGCTGGAGCGGCTGCACGTCTGCATCAACGGCTGCTCCCCCTGGCGGCTGGACGAGTTCAACGTCCTGCAGTCCTCGCAGCACACCATCTATCTCTACTACCTGGCCCATACGATTTGGACCCGGTCCGGCGACACGGCCGCGCCGACCCGGCTCTTCTTGATGAACAAGACCTTCAACGGCATCGACCTGTTCTATGAGATCGCCATGCCGCAGGTGTTCTACATCGGCCACAGCGTGGGCATCGTG
>PLEH01000167.1 GCA_003136395.1 Phenylobacterium sp.
GAAAAGGCCCACCCCGACGTCTTCAACGTGCTCCTGCAGGTGCTGGACGACGGGCGGCTCACCGACGGCCAGGGCCGCACGGTGGACTTCCGCAACACGCTCATCGTCATGACTTCCAACATGGGCTCGGAATTCCTCGCCACCCTCGACGAAGGGGAGGACGTGGAGACCGCCCGGCCTTCGGTGATGAACGTGGTGCGCAGCCACTTCCGCCCCGAGTTCATGAACCGGATCGACGAGATCATCCTCTTCAAGCGCCTGGGCCGCGGGGCGATGGACGACATCGTCCGGATCCAGCTCAAGCGGTTCGAGAAGCTCTTGGCCGACCGGCGCATGTCCATCGTGCTGGACAACGCCGCCATGCACTGGATGGCCGAGCGCGGCTACGACCCGGTCTACGGCGCGCGCCCGCTGAAGCGGGTGATCCAGAAGGAGCTGGTCGACCCCATCGCCAAAAAGCTCCTGGCCGGCGACCTGGAGGACGGCGCCGTGATCGACGTCTCGGCGGGCCAGGACGGCCTGAACATCGGCCGCGCCAAGGTGCACTGACACGGCGCCCGTCGGGAGGCCGGCGGGCGGCCCTAGCCCTGGAGCGATCCCGGTTTAGAGTTCGAAGGTGGTGATCTTGCCGCCCCTGGTGGTGACCCGGCGCATGACGGCCAGCGTCGGTCCGGAGCCGGCGGCGGTGGGCTTGGCGATGGTCACCACGTACCAGGCGCCGTCCGGCAGACCCACGAAATTGAAGTGGTCGGCGGCGTCGCAGACAGCGCGCTTCACAAAGGGGTTGGAGTCGCCCGGCGGGGCCTGGCTTTGCCGGCTCCTCACATCGTCGGCGGGCAGAGCGGCGCGGACGGCCGATTTGTAGAGCACGCTCATCCGCCGCGTGGACCAGGGCGTCTCGGGCGTCAGCACCACGGTGGCTCCGGCGCAGCTGTAGCGCACCGGTCCGGCATGGCCGAGCGAGCCCGCCAGCGTGTTCCTGCCCGGCGCCTGGCTCCAGGCGAAGTCGCCGGCGCGGAAGACCCCGTTTTCGGCGGGCATCGCGACGACGCGGCCTGGCGGCGGGGGCCCCAGGCTGGGCGCACAGGCGGAAAGCGCGCCCATCAGGGCGGCGGCGGCAAGGAGACGAACGCGGTCAGCCATGTACTCAAGCCTATACGCCAATGAGGCCAAATCGCGCCAGACCGCGAAATCAGCGCGAAAAAATCACAGCTGGGCGACGGCCAGCACCAGCAGGCCGGTCAGGAGCACGCTGAACGAGAAGACCGTGATCCACCAGACCACCAGCGTCTTCAGGATCGCCCCCAGGATCGAGGAGCCATAGGCCCCGCGCAGGGTCTGGAAGAGATTGACCGGGGTCCAGAGCGCGATGAAGCCGAACCACCAGCCCATCCAGCTGAACGGCAGCATCAGCCCCGCCGCATTGGTCAGGAAGGTGAAGGACAACAGGTTCATCGCCACCAGCAGGTGGTCGTAGATGAACACCTGTTTGCGGTTGCGGTAGACCAGCGCCAGGCTGAGCCCCACGATCGGCAGCAGCAGCACCGCGGCCCGGTGCCCCCACTCGAACAGCACGCTCCAGTAGTAGTCGGGATTCTCGATCGCCTTCTTGATGCCCCGTTTCCACCAGGTGTTGGCGCTCGTCGTCGAACCCGACCGGGTGTTGAACACGATCGTGTCGTCGCTCTGGCCCTTGGCGATGGCGTCGGCGCGGGCCAGCGCCGCGGCATAGCTGGCCTGGGCGCGGGCGGTGTCGCGGGCATAGGCCGCCGCCACGCGGTCGGGCTTTTCGTCGGCGTCCTTGAGGCTGTCGGCGCGCTCGCTGGCGGCCTCCTGGAGGCTCTCGTCCCGGTCCTTGGCCGCCTCGGCGCGCAGGCGGGCCACCTCGGCCGCGCGGCCCTGGGGCGTGGCCATGGCCGCGGCGTGCTCGGCCTTCTTCTGCGCATTGGCCACCGTCAGCTGGTGGGTCAGGTGCTCGGCGGCGAAGATGAACAGCACCAGCGCCACCAGGAAGGTGCGGAATGGCGGCACATGGCGGGCGAGGCGGCCCTCGATGTAGTCGCGGGCGAGCTTGCCCGGCCAGAAGAACAGCGCCGGCAGGGTGCGCCACAGCCGCCCGTCCAGCTCGAAGGTGGCTTCGAGCGCCTCCCAGATCAGGTGCAGGATGGAGCGGTGGCGGGCGTCCGCGCTCTGGCCGCAGACGTGGCAGAAGTGGCCCTGCAGCGCCGCGCCGCAATTGGCGCAGGCCGAGCCCTGCGGCGGCGTGTGCTTTCGCTTGCGTTTGCCGCCCGCCAGATGGGCCAGCGAATCCGCCGCCGCCGCTTCAAGGTCGCCCGTCACTCAGCCCTCACCCCGGTTGCCCCGCGAACCTAGCGCAGCGCGGGCCTAGTCGTCACGGGTCGGCCGGCCCCTGAGCGCCTTCACCCCGCCGCGCTTGGTCTTGCCCTCCAGCCGCTTCAGCTTCGAGGCATAGGTCGGCCGGGTCTTCTTGCGGGGCTTGGGCTTGTGGGTCGCCTGTTCGATCAGGTCGACGAGCCGGGCGCGGGCGTCCTGGCGGTTCATCTCCTGGGAGCGGTGGCTCTGGGCGAAGATCACGATCACGCCCTCCTGGTTCATCCGGCTCCCGGCGATCCGCTCCAGCCGGTGCTTCACGTCGTCGGGCAGGGACGGGGAGTTCCGCGAATCGAACCTGAGCTCCACCGCCGAGGACGAGGTGTTGACGTGCTGCCCGCCCGGCCCCGAGGCGCGCACGAACTTTTCGCTGATCTCGTCGTCTTCGATGGAAAGGGTGTCGGTGACGGGGATCATGGGACAGGTTTTGCCAAGCTTCGCCGATCAGCGTAAGAGGCGGCATGCGCGCGATGCTTATCAGCTTCGTACTTACCACGCGGACCGCTTCTGGCGGGCCGGTGAGGGATGTCGTGCGCTAGGCTACTCGAAAAGCACAGACCGCCACATCAGCCCCGCCGGATCCGGACGGGGCTTTTTTCTGGCCCCAACCTTCGGATCTCGGCCGTCCCGCCCACGGAGACGAGACCATGCCCGAGCCACCCAAGCCTGAGCCCAATCCCGACATCCTGATCCGCGCGATGGAGCCGGCGGACCTGCCCGACATCACCGAGGCCTGGAACCAGCCCAGCGCCTACGCCGGCACCCTGCAGCTGCCCTACACCTCGCTGGAGGCGCGTCAGCAGCGCCATGCCGCCCACGCAGGCTCGACCCGTCTCGTGGCGGTGATCGACCGCAAGGCCATCGGCATGATCTTCCTGGGCCGCGAGGAGAACCGCCGCAGCCACGTGGGCTCCATCGGAGTGGCCGTGCATGACGCCTACGCCGGGCGCGGCGCCGGGACCGCGCTGATGGCCGCCGTCATCGACCTGGCCGACAACTGGCTGCAGCTGAAGCGGCTGGAGCTGAGCGTCTACGCCGACAACGCCCGCGCAATCGCGCTTTACGAGCGGTTCGGCTTCGAGCGTGAGGGGTTCCACCGCGCCTATTCCTGGCGCAACGGCGCTTTCGTCGACTCGATCTCGATGGCGAGGCTGCGGCTGTGACCTCGCGCGCCTTGACCTTTCGGCAAAAAACCGCTGGAAAGCGCCCGCTTTCCCGCACGCACGTTGCGTACGAGCGCAACTTCTTGACCACCCAGGAGAACAATCATGCGCGTCTACTATGACCGCGACGCCGACCTTTCCCGCATCCTGGACAAGAAGATCGCCATCGTAGGCTATGGCTCCCAGGGCCGCGCGCACGCGCTGAACCTCAAGGACTCCGGCGTGAAGAACGTCGCCGTGGCGCTGAAGCCCGGCTCGGCCACCGCCAAGAAGGTCGAGGCTGATGGCCTCAAGGTCATGAGCGTCGCCGAGGCCGCCAAGTGGGCCGACGCCATCATGGTGCTGGCCCCCGACGAGCTGCAGCGCGACATCTACACGTCCGAGATCGCGCCCAACATCCGCGATGGCTCAGCGCTCCTGTTCGCCCACGGGCTCAACATCCACTTCAACCTCATCGAGCCGGCCCCCGGCCTCGACGTGCTGATGATCGCGCCCAAGGGCCCCGGCCACACGGTGCGCGGCGAGTACCAGAAGGGCGGCGGGGTGCCCTGCCTGATCGCCATCCACCAGAACCCCACCGGAAACGCCCAGGACTTCGGCCTGGCCTACGCCTCGGCGATCGGCGGCGGCCGTTCCGGCGTCATCGAGACCACCTTCCGCGAAGAGTGCGAGACCGACCTCTTTGGCGAACAGGCCGTGCTCTGCGGTGGCCTGGTGGAACTGATCCGCGCGGGCTTCGAGACCCTGGTGGAAGCCGGCTACGCGCCCGAGATGGCCTATTTCGAGTGCNNCATCGCCAACATGAACTACTCGATCTCCAACACCGCCGAGTACGGGGAGTACGTCACCGGCCCGCGCATCGTCACGGCCGAGACCAAGGCCGAGATGAAGCGCGTGCTGGAGGACATCCAGTCCGGCCGCTTCGTGCGCGACTTCATGGCCGAAAACGCCGTGGGCGCCCCCAGCTTCAAGGCCACCCGCCGCCGCGGCGCCGAGCACCAGATCGAGGAAGTGGGGCAGCGCCTGCGCGCCATGATGCCCTGGATCACCAAGAACAAGCTGGTGGACACCGCGCGGAATTAGGTCGCCGCACCCAACAACGATCGTCATCGCCCCGACAAGCCGGGCGATGACGATCACGAGAGAGATGCTCGAGCCAACGCCCGGAGGCTCGGCGGCGGCGATTTTCGTGCTAAGGTAGCCGCGGTTCCTTCTGGGTTGTGGCCTGCCACGGACCTGAACCGTCGCCGCCAGGCCATGCTCCAGATTCTCAGGTCCGGGAGACATGCGCATGGCCTCGAAAGATCACGCCGAAAACCACGTCGAGAACCCCTTCGAGTTCGTTCTCGAAAAGCTCGGCTGGGCTGTCGCCGACGTCGGCCGCGCCGTCATCCCGAACCCGGCGCGCCACCTTGGCCAGGCGGTTCCGGTGGTCCGCAAGATCACTTTCCACGACCTGGTGGACGCCCTGCGCGAGGGCGCCGGCGACGTGGCGGCGACCCGCGACGACATCCTGTTCATCGGCCTGATCTATCCGCTGGCGGGCCTGGTGCTGGCGAGGCTGGCCTTCAGCCTGGACCTCCTGCCGCTGGTGTTTCCGCTGGCCTCGGGCTTCGCCCTGATCGGGCCCTTCGCCGCCATCGGCCTCTATGAACTGAGCCGCCGCCGCGAGCAGGGCCGGTCGGTGAACTGGCTCGACGCCTTCGGCGTGCTGCGCTCGCCGGCCATCGGCTCGATCCTGCTGCTGGGCGCGGCGGAGCTGACCCTCTTCGCGCTCTGGCTCGGCGTCGCCTTCCAGATCTACCTCATCAATCTCGGCGGCGCGGCCCCGCAGACGCTGGCCGGCTTCGAGCATAGCGTGTTCCAGACCGGCGGCGGCTGGGCGATGATCGCCGAGGGCGTTGGCGCAGGCTTCCTCTTCGCCGTCCTGGCCTTCGCGCTCAGCGTCGTCTCCTTCCCGCTGCTGCTCGACCGGGACGTCGGGGTGACGCGTGCGATCTCCACCTCGCTCCACGCTGTCGCCGCCAACGCCGGCGTGATGACCTTGTGGGGCGCGATCGTGGCCGGGGCCCTCGTGCTCGGATCGGCCCCGGCCCTGGTCGGGCTGATCTTCGTGGTCCCCGTGCTGGGCCACGCCACCTGGCGCCTCTACCGCAAGATCATCGCCCCGGCCTGACGACGGAGTCCTAGTCGTCGTTCTGGCGTTTGTCGCGGGTCCGCTGGCGGCCGGCCTTGTTGAGGGCGGCCCAGCGTTTGCGATCGGCGGCCGCGGCCAGCGGGTCATCCTTGCGCACCCCATGCGCCAACTCGCGCTGCAGCTTCTGGAAACCGTGCCAGCGCTCCGCATCCAGCGTCCCGTCGGCCAGCGCCGCCTGCACCGCGCAGCCCGGCTCCTTGTCGTGGGCGCAGTCGCGGAAGCGGCAGCCCCGGGCGATCTCCTCAACCTGGGCGGTGGTCTCGGCGAAAGCCGCCGCGACGCCGGCCTCGGAGTCCCACAGCGCCAGTTCCCGCATCCCGGGCGTATCCAGGATCAGCGCCCCGGACGGCAGCAGGATCAGCTCGCGGTGGGTGGTGGTGTGGCGGCCGTGGGCGTCGTGCTCGCGGATGTCCTTGGTGGCCATCTTCTCGACGCCGGCGAGCACATTCACCAGGGTGGATTTGCCCACGCCGGACGAGCCCAGCAGCACCGCGGTCCTGCCCGGCGCGAGCAGGGCGGAGAGCTCGTCCAGCCCCTGGCCGGTCCTGACCGAGACCGCCAGGACCGGAACCCCCAAGGCGATCGCCTGCACGCTCTCGATCAGCGGCTCGGGATCGTCGCAGGCGTCGGCCTTGGTGAGCAGGATCACCGGCTGAGCGCCGCTCTCGTAGGCCGTGGCCAGGTAGCGTTCGAGGCGCCTGAGGTTCAGGTCGGCGTTCAGCGAGGCGGACAACAGCGCCATGTCGACGTTGGCCGCCACCACCTGCATGTCCTTGGCGGTGCCGGCCGCCATGCGGGTGAAGGCCGTGGCGCGGGGCAGGATGTGGGCGATCACCGCGGCGTCGCCCTTCATCTCCACCGCCACCCAGTCGCCGGTGACCGGATAGCCGCCTTCCGCCGCCTCATGGCGGAAGAGGCCGGAAATGCGCCCCTCGGTCTCGCCCGCGTCGGTGACGAGCCGATAGAGGTTGCGCTGCTGCACGATCACGCGCGCCGGGACGAGCCCCTGCGCCGCATAGGGTTGGAAGTCGCGCCGGAGCTTGTCGTTCCAGCCATACGAGTTGAGCAATGGTTGGGTTTCCTTGTGGGTCATGAGCCGTTCAGGCGTCGACCGTGGAAATCCCGTCTTCTGCAGAGAGGATCGGCTGCCTTAGGCAACCCGCACGGCGACGCGGCGAAGGGCTGTGGCAATGGGTTTCATCACGAAGGCTCCTCCTTGAGGGGTTGGCGTCGGTGCGCGCGGACCTTGGCCCCGGGCCCGCCCTGGGTCAAGAAGGGGCGGCAGGGAGCAAAACCATGGCCGAGACCCCCGATGTCGTGATGAACGAGGCGACCCACCGCTTCGAGGCGTCCCTCGACGGCGAGACGGCGTTTACCGAATACGTCATCCACAACGGCGCGATGGTCCTGCCGCACACCGTCGTGCCGCCGGCCTTCGAGGGCCGGGGCGTCGGCTCCGCCCTGGCCAAGGCCGCCCTCGGATACGCCCGGGACCACGCCCTGGCGGTGAAGCCCACCTGCCCCTTCATCGCCGGCTACATCGGCAAGCACCCGGAATGGGCCGACATCGTCGATCCCAAGTTCCGCGAAAAGCTGGGGCTCTGACGCTCATGCGTAATCCGACCTGCGTGCTGATCCTGACGCTGGCGGTGTGGGCCGGCGCGGCCCACGCCCAGGCGCCGGTGAAGGCCGGCGTGCCGATGATGCTGACCTGGACGCCCGCCCAGCAGCGCCAGTGGTATCCGGCGATGGAGACGGTGTTCGAAACCCGCACCGTCGCGCGCGGTCCGTCGGCGCACCGGCTGCCGATGGCCGCCAAGCAGATCGCGCCGACCTATGAATTTCGGGGCAAGACCTGGACGGTCGACGACTACATGGCCGCCAATTCGGTCTCAGGCCTGCTGGTGCTGAAGGACGGCAAGATCCTGCTCGAGCGCTACGGGTTGGGCCGCAAGCCGACCGACCGCTGGACCTCCTTCTCGGTCGCCAAGTCCATCACCTCTACCCTGGCCGGGGCCGCCGTCCGCGACGGGCGGCTGAAGCTCACCGACATGGTGACGGCCTACATCCCCGAGCTGAAGGGGTCGGCCTACGAGGGCGTGAGCGTCCACGACCTGATGACGATGAGCTCGGGCGTGGCGTGGAACGAGGACTACAACGACCCGAAGTCCGACATCGCCCAGGCAGGCGTAGTGCTGGAGAAGGGCGTCGACCCCTACGTCAGCTATGTGAAGCGGCTGGGCCGCGCGCATCCGCCGGGCGCGACCTGGCACTACAACACCTCCGAGACCGACCTGATGGGCATCGTGGTGGCGCGCGCGGCCGGCAAGCCGCTGGCCGCCTACCTCTCTGAGAAGATCTGGAAGCCCTATGGCATGGAGCGCGACGCGGTCTGGATGGTGGATCGCGGCGGGAACGAGCTGGGCGGCTGCTGCATCTCGATGACGCTGCGCGACTATGGCCGGGTCGGGCAGTTCATACTCGACGGCGGGATGGCGGGCGGAAAGCCGGTGTTGCCTGCCGATTGGGTCCACGAGGCCACGCGGGTTCAGATCGCCAACGGCCTGACCGGCTATGGCTATTTCTGGTGGATCGGGCCCGAGGCGTTCGAGGCCGAAGGAATCTATGGCCAGTCGATCCTGGTCTACCCCAAGGACCGGTTGGTGGTGGTGATCAACTCGGCCTGGAAGCGGGCGGACGACGCCGCCGATTGGGTGGCGATGCAGGCGTTCCAGAAGGCCGTCCGGCTCGCCGCCGCGCAGACCAGGCCTTGACGCCGCTTGCCCTGAGCGGAGCGCCCTACGATCGGGGCGTCGCCCACGGCGCGGCCCTGAAGCCCGCCATCGAAGCGCACCTCGCCGCCTGGCTGGGCTCGTTGGCCGAGGCGGGCCTGGGCGAGCCCCGGGCCTATGTCGCGGGCCTGCTCGCCGCCACGGACTTCGTCCCTGCGATCGAGCGTCATACGCCGGATCTGATGCAGGAGGTGTTAGGGATCGCCGCCGGCGCCGGGGTGTCGCCCGACCTGATCCTCGGCCTGCAGCTGCTCGACGAAGAATGGGCCCACCGCGTCCGCACCGCCGACGCTCGCCCGCTGGAGAAATGCAGCAGCGTGGGCATCGTCTCGGCAGGCGGCCCCACCTGGATCGGCCAGACCATGGACCTGGGCGGCTACACCGACGGCTTCCAGGCCCTGCTGGCGCCGGCGGCCAACGGCGGCCGGCCCGCGGCCCTGGTCTTCACCGTCGCCGGCATGATCGGCCTGATGGGGGTGAACGCCGCGGGCGTCGGCGTCTGCGTAAACGCCCTGCCGCAGCTCCCCTCGGCGCCACGGGGCCTGCCGGTGGCCTTCGTCCTTCGCCGGCTGCTGCAGGCCACGAGCCTCGCCGAGGCCGCCGACCTGGTGCTCAGCCTGCCGCACGCCACCAACCAGCACTACCTCATCGCCGAGCCGGGGCGCGCGCGTTCGTTCGAAGCCTCCGCCGCCGGCGTCGCCGAATACCGCGCGCCGGATTCGTCGCGGATCCTGCACACCAACCACCCGCTGGCCGCCGAGGGCGCGCCGGAGCCGGCCTCGGCGCGGGTCAACACGGTGGCCCGGCTCGAGGCGCTACAGGCGAGGCTCTCGACGGGCGCGCCGGGGCTGGGGGAGATCAAGGCGTCGCTCTCGTCCTGCGACGATCCGCGGAACCCGGTGTGCCGCATCCGCGGCGAGCCGGGCGGCCTTATCGCCTTCACCACTGGCGCGATGATTTCGGCGCTGGAGCCCTCCCGGATCGAGACCTGGGTCAGCCCTGGCCCGCCCAGCCTCGCGGGCTACACGCGCTTCGACCTGGCGTCAGACGACGAGTGAGGCCGGGCCGTCCGTCGTGGCGGTGATGTGCTTCGGCGCCAGCCAAAGCACCGGCAGCATCAGGGCGTAGACCGCCGTCGCGACGATGATCGTCATCGTGAAGCCGCCCCAGTGGTCATAGATGTCGGTCCCCAGGAGGTCGCCGAACCTCAGCGCCACGAAGTAGGCGGTGCTGGCCATCAGGATCATCATCGTGCCCTGCAGCCCCTTGGGGCAGGAGCGGATCGCCAGGTCGATGTAGGCGGCCGAGGCGAGCCCGCCCATCAGGCTCATGGGGACCGCCATCCAAAGCGCCCCGACGGCGGTGTGGACCAGCAGCAGCGGGAACATCTGGGGAATGGCCAGCAGCGTGCTCCAGAACAAGAGCTTCGAGAGCCGCACCCGCTGGCAGAGATAGCCGTAGGCGATGAAGCTCGGCGCATAGAGACCGAAGAAGATCGCGTAGAAGGCGCCCACCTGAGTGTCGGTGGCGTGCAGGGTGTTGGCCAGATGATACTGCAGCGCCGTGCCGAAGCTGGGCGCGAAGTTCCACAGGAGCCACAGGATCAGCGGCGCATAGATCGGCCGGTGTTTCAGCAGGCGGACGATGTCGCCCATGATGTGGGTCTCGCGAGGCTCGGCGTGGGCCGTGAAGAGCCGTCGCGGCCCCAACGCGCCGAGGAGCGCGATCGCCACCATCAGGCCGGCCCCGGCCAGGAACAGGCTGCGCGCGGCGACGACCGCGTTCTGACCATCCAGCATCTGGCTGAACACACCGCCCAGGAAGAAGCCGGCCATCGCCGGCACGGTCGCGGCGATGTTGAGCACCGCGCTCGCCTGGCCTGGCATCAGGTGCGCCTGACCGACCGTGGAGAACAGGCCATTGGCCGCGCTCAGCACCGTCTGAACCGACGCCGTCAGCAGCATCAGGCCCGCGAGCAGCAGGGCGTAGGTCGGGTTGACGAAGGCCACGGCCACATAGATCGCCGCCGTCACGAGGCCGAACAGCAACAGGTGCCCGCGGTCGCCGAGGCCAAAGGGGTTCCAGCGGTCGCGCAGCAGTCCGAAGCCCGCGGCCACATAGAGCGGGACGGAGGTCCAGGTGTTGAACACCGCCATCTCGTGAGCCTGCAGGTGCAGCCGGTTCTTGAGAAAGAACACCACCGGAATGGCGATCAGGCCGCCGCCATAGGGCAGCGCCAGCATGACGAGCGTCATCAAGAGGCCGGTGTAGCCCAGAAGCTTCGCGCGCTCGGCGAGCGGCAACGCT
The DNA here is from genome assembly GCA_003136395.1 of Phenylobacterium sp. GTDB lineage: Bacteria > Pseudomonadota > Alphaproteobacteria > Caulobacterales > Caulobacteraceae > Phenylobacterium. Next base: position 10,851 of record PLEH01000167.1, read on the forward strand.
GTCGCTGGGCCGCTCATGGCGCCGACCCCTCAGCCATGATCCCCCCAGGATTCGGCTTGGCGAGACCTCAAGGCGCTCGCATATCCTCGACTAGGCGCCGCGCGAACCTAAGGCGTCAATCTCCGGTGTCCGGCGCCTAGCGCAGTATCGGTCCGAGGAGCTGGAACGAGGCCACCACGAGCTCGGCCAGGATCAGGATGACGACGATCGCCTCCAGCCTCAGGGAGCGGGCGGCGTCCTGCAGGTCGATGAAGGCGGTGGTGGACGTCGCGATCACCGCGAGCTTCCGATCGAGGGCTTCGGCGCGCTCGATCAGCTCATATTCGTCCTCCAGCCGGCTGTAGAGGCGCTCGAGGTCCGGGCGATCCCAGAGGATGTCGGGCTTCTCGCGCACCGCGACGCGGCCTGACACGCGGTGCTGGACCAGCAGGGCCTCGCCGATCAGGCGCAGTATGCTGCGCCGCTGCCCGCCCGGAGAGCGCCCCTTGGCGGCCAGGATATTGGCGAACGGCTCGATGGCGTCGAACACGCCTGCGACACGACGTTCGTCTCGCGCCAGGGCCACGCTCTTGGCCAGGACGTCGGCCACGATCAGCAGATGTTCCTGCCCGGCCTCACGAAGCTGGATCGCGCCGCCTGGCGTGATCTGCTCGTCCTGATCGGGCCGGACGATGATGGTGGCGGTCTCCTCGTCCGGTGTCCTTTCCGGGCCGGAAATCCGGCTGGATAGCCCCTCGAGGGTCTCCGCCTGGCGCTCGGGTTCAACGCCCACGAAGACCGCGGCGCCATACCGGAAGAGCGACGCCATTCCCCCATCGCCGACCGGGAAGGACAGCGGGATGGTGGCGATGACCTCCTCGGGCTCGAGCCCGATGGTGTTCATCCGCTCGCCTAGCAGCAGCGCGTGCGCGACGAGCGTTTGAGGCGCCGTCTCCGCGAGGGGAGACAAGCCGGAGTTCTGCGGATCGCGACCGGTCTGCCGCCGGTCGGTGGTGGAGTGTGAGACCGTCCGCAGCATCGCTGGACACCTCCCATCGATAGCTTGTGGCCTTCAGGCCGCGAGATGTTTCACCGGAATCTGGCTGGAGGGTTCGAACCGGCTCTCCGGGCGCCGGCCCGCCGGGCGGCCTTGGGCCGGCAGCTGCGACAGGAGGTCTGCCATCGCCGTGACCGCCGGCGCCGCCCCCCACCGGAGCCGTCCGCCGCCGAGCGCGTGCTGCAGGGCGACCCGGGCGCGGCTGACCCGGCTCTTCATGGTGCCCGTCGCCACGCCGGCCACCTCGGCCGCCTCGTCGTAGGAGAGGCCGCCCGCGCCCACCATGATCAGGGCTTCGCGCTGGGCGAACGGAATCGTCGCCAGCGCGCGGCGAACCTCGTCGAGCGCCAGGGTCGCGTCCGGGTTGTCGACCGCGACCAGGGTCTGCTCGGCCAGCTCCGGCTCGAGCTGCAGCAGGCGCCAGGTCCGGCGCTTCTCGGAGAGGAACTGGTTGCGAAGGATCGTGAAGGCCCAGGCCTTCATGTTGGTGCCCATCTGGTAGCTGCCGCGGCTCTTCCAGGCTTTCGTCAGCGAGTCCTGGGCGAGGTCGTCGGCGGTCGTGGCGTCCTTGCATAGCGATCGCGCGAAGGCCCGAATCTGCGGGATCAACGCGATCAACTGACGTTCGAAGGCGCGCGGATCGCCCCCTGCGCAAGGGGTCGCCGCTTGGAGATCGATGTGGGTCAGGCTTGGCATGTGGCTACCTGGGTCTGCATTGCGACCGCCAGTCTGTGACCGCCGCGGCCGACCGGCGTTGATCGGCGTCAAGGCGGATCGCGCTGGCGGGTGCGAACGGTGCGCTAGCCGCCAGGGTCCCGGCCGCGCCCCGACCCCAAACCGCAACGCCAACGTCCCGCCACTGGTCGCGGGAAGGCTGATAGACAGATGGCCCAGTCCGTCGACCCGCCGCTTGAGGACATGCCCGCGAAGTCCTGGAGCAAGATTGTCGCGCACTACCGCACCCCCGGCACGGTCCGAAGCCTTGTCGAAATCCTGATCACGATCGTTCCGCTGGTCGTGCTGTGGACTTTCGGCTGGATCGCCCTGGAGCGCGGACAATGGTGGGCGATCGTGCTGAGCGTCCCGGCCGCCGGCTTCATCGTGCGGTTGTTCATGATCCAGCACGATTGCGGACACGGCTCCATGTTCAAGAGCCGGGCGGCCAACGACTGGGTGGGGCGCGTCATCGGGCTGTTCACGCTCACGCCCTACAGCCACTGGCGACAGAGCCATGGGGTGCATCACGCCACCTCGGGCAATCTGGACCGGCGGGGCCTGGGCGACGTCGAGGTGATGACCGTCGAGGAGTACATGGCGCTGCCTCTGCGGCGGCGGCTGCTCTATCGCCTCTACCGCCATCCCCTGGTCCTGTTCGGCCTGGCGCCGGCCTATCTGTTCTTCCTGCAGCAGAGGCTGCCGGTCGGCTTCATGCGCGCCGGCTCCGGGCCCTGGATCGGCGTCATGGGCGCCAATCTGGCGATCGCCGGCTTCATCGCGGCCGGCGTCTACCTGTTCGGACCGGCCCCCTTCCTGCTCATCTATATCCCGACGATGATGCTCGCCGCGACCATCGGGGTGTGGCTGTTCTACGTGCAGCATCAGTTCGAACGGACATCGTGGGCCCGCCAGCCCGACTGGAACCCGCACGACGCGGCGCTCTACGGCAGCTCCTACTACGACCTGCCGGCCGTGCTTCGCTGGTTCACGGCCAACATCGGGGTGCACCACGTGCACCACCTGAACAGCCGCATCCCCTTCTACCGCATGGACGAGGTGCTCCGGGATTTCCCCAGGTTGCGGGACATCGGCCGCATGACCCTGGGCGAAAGCTTCGCGACCGTGGGCCTGAGCCTTTGGGATTCCCAGACAAGGCGGCTCGTATCGTTCCACGAGGCGGAGCGCCTGATCAGGACTCGATCCGCCCGCTCAGGGGCGAAGGGCGACGTGGCCAACAGCCAGGGGCCCCACCCGGCCTAACCCCAGTCCAGCCCCGCCTCGCCGCGCAGGATCGCCTCGGTCTCTTGCGTATGCTTACCGCCCTCGCGGTCGTGCAGCACCAGCGC
>PLEH01000302.1 GCA_003136395.1 Phenylobacterium sp.
TGGGCGGCACCTCGACCGACGTCTGCCGCTACGCCGGCCGGCTGGAGCGGCGCGACACCGCACGCGTCGCCGGCGCCAAGATCAGAAGCCCCATGCTCGACGTCGAGACCGTGGCGGCCGGCGGCGGCTCGATCCTGGCCTTCGACGGCATGCGCGCCCGGGCCGGCCCCGCCAGCGCCGGCGCCAATCCCGGCCCCGCCGCCTACGGCCGCGGCGGCCCGGCCACCGTCACCGACGCCAACCTGGTGCTGGGCCGGCTGGACCCCCGGTTCTTCCCCTCGGTCTTCGGGCCCAGGGGCGAGGCCCCGCTGGACCCCGCCGCATCCCGCGCGCGCCTGGCCGACCTGGCCCGGGCCATGAACGCTGAAAGCGTCGAGGCCGCCGCCGAGGGCTTTGTCGCGGTGGCCGTGGAGCAGATGGCCCAGGCCGTGCGGCGCATCTCCACCGAGCGCGGCTTCGACCCGCGCGAGCACGCGCTCGTCGCCTTCGGCGGCGCCGCCGGCCAAGTCGCCTGCCAGACCGCCGAGGCGCTCGGCGTGACCGAGATCCTCTGCCCGAGGTACGGCAGCGTGCTCTCCGCCTGGGGCATCGGCCAGGCCCAGGTGACCGCGCTCCGCCAGGCCGGCCTTGAGGTTCCGCTGGACGCCGCCGGCCTTCCCCGCGCCCGCGATCTCCTCGCCGAGGTCGAACAGACCGCCCGCGCCGCCATGACCGACCAGGGCGCGGAAACCGGCGCCATCCGCCAGACGCTGCGCCTCCGCTACGACGGCGCCGACGCCGAACTCCCCGTCCCGCTCACCGACCTCGCCAGCGCCAAGACCCAGTTCGAGGACGCCCACCTGCGCCTCTTCGGCTTCATCGAGCCCGACCGGACCATCCTGATCGCCGCGGTGGAGGCGGAAGCGTCAGCCATCCCTCCCCTTCATGGGGAGGGTGGCGAGCGTCAGCGAGACGGGTGGGGAAGTGTGGGCCGGAGGGCCGCGTCAGCACTTGATCCCGACTCCGCCACCCTGACCGCTGCGCGGTCTGTCCCTCCCCACAAGGGTGAGGGAAAGGTGCGGATGTTCGCCCACGGCGCCTGGCATGACGCCCCGGTCATCCCTGCAGACGACCTCACCACCATCGACGGCCCCGCTCTCATCGTCCGCGCCGACACCCAGATCGCGCTCGCGCCGGGCTGGCGCGCCACGGCCCGGGCCGACGGCCTCATCACCCTCACCCGCACGGCTGCCGCAACCACCGCCGCCATCGCGCTCGACAGACCTGACCCCGTCACCCTGGAACTCTTCAACCGCCGTTTCATGGGCGTGGCCGAGGCCATGGGCGCGGCCCTGGAGCGGACCGCGCATTCGGTAAACATCAAGGAACGGCTCGACTTCTCCTGCGCCCTCTTCGACGCCGATGGCGGCCTCGTCGCCAACGCCCCGCACATGCCGGTGCATCTGGGCTCCATGGGCGCCAGCGTCCGCGCGGTCCGCGACCGCCATCCGGTGCTGCACCCGGGCGAGGCCTTCGCGCTCAACAACCCCTACGCCGGCGGCACCCACCTGCCGGATATCACGGTGGTCATGCCGGTGTTCATGGAGGGGGCGCAGCAGCCCGCATTCTACGTCGCCGCCCGCGGCCACCACGCCGACATCGGCGGCGTGCAGCCGGGGTCCATGCCGCCCTTCTCCAGGACCATCGATGAGGAAGGCGTCATGCTCGATGCGCTCCCGATCATGCGCCAGGGCCGGTTCCTGGAGGCCGAGACCCGCGCCGTCCTCACCGCCGGCCGCTGGCCCGCCCGCAACCCCGACACCAACCTCGCCGACCTGAAAGCCCAGATCGCCGCCTGCCAGGCCGGCGCGTCCGCGGTCTCGGAGATGATCCGCACCTATGGCGCCCAGGCCGTCGCCCGCTACATGACCTTCGTGCAGGAAAACGCCGCCACGGCCGTCCGCCGCGCGGTCGGCAGGCTCTCGGACGGCTTCGCCCGCGTGCCCATGGACGGCGGCGGGGAGATCGTCGTGACGACCACGGTCAATGCCGCGGCCGGCGAGGCCACGCTGGACTTCCGCCAGTCCGCCGACCAGGTCCCGACCAACTTCAACGGCCCATCCGCCATCGTCGACGCCGCGGCCCTCTACGTCTTCCGAACCCTCGTGGACGACGACATCCCGCTGAACTCCGGCTGCCTGGAGCCGCTGAACATCCTGACCCGGCCGGGCTCGATGCTCGACCCTCGCCCGCCCGCCGCCGTGGTGGCCGGAAACGTTGAGACCAGTCAGCACGTGGTGGACGCCCTCTACGCGGCCCTGGGAGTCATGGCCAACTCCTTGGGCACCATGAGCAATTTCACCTTCGGCGACGACCGGCGGCAGTATTACGAGACCATCTGCGGCGGCTCAGGCGCCACGGCCAACGCCCCCGGCGCCAGCGCCGTCCACACCCACATGACCAATTCGCGGCTGACCGACCCGGAGATCCTGGAGCGCCGCTTCCCGGTCCGGGTCGAAAGCTTCGGCGTGCGGCGGGGCTCCGGCGGGGCGGGACGCATGCGGGGCGGCGACGGCTCGGTGCGCCGCATCCGCTTCCTGGCGCCCATGGAAGCGGCCCTCCTCTCCTCCCGCCGCGAGCACGCGCCCCAGGGTCTGATGGGCGGCGGCCCGGCGCTGCCCGGCGCCCAGCGTTTGATTGCCGCGTCCGGCGCGGTTACAGACCTCCCCGGCTGCTTCGCCCTCGACGTCGAGGCGGGCGACATCATCGAAATCGAAACGCCCGGGGGCGGCGGCTTCGGTCCCGCCCGAAAATAGCTGAAATCATCGAGGCACAATCCGTCCATGGCTCCGCTCGCTCTCGCGCTTTTCCTGTTCCTACAAGGCCAGCCCGCGGCAGCCGAAGCGCAGCCGGCCGCCGAGGCTCCGCCGGCCGCCGAAGCCGCGCCGGAGGACCGCTGGCCGGCCGGC
>PLEH01000222.1 GCA_003136395.1 Phenylobacterium sp.
CGCGCCGCCGAGGCCGCCGCCTCCGAGGCCCGTGAACTGCGCGCGAGTCTCGCCGCCCACGCCGAAGCCGCCGCGGCGCGTCTCATCGAAGTCTCAGGCCAGATTCGCGAAACCGCGCATATCGAGCCCGAGGAGCTGGCCCAGAAGCTCGCAGACGAAGCCGTCGCCCTTCCATCCGACCCGGGCGGCGTCGAGGCCCACCTCTACAATCTGGAACGCCAGCGCGACGCCATCGGCCCGGTGAACCTGCGCGCCGAGGAGGAGGCCGTGGAACACGCCGAGCGCCTCGGGGCCATGCAGGCCGAACGCTCCGACCTGACCGGCGCGATCGCCCGCCTGCGCGAGGGCATCAGCGAGCTCAACAACGAAGGCCGTGACCGCCTGCTGGCCGCCTTCGAGGTGATCAACGCGCACTTCAAAACGCTCTTCCAGGCTCTGTTCCAGGGCGGCCAGGCGGAGCTGCGGCTGGTGGAGTCCGAGGACCCGCTGGAGGCGGGCCTGGAGATCTACGCCTGCCCGCCGGGCAAGCGCATGGCGACCATGAGCCTGATGAGCGGCGGCGAGCAGGCGCTGACCGCCACCGCCCTGATCTTCGCCGTGTTCCTGGCCCAGCCGGCGCCGATCTGCGTGCTGGACGAGGTGGACGCCCCGCTCGACGACGCCAACGTCGACCGCTTCTGCAACATGCTCGACGAGATGCGCCGGCGCACCGAGACCCGCTTCATCGCCATCACCCACAATCCGGTGACCATGGCGCGCATGGACCGCCTGTTCGGGGTGACCATGGCCGAGCGCGGGGTGTCCCAGCTGGTCTCCGTCGACCTCAATCAGGCCGAGGCCATGGCGGCCCAGTAGCCGCCTCTAGTCACCCGCCACGATGCGGCCATCCAGCATGTGGATTCGCCGATCGGCGGCGGCGGCCACGGTGGCGTCGTGGGTCACGCAGACGACCCCCCGGCCCTCCTCATGGGCGAGCCTCTGGAACTCTGCGATCACCATTCGGGTGTTGGCGCTGTCGAGATTTCCGGTGGGCTCGTCGCTGAGCAGTATGGCGGGATCGTTGGCGAGCGCGCGTGCGATGGCCACCCGCTGACGCTCGCCCCCCGACATGCGCTCGGGCCGCTTGCCGGCGCCGTCGCCGAGGCCGACCTTCTCCAGCAGCGCCGCCGCTCGCTCGGCGATCTGGTCGCCGGTGAGCCGCGCAAGCCGACGCATCGGCAGGGCGACGTTGGCCAGCGCGGTCAGTTCCGGCAGCAGAAAATGGAACTGGAACACATAGCCGATGCGCTCGAGGCGAATATGGGTCCGCTCGGCTTCACCGAGGTCCTCCGTGACCCGCCCGTCGATGCTGATCGAGCCCGAGGTCGGTCGGTCCAGCAGGCCCAGCAGATAGAGCAGGGAGGACTTGCCGCAGCCCGAGGGGCCGACGATGGCGACCATCTCGCCGGGCGCGACCGAGAGCGAGGCGTCGCACACCAGGGTGAACGGCTCGGGGTCGGCAAGAGTCCGCGACACGCGGTTCGCCTCGATCAGCGGGGTCACGCCGCGCCCCGCAGAATCTCGACCGGATCGACGCTGGCGGCCTTGCGGGCCGGCAGCCACGCGGCGATCAGGGCGGCGACCAGCGAGGCGCCGCCGGCGACGGCGTACTGCCGCAGTCCGCGGTCGAGCGGGAGGACGAGCGGCTTGCCGCCCATGGTGAGCGGCGCATGCGAAAGGGCCTCGAGAAGCAGGGTTCCTAATCCGAAGCCGACGAGGACGCCGATGAGGCCCACCGCCAGACCCTCGGCCAGGAAGATCACCTGCACGTCGCGCTCGGTGAATCCCATGGCCCGCAGGATCGCGATGTCGCGGCGCTTGTCGGCGACGCTGTTGGAGACGGCGGTGTAGATCCCGAAGCTCGCCACCACCAATATGGCGGAGATCACCGCGTACATGATCACGTCGCGGACCACGAGCAGGTTGAGGATGTCGCGCGAGCGTTCCTCCCAGGACACCCACTTGTACCCCCAGCGGGCCTCCAGGCGGGCGGCGTCGCGTTCCGCCGTCTGCGGGTTCGGCAGGCGGACATGAATCTGGTTGACCACATTCGGCCGGGCGAACAGCACCTGGGCCGTGCGCAGGAGCCCATAGCCCGCGATGTCCCCGGCATAGAAGCCGGCGCGGGCATCGGGATCCACCAGCGCCACGATCCGCATCCGCTGCAGCGTCCCCGCCGAAGACGACACCACGAGGGTGTCGCCCACGTGCGCACCCAAGCGGTCCGCCATCGGCCGGGTCACGATGATGCCGTCCGGCCGGGCTTCGAGGTCGATCAGCCGTCCCCCGATCAGGCTCTCCTCGATCTTGGCGAGCTTGCCCTCGATCCTCGGGTCGATCCCATTGAGGGACACGGCTTCGGTTCGCCCGGCGAAGCGCACGGCCACGGCCCCGACCAGGGTTGGCGCCGCCACCGCCCCGGGAATCGCCCGGGCGTCGGCCAACAGGGCGGGCCAATCCTTCAGGCCGCGCACTTCGTCCTGGGGGCGCACGCCGCGGACAGTCACAGCCGCCTGCGGGAATGCGTCGAGCGCAGGTTGCCGCGCCGCGGAGCGCTGCTCGTCGCTCGCTACGATATGGGGCGCGGAGTCGATCAGGGTCTTGATGAAATCGTTCTGCGATCCGATCATCATGCCGGAGACCGCCAGGAAGAACCCGACGCCGACACCCACGCCGGCGACGGCGACCACAGTCTGGCGTACGCGCATCAGCAGGTGCGCGGCGGCGACATCCAGCAGGACCATCAGGCCCTTCATTTTCCGCGCACGGTGGCCGAGACGCGGACGCCGTCGTGCAAGGCCGAGGTCGGATCGGCGATCACCGGGGTCTCGGCCGGCAAGCCGGCGACGACTTCGGTCCATCCGCCGCCGCGGGCCCCGAGCGTCACGGCGCGGCGTCGCGCCCGGCCGTCGCCGACGGTCCACACGGCGTCGCCCGCGACCGCGGACGAGGGGACCAGGACCGCCGAGGTCCGGTGCGCGGTGATCAGGTTGGTTTCGACGTTCATGCCCGGACGCAAGCCGCTGGCGGGATCGACGGCCAGCCGGACCCGGAATATACGCCCGGTGGCGTCGCCCTGAGGCGTGATCTCGGTGATCCGGGCGGCGAAGGTGCGGCCCGTGAAGGCGTCGGCCCGGACCACCGCCTCCATTCCGGGCGCGAGGTGGCCGACGTCGCGCTCATCCACGTCAGCGGTGATGCGCAGGGACCGCTCGTCGGCGACCACGAAGAGGATCTTGCCCGGGACCGCCAAGTCTCCGGGTTCGGCGTCGCGGCGAAGCAGGCGTCCCGCGAAGGGCGCCGTCAGCCTGTAGTCGGCGAGCCGCGCGCGAGCGCTGGCTGCAGCGGCCTCGGCGGCGGCCCGTTGGGATTGGGTGTCTTCGTAGACAGCCCTGGCGCCAAACCCGGCCTCGAACAGACGCCGGGCGCGATCCGCGGCGGCGCGGGCCACTATCGCCTGCGATTCCAACTGCAACGCCGTACCCTGTTGCGGCCCGTCATCCAGTTGCGCCAACACTTGGCCGGCGGTCACGGGCTGGCCTTCCTCGACCGGCACCTTGCGGATCGGCGCGGTGGTGACCGGGGCGATGTGGGCCTGCCGCACATAGTCCACGACGCCCGAGGCGTAGACCGCGTCAACGGCGTCGCCGCGTCTCGACAGGGCCATGACGACGGGAATGGGACGCAGCACGTACCAACCGCCCACCGCCGCGACTGCGGCCAAGCTCAGGAGGAACAGTCCGAGCCCCCAGCGCAGCCGCGCCTGGTGAGGCTTCACTGCGGGCGGCTCGATTCCGGCGAACGGTGCGACGGGCCGTGCGGCCAATCCCGGCTCCCCCCGTAGCGGGTGAATCCCCATCTTGGCCTCCCGTAGGATGTCTGCGGCGCTTCACAGACCGTGGCACGCACGGGTCTCCTGCGAATTGATCCTGATCACGGAACGGGGCCACGCGACGAGCCAGACAACGACCCGCCCGCCCACCTCACCGCCGAACGCGCCGGACGTTCTGTCGCAAGGGGGATTAAATGCTGCATAATCAGTGAGTTAATGTCTCTCCAGCTAGCCTTGACGCGCCGCAGCACGGTCTATAGGTTCCGCGCGACCTGAAGCCCCAGCCGTGGCGGCGACGTCGCGGTCCCTAGGCCTCCCGACGTATGCCACACCCCAATGATCCGCCGGACAAGGCTCTCAAGAGCCTCGATCAGCGCTTGGGAGCGGCCGAGGCGGCGCAAGCCCGCACGGTGAGTTCAGATACTCACGCGGCGATGGCGCAGGGTTACCGCTTCGTGGGGGAAGTGGTTGGTGGGGTGCTCGGCGGCGTCGGCCTTGGCTGGCTCCTGGATCGCTTCGCACATACCGAGCCCTGGGGCGTGATCGGCGGTCTGCTGATCGGCACGGGGCTTTCGATCTTCACCGCGGTCACCTCCGCGGCGAAGGCGAGCCGAATTGAGATGCAACGCCAGGCGCCCGCGCCCAGCGTTCCGGACGAAGAAGACGAGGACTAAGGCCGCCCATGGCGAACCAACCCGCCATCGACCCGATGGAGCAGTTCGTGGTCCACAAGCTTGTGGACCTGCCGCCGCTTCACGTCGGTTCGCTGGTCATCGACATGTCGATCACCAATTCGGTCGCCAGCATGATCGCCGGCGCGCTGATCCTGGTCGCGTTCTTCGCCCTGGCCGCCCGCCGCGAGATCGTGCCCAATCGCGGCCAGGCCGTGGCCGAGGCGCTCTACAACATCATCGACCGGATGCTGGTGCGGCCGATCCTGGGTGAGGCCGGTCGGCCCTACGTGCCCTACCTTTTCACCCTCTTCCTGGTGATCCTGGTGCTCAACCTGATGAGCGTGCTGTTAGCCGTCTTCAACGTCGCGGGCCTCAACTTCACCTTTGCCGTGACCTCGCAGCTGGCGGTCACGGCGACCTTGGCCGTGCTCACCTTCTTCAGCGTCTTCATCCTGGGGTTCGTGAAGCACGGACCGAAATTCCTTGGCCTCTTCTTCCCGTCCGGCATGGGCGTGATCGGCGCGATTCTGATGGCCCCGATCGAAATGCTCTCCTACTTCGTACGCCCCGTAACCCTGGCGCTGCGACTGTTCGGGAACATGCTGGGCGGACACGTGGTGATGAGCCTGTTCGGCTCCTTTGTGGTGGCGCTCGGCCTGCTGGGACTTTCCGGTGGCATCGCCAGCCTGGCGCTTGTCCCCAGCGCCTTCTCCTTCGCTTTGATCGTGGCGTTGACTGGCCTTGAGCTGGTGGTCGCGGTTCTACAAGCCTTCGTCTTCGCCGCTTTGGCGACCGTCTACCTCAACGAGGTCGTGAACTTCGGTCACGGCCACTAACCCACTCGGCTTCTCAGAGGATTATTCGAAATGAACCCCGCCGCTTCCGTCGTCGACTTCCACAACTCGGCCAAGCTTATTGGCGCCGGCCTCGCGGCCATGGGCATGATCGGCGCCGGTGTTGGCCTGGGCGTCCTGTTCGGCAACTATCTGCAAGCCGCCATCCGCAACCCGGCGGGCGCCGCCAGCCAGCAGGCCATGTTGTTTCTCGGGATGGCGCTCACCGAAACCATGGGTCTGTTCTCCTTCGTGGTCTCGCTGATCCTCATCTACGGCATCAAGTAAGCCGAGGATTTCTCGCCAATGGCGACCGAGACCCAAGAAACCACGGCTCCCGCGGACGGCGGCGGCGGCCTGCCGCAGTTCGATGCGCAATGGTGGCCCGGCCAGATCGTCTGGTTCCTAATCATCTTCGCCACCATGCTGGTGTTCGTGCGCGTCTTCGCCGCGCCGCGGGTTGGCGACACGATCGAGGCGCGTGCGGACAAGATCAGCGGCGACATCGCTGACGCCCGCCGGCTTAAGGACGAGGCTGAGGCCCAGGCCGCCGCGGCGGCCGCGGAAACCGCCCAGGCGCGGGCCGCGGCTCAGCGCCTGGCGGCGGAAGCCCGCGCCAAGGCCCAGGCCGAGGTCTCGGCCCGGCTTGCCGAAGAAGAAGCCAAGTTGGCGGAGAAAGGCGCTGTCGCCGAGGCGCGGATTGCCAAAGCACGCGACGCCGCCATGGCCAATGTCGCCGCCATCGCCGCCGATGCGGCCGGGGCCATCGTCGGCAAGCTGACCGGGCGCGCCGCCAGCACAGCGGAACTCACCGCAGCCAGAGGATCGTAAGGACGATGGACCTGCTCACCGAAGCCCACTTCTGGGTCGGCGCCGCCTTCATTGTATTCCTGGGCGTCCTGGTGATGGCCGGGGTGCACAGGTTCGCCTGGAAGGCGCTGGGCGATGAGGGCGAGAAGGTCCGCGCCCAACTCGACGAGGCCAATCGCCTGCGCGAGGAAGCCCAGGCCCTGCTGGCCCGCATCCAGTCCGACCGCGAGGCCTCCGAGAAGCTGGCCGTGGAGATCATGGCCAACGCCCAGGAGCAGGCCAAACGCATGCAGGCCGAGGCCCAGGAACGGCTTGCCGAGCAGATCGAGCGCCGTGGGAAACTGGCCGAGCGCCGCATCGCCACTGCCGAGGCCCAGGCCGCAGCCGAGGTGAAGGCCGCCGCCGGCGAACTCGCCGCCCAGATGGCCGAGACCGTGCTCACCGCCCGTATCGCCGGCGCCAAGACCGACCCTCTGATCGACGCGGCCATCGGCCAGATGGCCGGCAAGCTGCAGTAGCCCTGGCCGGTCCGGCGCGATCCAGATTCGGTCTACCCAACAAAAACGCCCCGGAGCTCAGCGTCGGGGCGTTTCTGATTCTGGGATGCGACTGGAAGCCTAGGCGGGCTTACGCTGGAAACGCCTCTTCAGGTAGCGACGGCTCTTAACTGCGATCCGATGCCGGCGGGGCAGGACCACGCGTTCGACGCGCAGGGATTGCTGCCAGAACACTTGGATGAACTCAGGCTCGCGCCGCAGCAGCCGCCGCAGCGGGAACACCATCCGTGGATGGTTGTACTGCATGAGTACGAACTGCCGCCGCGCCTTGAACGAGTTGCGCAGCACCAGCATCAGCCCAACGACGATGATCGCCATGCCGGGCATGTGCAGCGGCAAAGGCAAAAACTCGATGGCCAAGCCCAACAAGATTAGCACGCTGCCCAGCGCGAGCAGCAGCCAACGACCGATCCGCGCCGCCAGATAGCGGGCGAACTCGTCGGAGGCGCGGTAAACGCGCAAGGAGGGCATGGCGAAAGTCACTGGAGCAAACCTGGGAACGCGCGGGAAATCAGGGGAGACCCAAAGCACCGCGACGCCACCCTGATATGCGAACCGTCTTAGGAGTCGTAAAGGCGCCGGCGATTTAAATTTTTCTCATGCCACTCTATTCGGCCGCTAATGGCGCCGGCGCCACAGCTGTGGGCTCTGGGCGCCACGTCAGTTTCGGCTTGCGGGCGGCCAGGGTCTCGTCGAGCCGGCGCAGGGGAGCGAGGTAGGGCGCGCCCGCGAACCGCTCCGTATCGCCGGCCTTGGCGGCCCTGGCCAGCGCCAGCAGGGCGTCGCAGAACCGGTCGAGCTCGCGCTTGGATTCGGTCTCGGTCGGCTCGATCAGCATCGCGCCATGGACGACCAGCGGGAAGTACATGGTCATCGGGTGGAAGCCCTCGTCGATCATCGCCTTGGCGAAGTCGAGGGTCGTGACGCCGGTCCCCTCCAGCCAGGCGTCGTCGAACAGGGCCTCGTGCATGCAGGGGCCGTCCGGGAAGGCCGGCGTCATCTCCTCCGAGAGCCGGGCCTTGATGTAGTTGGCGTTGAGCACGGCGTCCTCGGCCACCTGGCGCAGGCCGTCGGCGCCGTGGCTGCGCATGTAGGCGTAGGCGCGGACGAACATGCCCATCTGGCCCTGGAAGGCGCACATTCGGCCGAAGGCCCGGGCGGCCTCGTCGCGGGCTTCCTCGACCAGCGTGAGGCCATCGGGGCCGTGGACGATCCAGGGCGCCGGGGCGAAGGGGGCCAGGGCCTGCGAGAGGACCACGGGCCCCGCGCCCGGCCCGCCGCCGCCGTGGGGCGTGGAGAAGGTCTTGTGCAGGTTGATGTGCATGGCGTCGACGCCGAGGTCGCCCGGGCGGACGCGGCCGACGATGGCGTTGAAGTTGGCCCCGTCGCAGTAGAAGTACGCCCCCGCATCGTGCGTAAGGCGCGAGATCTCGAGGATGTCACGTTCGAACAGGCCGCAGGTGTTGGGATTGGTCACCATAATCGCGGCGACGTCTTTTCCCAATTTTTTGGCGAGATCTGCCAGGTCGACGCGGCCGTCGGCGGTCTGGGCGATCTCCTCGACGGAGTAGCCGACGAAGGCGGCGGTGGCGGGGTTGGTGCCGTGGGCCGAGGTGGGCACCAGGACGCGCCGGCGGTGGCCGTGGCCGGCGGCCTCGTGGGCGGCGCGGATGGTCAGGAGGCCGCAGAGCTCGCCGTGGGCGCCGGCCTTGGGCGTCATGGCGACGGCGGGCATGCCGGTCAGGGTCTTCAGCCAATGGGCGAGGCGGTCGATGAGCTCCAGCGCGCCCTGGGTCGTGGAGACCGGCTGCAGGGGATGCAGGTCGGCGAACCCGGCCAACCTGGCCATCTTCTCGTTGAGGCGCGGGTTGTGCTTCATGGTGCACGAGCCCAGCGGATAGAGCGCCAGGTCGATGGCGTGGTTCTTCTGGCTGAGCCGCACGTAGTGACGCAGCGTCTCGGGCTCGGAGAGGCCGGCGAGACCGATGGGCGTGGAGCGCATCAGGCCCGCCAGGTCGGAGGCGTCGTGCTCGGGCGCATCGAGGTCGACGCCGGTCTTGTCCCAGCCGCCGAGCTCGAACAGCAGCGGCTCGTCCTGCAGCAGGCCGCGGCCGCCGGTCAGCGAGGCGTGGCCTTCAGCGGCCGAGGAGGCGTTCGGGGTCGTCGGGCGGCCCACGTTGTTCATCGTGCTCATCGGCCGAGCCTCCCCTTGAGGGCGGCAGCCAGGGCCGCGATGTCTGCGCTGGTGGTGGTCTCGGTGGCGGCCAGCAGCAGGACGTCGTCCATCCCCGCGTGCGGGTCGAGGCGCGGGTAGGGCACGCCGGCGACGATGCCGGCGGCCAGCAACGCTTCGACGGCGGCCGAAGCGTCGGGAATCCGCACGGCGATCTCGTTGAAGAAACGGGGCGTCAGGATCTCGACCACGCCCTCGAGCGCGGCGGCCAGCTCGCGCGCCCGGCTGTGGTTCAGGGCGGCGAGCTGGCGCAGGCCGACCTCGCCCAAGAGCGACAGGTGGATAGTGAAGGCGAGCGCGCAGAGCCCGGAGTTGGTGCAGATGTTGGAGGTCGCCTTCTCGCGGCGGAT
>PLEH01000131.1 GCA_003136395.1 Phenylobacterium sp.
AAGCGGACGTTGGCTTCGCGCCTGATAGCGGACCCAGCCAAGTTTATGATTACGCCCTACACCGCCAGCCGGTAGGCCTCGCCGTCGCGCACCACATGGCCCGCGGTCGGCGCGGAGAAGTGCGTGCCGATCACCAGGGTCTTGGAGCCCGCCAGCGCCCCGAACATCCGCTGCCGCGTGGCCGTGGAGGCCGCCTCGTCATAGTCCGCCAGGCTCGCCCATTCCGGATGGGTGAACTGGCAGGGATGGTGGATGAAGTCGCCGGTGATCAGGGCGTCCTCGCCGTTCGAGCGGATGCGCACGCTGACGTGGCCGGGCGTGTGGCCCAGCGTCGGCTCGAACGACACCTCCGGGCAGATCCGGTGGTCGGTCTCCACCAGGTCCACGAGGCCCGCCTCCCAGACCGGCTTGACGCTGTCGTGGAAGGGCGAGCGCTCCGGCGCCTCGTTCCCCTCATCCTCGGCCCGCCAGTACTCGTATTCCGCGCGGCCCAGCAGATAGCGGGCGTTCGGGAAGGTCGGGACCCACTTGCCGTCCACGAGCATGGTGTTCCAGCCCACGTGGTCCACGTGCAGGTGGGTGCAGAGCACGGTGTCGATGCTCTCGCGGGCGAACCCGGCGGCCTCGAGGTCGGCCAGGAACGTCGTCTGCAGTCCGCTCCAGGTGGGGATGTCGCGCTGTTTGTCGTTGCCGATGCAGGTGTCGACGATGATCCGCTTGGACGGCGTTTCGACCACCAGGGCGTGGATGCTCATCTTGAGCCGCCCGTCCGCGTCGGCGAAGTGGGGCGCGAGCCAGGGGATCGTCTGCACCACCTCGCGTGTCGCCTGCGGCAGGATGAACCGCGTCCCGCCGGTCGCCTCCAGCTCCAGGATCCGCGTGACGGTCACATCGCCTATGCGCCAGCTCAGCATCGCCGTCTCCTCCGCGGGTCCGGCCGGGAGGTTCGCGCATTGCGGCGGCGAAACGCAACCGTGCTTGCAGCCGGCGAGGCGGCGCCTAAGCTGCCGGAGACAACAAATCGGGGGATACACAATGCGCCGTCGCGCCTATTTCGCCGCCGCCGTCTCGGTGGCTCTGCTGGCCACCAGCGTCGTCGCCGCGCCCAAGGGCTCGGAAGACCTCAGCGCCGCCGCCTCGCCTGAATCCGTGGGCTTCGACTCCGGCCGGCTGAAGGCGCTGGACGCCTACATGGCCAGGACGGTCGCCGACGGCCGCGTGGCCGGCATGACCACGCTGCTCGCCCGCCACGGCAAGATCGTCGAGTTCAACACCTACGGTAAGACCAGCCTCGCCACCGGCCAGGCAATGCCGAAGGACGAGATCTTCCGGATCTATTCCATGTCCAAGCCGCTGACCGGCGTGGCGATGATGATCCTGTTCGAGCAGGGCAAGTGGCGCCTGGACGACCCGGTGACCCGCTTCGTGCCGGAGTTCAAGACCCTCAAGGTGATGGTCGCCGATGACGGCGATGGCCACGTCACCCGCGTCGAGGACATGAAGCGTCCGCCGACCATGCGCGAGATCATGAGCCACACCGCGGGCTTCGGCTACGGCCTGGGCGACAAGAATCCGGTGGACAAGCTCTATCGCGAGAAGAAGGTCCTGGGCGCCAATGGCCTGCACGAGATGATCGAGCGCACGGCCACCATCCCGCTGATGTTCCAGCCGGGGACCGACTGGTCCTATTCCAGCGCCGTCGACATCCAGGGCTACATCGTCGAGAAGATCACCGGCAAACCCTTCGGCCAGTTCCTGCAGGAGAACGTCTTCGGGCCGCTGAAGATGAAGGACACCGGCTTCTCCACCGGTCCGGCCAAGGCCGGCCGCCTGGCCGCCGTCTATGTGGGCGACCGCAAGACCGGCAGAATAGAGGAGGCCAAGGAGCTGTTCGGCAGCGACATGCCGGACTACTCCAAGCCGCCGGCCATGGAGTCGGGCGGGGGCGGCCTGGTCTCCACGACGATGGACTACGCGCGGTTCTGCCAGATGATGCTCAACAAGGGCGAGCTGGACGGCGTGCGCATCCTGTCGCCGGCCTCCATCGAGCTGATGGACACCAATGTCATCCCCAAGGACGTGCTGGTGAAGTCCAACGGGACCAGCGTCGCCCGCTTCAACGAGGCCGTCGGCTTCGGTCTGGATTTCATGGTGGTCAACGATCCGCGCGAGGCCGGATCGCTCGAGGGCAAGAACACCATGAGCTGGGGCGGGGCGGCGGGCACCTGGTTCTGGATCGACCCCACCAACGACGTCTTGTTCGTGGGCATGATCCAGCGCATGGGCGGCGCCGGCGGCGACGACCTGGGGACTATGGCCCGCACGCTGACTTACGAGGCCCTGCTGCACCCGGAGAAGTAGACCTTCCCTCCCCTTGGTGGGGAGGGTGGCGAGCGAAGCGAGACGGGTGGGAAAGTGAGGGCCGGAACTCTGATTCTGAGTTTGATCCCGACTCCCCCACCCTGGCCGCTGCGCGGCCTGTCCCTCCCCACAAGGGGGAGGGGAGGTTGACTTTCCGCCCCCCCCATGCGCCCTTCCGCGCCTCGTAAAACAGCCGAATTTTCCAGGTAAATGCACGCCTACCGCACCCACACCTGCGGCGCGCTTCGCGCCGCCGACACCGGCCAGACCGTCCGGCTCTCCGGCTGGATCCACCGCAAGCGCGACCACGGCGGGCTGGTGTTCGTGGACCTGCGCGACCACTACGGCCTGACCCAGCTGGTGCTGCATCCGGAGACGCCCGGCTTCGCGCTCGTCGAACGGCTGCGCGCCGAGAGCGTGATCCGCATCGACGGCGAGGTGGTCGCCCGCTCGCCCGAGACGGTGAACCCGGGCCTGCCCACCGGCGAGGTCGAGATCCGGGTGAAGGAGGTCGCCGTCCTGTCGGAGGCCTCCGAACTGCCGCTGCCGGTGTTCGGCGAGCCGGATTACCCCGAAGAGATCCGGCTGAAGAACCGCCACCTCGACCTGCGCCGCGAGACCCTGCACAGGAACATCGTCCTGCGCTCCAAGGTCATCCACTCGATCCGCAACCGCATGATCGACCAGGGCTTCCTCGAGTACCAGACGCCGATCCTGACGGCCTCATCGCCCGAGGGCGCGCGCGACTTCCTGGTGCCNNTTCCAGATCGCGCCCTGTTTCCGCGACGAGGACCTGCGCGCTGACCGGAGCCTCGAATTCTACCAGCTCGACGTCGAGATGAGCTTCGTCACGCAAGAGGACGTGTTCGCCGCCATCGAGCCGGTGATGCACGGCGTCTTCGAGGAGTTCGCCGACGGCAAGCCGGTGACGCCGTACCCGTTCCCGCGCATTCCCTACCGCGAGTGCATGGGCAAATACGGCACCGACAAGCCGGACCTGCGCAACCCGATCGTCATGCAGGACGTGTCCGACCCGTTCCGCGGCGGCGGCTTCGGCCTCTTCGCGCGCATCCTGGAAGACAAGAAGAATGCTGTCTGGGGCATTCCCGCGCCGACCGGAGGCAGCCGGGCTTTCTGCGACCGCATGAACAGCTGGGCGCAGGGCGAGGGCCTGCCGGGCCTCGGCTACATCTTCTGGAGCGAGGACCAGGGCGGCTGGGGCGGCCCGATCGCCAAGAACCTGGGGCCTGAGCAGACCGAGGTGGTCATGGGCCAGCTGGGCCTGGGCAAGGGCGACGCCGCCTTCTTCGTGGCGGGCGACCCCAAGACCTTCGCCAAGTTCGCCGGGACCGCGCGGACCAAGGTGGGGACCGACCTGAAGCTGGTGGACGAGGACCGCTTCGAGTTCGTCTGGATCGTCGACTTCCCGATGTTCGAGATGAACGAGGAGACCAACCACGTCGACTTCAGCCACAACCCCTTCTCGATGCCGCAGGGGGAGCTGGAGGCGCTGAACTCGAAGGATCCGCTCGATATCCTGGCCTATCAGTACGACATCGTCTGCAACGGCTATGAGCTGTGTTCCGGCGCCATCCGGAACCACCTGCCGGAAATCATGCTGCGGGCCTTCGAGATCGCCGGCTACGGCGCGGGCGTCGTGGAGGAGCAATTCGGCGGCATGCTCAACGCCTTCAAGCACGGCGCGCCGCCGCACGGGGGCCTCGCGCCCGGCATCGACCGGATCGTCATGCTGCTGGCCGGAGAGACCGCCATCCGCGAGGTCATCGCCTTCCCGCTGAACCAGCAGGGTCAGGACCTGATGATGAACGCGCCCTCAGAAGTCAGCGACAAGCAGCTGAAAGAACTGAGTATCCGCCTCGCCACGACGCTCAAAGCGTAGGGACGGCCACGAGGTAGCGGTTGTAGGGCGACGGCGGCGCCGGCGGGGCGGGCGGAGCCGGAGGCGCTGGCATCGCGTGCCGGCTGATGGTCTGGCGGATGATCGTCTGGACGTTGATGCTGCAGCTGTGGACCGTGAGCCCCTTGGGCAATCGGGTGCGAGAATCGCCGCAGGCGTCGTCGATCTGGTCCTGCACCAGGCCGTGGGCGCGGGAGAGGTCGACGCCGGCGATCGAGGTGTGGTGCATCTCGGCTTCCTTGAAATCGGCGCCGTCGAAGTTCCCGCCCTGCAGTACGGCCCCGTCGAGTTCCGCGCCGCGGAAGGACGCCCCTTCGAAGCGGCCGTACGTCAGCACCGCGCCGCGCAGGGTGGCCTCTCTGAACTCGGCCTTGTGGGCGACAACCCGGCTGAGGTTCGCCCCGGTCAGGTCGGTCGAGCGGAAGATCGTCCCGACCAGCTGCGCCTGATTGAAATTCGCCATCTGCGCCGAGGCGTCGGTGAAGTTGGCGCCGGACATGTTGGCGTCGCTGAAGATGCTGCTCACCGCCTGGGTGTCCCGAAGCTTGGCGTGGGACAGGTTCGCGCTGGCGAAGTTCACGGCGATGATCTGCGAATCCGACAGGTCCGCGCCCGAGAGGTCGGCGCCGGCGAAGTTGGACGTCAGGAAGTGCGCCTCGCGCAGGTCCGACCCCACCAGGATCGCGCCGGAGAAATTGGCGTTCATGAAGTGAGCGCCGTGAAGCCTGCGGCCCGAGAGTTCGCACTTGGCGCAATCGCCGCCAAAGGTATTTGACCTCGGCACTTCCTTGTCATTGCTGGAGGTGTGCGCCCGGGCCGCCGCCGGCGCCGCCAGTGTTAGCGCCGCCAACGCCATCAGGATGTAAGAGGTCTTCTTGGCCACTCGGGAGCTGTCCTTGAAACTTGCAGGTTCCATCTGACCGCGACAGCTCCGTGACGCCACTTAATTCGCGGTAATTGTTAAGGGCTTAGGCAAGAGCGGGCGCAATTTAGGCCCCCAGGTCCTCGCCTAGGCGTGCGGCCCGTGCGCCGCAGGTTTCGCAGATCAGCGAGGCGCCCTTGCGCACGACGGCCACATCGCCGCAGGCCGCGCAGACGTCGGCCGCCTCCAGGTTCGAGGGACCGCTCCCGCGGTTGGCGGTGGGCAGGAAGACGAGGTTGTCGGGCGCCGCGCCGCGGGAGAAGCCGCGGGAGATGAAGCGTGACGCCGGTTGCGGGCCGGCCTCCTGCAGCGCGTCGGTTTCGACCCCATCGGCCTTGCCTCGCCCCATGCCGTCGGCGTTCAGCTCGCCCGGGTCGCTGGTGGCGAGGTCGCCGCGCCCCAGGTAGGAGACGCCGAGTTCCCGGAAGATGTAGTCGAGGATCGAGGTCGCCGATTTCACCGTGTCGTTGCCGGTCACCGGCCCCGCCGGCTCGAAGCGGGTGAAGACGAAGGCGTCGACGAACTCGTCCAGCGGCACGCCGTACTGCAGGCCGATGGAGATCGCGATGGCGAAATTGTTCATCAGCGAGCGGAAGGCGGCGCCTTCCTTGTGCATGTCGATGAAGATCTCGCCGAGTTCGCCGTCGTCGTATTCGCCGGTGTGCAGATAGACCTTGTGGCCGCCGACAGCGGCCTTCTGGATATAGCCCTTGCGGCGGTCCGGCAGCTTTCGCCGCGTGCGGTCGCGCTCGACCACCCGCTCGACGATCCGCTCCTCGGGCTCCGCCGCCCGCGCCGCGCGAGGCTCTCCCAGGCTCGGCAGATCGAGGCTGAGATCGGCGGGAGCGGCCGCCCGGCGGACGCGGACCGCGCCCTTGGCCTGGTTCAGCACACCGAGGACGTCGACGGGCGAAGCGGTCCAGGCGATCTCGATCTCTGTCACCGGGGGGACCGCCAGGGCGTGCTCCAGCGCCTGGACCATCGCCCGCCGCGGCGCCTCGCCCAGGGCCTCGCGGGTCCGGAAGATGTCGCGGGCGATGGGCGTGAGGAATTCGGCCTGCGCCAGACTGTCGGCGCCGAGCGCGTGGGCCTCGGCGGCGGCGACATCGGCGGTGGTGAACCCCATCAGGGCGAGCGCGTCGAACTGTGGGTCGGCCAGCTGCTCGGCGCTGGCGCCCATCACGTCGCGCAGGAAGCCCTCGCCGATTACCGCAGGCGTGAACGCGTTGGTGAGGTGGGTCACCAGGGGCAGGGCGGCCTCCACCGCGGCGATCTCATGGTCGGTGAGGCCGCGGGCCAACAGCGCCGCGTGGTTGACGCCGGGCGCGTCGGCCAGGTCGGCGCGGCCGAGCAGCAGGGCGTGGGCCTCGGCCGCCTCCACGCCGGCCAGGGCCAGGCCCCGCACCGCCGCCTCGCTCAGCACCCGCACCGTCTCGCCCTCGGCGCTCTCGGCGAGCGTCATCGGACCGCCCCAGGGCTCGCCCGACAGCCGCCCGCCCCCCAGACGAAGCTCCAGCTCCGGATCGCGGAACAGAGCCAGGCCCGCGCCGGCGCCGGCCATGGCCCGATCGGCGGCCAGATAGAGCTCCCTGGCGGTCTCGCGGGCCGCGTCGCTGTCGTAGTCGAGGCCGTGCGCCACCAGCCATTCGCCAAGGCCGGCCAGGCCGATCACGCCCCCGCCGTCGCCGCTGGCCGCCAGGCCGCCGGCAAGCAGGGCCACGGCGGACTCAAAGGCGTCGATATCGAAGCCGCCGGCCGACCAGAACCCCATGAGGTCGATGCCGCCGCGCGGCGCGGAGTCCGCCGCGGCGATCCGGTCCGCCTCAGCCCGTCGCGGCGCGAGCACCACCGCGCCGGTGGCCCAGGCGGCCCGCGCCACCGCCTCGTCAGGGATGCCGGCGACCACCAGGCGCGCGCCCTGCGCCGCCGGTCGCGGCGGCTCGATGTCCCACGCGTTTTCCCCGACGCGCGCCAGGGCGATGGCGTCGAGGATGAGGCTATCGGGCGCGCGGGCGGCGCGGGCGGCGTCGGCGGCGCGGGCCAGGCTCGGATTGCCCTGCGGGTCGGCGCAGGCCTCCGGGTCGCCCTCGCAGCGCAGGACAGCGTCGATCACCGCCTGCATCCGCCGGCCCAGTTCGACCGCCGCGGCCTCGGCGACGGCCTGGCCGCGACAAGCCGCGACGAGGCGGGCGATCTCCGGCGCGCCGGCCTCGACGACCGGGAGCGGGCCGCCGGCCCGCGCCGGCGCCATGGCGATGACGCCAGCCAGCAGGGCCTCGTTCAGCTCGTCGCGGAAGCGGGTGCGGGCGCGGACGTCCTTGACCAGTCCCTGGGCCTGGGCGCGGGCGGTCAGGTCTTCCACAGCCTCGGCGATGGCGCCGGGCAGGTCGGTTGCGCCGCCGGCCCAATCGATCCAGGCCTCGAGCCGCGCGCATGTCCAGTGAGCCGGCGCCTGGACCTCGACGAGGCGTCCGCCGAGTTCCACGGTCCGCGCTTCGATTCTCGTCCGCGACGCTTCGCGACCCATCCGCCGACTCCCTCGCAGAAGGGTAGGGCCCGCAGGCGCGCCCGATCAATAGATGTTGCGTTCCGGGGCGGGTTCATCCCCAACATCTTGCTACTGGCGAGGCGCTGGACGCTCCATAGGCCCCCGCCTATAGTCCGGGCGCTCATCCTCCTCTCAGAGACTAAGAACCTCCGTGCTGAATTTCCTGAAGTCGATCTTCACCTGGTGGAACGGCGCCACGATCGGCGCGCGCTTTCACATCGGCCGCCGCGGCGTTTTCGTGGGGCAGGACGATCGCGGCAACCGCTACTTCGAGGCCAAGGACAATTCCGACAGCTACGACCAGCACAAGCGCCGCTGGGTGATCTACCAGGGCTATGCCGACGCCTCTAAGGTGTCGCCCGACTGGCACGGCTGGCTGCACTACACCTTCGCCGAGCCGCCGACCGTGGAACCGTTCCTGATCAAGTCCTGGGAAAAGGACCATCTGCCGAACATGACCGGCACCATCCACGCCTATCGGCCGCAGGGCTCTCTGGCCCGCGGCGGTGAGCGCCAGAAGGCGACCGGCGACTACGAGGCCTGGACCCCGAAGTAGGCATGGGTGCGATGCGGTCACCCCCGATGCTCAAGTTCGCCCTGCAGCTCGCAGTGATTGCGGCCGTGGCGGGCGTCGCCTCGGCGCAGCCCGCGCCGCCGGCCCCGGCTGCGCCGGTCGAGGCAACGCCCAAGGCCGGCCCGACCCCTAAAGGCGCGTCCGAAGAGGCCCCGCCGGTGGATGTGCCGACGCCGGCGCCCATCGCCGTGCCGCCGATTTCCGAAAAGGAAGTTGCCGCGGCCCCGCCATCGCCCACCGACGCCAAACCCGCCGGTCCACCCGTCCGACGCGCCCGCTACGATGTGGCAGTGATCGAGGCGCTGGACAAGGTGACGGCCGAGAGCCTGCGCTTCGAGGCCGCTGTCGGCCGACCGATCCGCTACAAGAGTCTGGTCTTCACTGTGAAGGCCTGCGAGCGCTCGGCGCCGGAAGAAGCGATCGACGATTCCATTGCCTATGTGACCGTGGACTCCCAGCCGCGTCCCGCGCCCGGCCGGCCGGCCCTGGCGCCGCGCCAGACCTTTAAGGGATGGATGTACGCCTCATCGCCTAGCCTGCATCCGCTGGAGCACCCGGTCTACGACGCCTGGCTGATCACCTGCAGGGCGGCCGCCCCGCCCATCGCGCCGGCCCGCTGAAACTCCGCCTCCGCCGAGATCGCCAGCGCCAGGCGGCGATGATAGTCGAGCCGCGAAATCTCCTGCGCCCCGAACTGGGTCAGGTGCTCGGTCATGAACTGGGCGTCGAGCAGCCGGTAGCCGCCGGCGATCAGCCGCGCGACCAGGTGCACGAGCGCCACCTTCGAGGCGTCGCGCCGGCGCGAGAACATGCTCTCGCCGAAGAACGCGCCCTTCAGCGAGACCCCATAGAGTCCGCCCACCAGTTCGCCGTCCCGCCAGCACTCCACCGAGTGGGCGAACCCGCGCTCGTGTAGGCCGACGTAGAGATCCTCGATCGGGTGGTTGATCCAGGTCTCCGTCCGTCCGGGCCCGGCCTCCGCGCAGGCCTGCACGACGGCGCGGAAGGCGGTGTCGGTGCGGATCTCGAAGGGCTCGGCCCGCACGGTCCGCGCCAGGCGGCGCGTGATGTGGAAGCCGTCCAGCGGGATCACGCCGCGCCGTTCCGGATCGATCAGGAAGACGCGGTCGTCCTCCCGCGCGTCGGCCATCGGAAAGACGCCGCGCGCGTAGCAGGACAGGAGATCGCGGGCGTCGAACTGCGCCATGGCGGAAGCTTAGCGCGGCTGTCGCGAAGAGCGCGACCGCTAGCGTGCTTCTTCGGATCCGAAGTTCGTCCGGCGCCTGCCGCACGCTATTGCGAACTTCGGAATCGGGACACTAGCTCACTCGGCGGCCAGCGCTTGCGCCTTCATCCAGGTTTCCAGCCAGTGGATGTTGTAGTCCCCCGTCTGGATGTCCGGCTGCTGCAGGAGTTCCTGGAAGAGCGGGATGTTGGTGTCGACGCCGGCCACCACGACCTCGCCCAGGCAGCGGTTGAGCCTGGCGATGCACTCGGCGCGGTCACGGCCGTGCACGATCAGCTTGCCGATCAGGGAGTCGTAGTAGGGCGGGATCGTGTAGCCGGCGTAGAGCGCGCTATCCATCCGCACGCCCAGGCCGCCGGGGGCATGGTAGTCGGTGACCAGGCCCGGCGAGGGGGCGAAGGTCCTGGGGTTCTCGGCGTTGATCCGGCACTCGATGGCGTGACCTTCGAAGACCACCTCGGCCTGGGTGAAGGAGAGCGGCAGCCCCGCGGCGATGCGGATCTGCTCGCGCACCAGGTCGATGCCGGTGATGGCCTCGGTGACCGGATGCTCCACCTGCAGGCGGGTGTTCATCTCGATGAAGAAGAACTCGCCGTTCTCGTAGAGGAATTCGATGGTGCCGACGCCCAGGTAGCCGATGGCCTTGATGGCGTCGACGCAGACCTTGCCGATGCTGGCGCGCATGGCCGCGTCGATGGCGGGCGAGGGGGCTTCCTCCAGCACCTTCTGGTGACGCCGCTGCAGCGAGCAGTCGCGTTCGCCGAGATGACAGACGTTGCCGAAGCTGTCGGCGATCACCTGCACCTCGATGTGCCGGGGCGTCTGGAGGTAGCGCTCCATGTAGACGGCGTCGTCGCCGAACGCGGCCTTGGCCTCGGACCGCGCTGTGGAGACCGCCTCGTGGAGGTCCTCCTGGGTCTGGGCGACCTTCATGCCGCGCCCGCCGCCGCCGGCCGCGGCCTTGATCAGGACCGGGAAGCCGATGGCCTTGGCGGCCGCGAAGGCCTCTTCCTCGGTCGTCACCGCGCCCTCGGAGCCGGGCACCACCGGGATGCCGGCGGCCTTCACCGCCCGCTTGGCGGTGATCTTGTCGCCCATCATCTTGATGTGCTCGGGCTTGGGCCCGATGAAGGTGAAGCCGTGGGCGCCGACGATCTCGGCGAAGCGGGCGTTTTCCGAAAGAAATCCGTAGCCTGGATGGATTGCCTGAGCCCCGGTGATCTCGGCGGCGGCGATGATCGAGGGGATGTTCAGGTAGCTCTTGGCGGCGGACGGGGGGCCGATGCAGACGCTTTCGTCGGCGAGCCGCACCCACATGGCGCCTGAGTCAGCCTCGGAATGCACGGCGACGGTGGAAATGCCCATCTCCTTGCACGCGCGGTGCACGCGAAGGGCGATCTCGCCACGGTTGGCGATGAGGATTTTCTCAAACATCGTACTAGCCGATGACCGCGAGCGGCTCGCCGAACTCCACGGGCTGGCCATCCTCCACCAGGATCGCCACGATCCGGCCGGCCTTTGGCGCGGGGATCGGGTTCATGGTCTTCATGGCCTCGATGATCATCAGGGTCTGGCCGGCGGCGACCGTGTCGCCGACCTGCACGAACGGATCGGCGCCGGGCTCCGGCTGCAGGTAGACGCTGCCCACCATCGGCGACTTGACCTCGTCGCCGCCGCCACGCGCCGGCGGAGCGGCCTCTGCGGCGGCGCTGGACGCGGCGGCCACGGGCGCAGGCGCGGCGGCCATGGGCGCGGCCTGCACCATCTGCACCGGCGCGGCCGTCAGGGTCTTGGCCACCCGGATCTTCAGGCCGGAATGCTCGACCTCGATTTCCGACAGGCCGGTTTCCGTCAGGATGTCGGCCAGTCTGCGCACCAGGCGCGCGTCGATCGGATCGGCGGCGGGGGCCTTGGGAGGGCTAGCCATGGAGATACCTTCGCTTCTTACTTCGCAGCCGGGCGGGTTAAGCCCGCGGCGGCCTCGACGGCCAGTTCATAGCTTGCGGCGCCGAAACCGGACACCACGCCGGTCGCCGCGAGGGAGACATAGGTCTGGTGGCGGAACGCCTCGCGCGCGGCGGGGTTTGAGAGGTGGCACTCGATCACCGGGATTCCCACCATCTTCAGGGCGTCCAGGATCGCCACCGAGGTGTGACCATAACCGGCCGGGTTGATGACGATGGCGGCGGCCTTTTCTCGGGCCTCCTGGATCCAGTCGATCAGCTCGCCCTCGTGGTTCGACTGCCGGAACACGATTTCACGCCCCAACGCCGACGCCCGCGCCTCACAGAGGCGCTGCACGTCTTCGAGGGTTTGGTGGCCATAAATCTCCGGCTCGCGGGCGCCCAGGAGGTTGAGATTGGGTCCGCTCAGCACATAGATCGGTTTCGACATTCGGCTCCGCCGTCGATTCAGCCGTCTTGTACCGGTCGTGGCTGCGGGTCACAAGCTTAGCGACTTTAGGAGGTCCGCCCATGAACCTGACCGTCAATGGAGAGCCCCGCGCGTTTCCGCCGCTGGTCCACCTGGCGGCGTTGGTTTCCGAGCTGGGCCTGGACGGGCGCAAGGTGGCCATCGAACGCAATCTGGAGATCGTGCCGCGCTCGGCCTATGGGAAGACGAGGCTCTGCGACGGCGACAGGATCGAGATCGTGCATTTCATCGGAGGCGGCTGACATGGACGGGTCCGTCCACACTGAGGATACCTGGAGCGTCGCCGGCCGCACCTTCACATCGCGGCTGATCGTCGGCACCGGAAAGTACAAGGACTATGCCCAGAACGCCGCCGCCGCCGAGGCCGCGGGCGCGGAGATCGTCACGGTGGCCCTGCGCCGCGTGAATCTTTCGGACCCCAGCCAGCCGATGCTGGTCGACTATGTGAAGCCCGACCGCTTCACCTTCCTGCCCAACACCGCCGGATGTTTCACCGGCGAGGAGGCGGTCCGGACGCTGCGGCTGGCCCGCGAGGCCGGCGGCTGGGATCTGGTCAAGCTGGAGGTGCTGTCCAACACCAAGCATCTCCTGCCCGACATGGAAGAGACGCTCAGGGCCCTGAAGCTGCTGATCGCCGACGGCTTCCAGGTGATGGTCTACTGCAGCGACGACCCGGTCTATGCGCTCAAGTTGGAGGAGGCGGGGGCCGCGGCGATCATGCCGGCCGCGGCGCCCATCGGCTCGGGGCGCGGCATCCAGAATTTCCTCAACCTCGGCCTGATCATCGAACAGTCGAAGGTCCCGGTGCTGGTGGACGCCGGCGTCGGCACGGCCTCGGACGCGGTCCTGGCCATGGAGGCTGGCTGCGACGCGGTCCTGATGAACACCGCCATCGCCGAGGCGCGCGACCCGATCCGGATGGCCGGTGCGATGAAGCACGCCGTCATCGCCGGCCGCGAAGCCTATCTGTCCGGCCGAATGGCCAAACGGACCTACGGCGACCCGTCGTCGCCCAAGGCGGGACTGATCTAGCTCTGCGTCTTGTACTTCGAGTGGCAGGCCGTGCAGGTGTCGCCCAGGCCATTGGCGGCGGATGAGAAGCCCGCGCCGTCCTTCTTCGCGGCCGCGGTTTCGGCGTCGGCGGCCAGCTTGGCGAAATCGGCGGCGGACTTGGTCCACTCCTCACCCGGCTGCTTCTGCGGACCGGTCAGGTGGGCGGCGGCGCCTTTCAGCTTCTGGGCGGCGGCCAGCGCCTCGGCCCAGCGCGCGGCGGGAACCTTGGCCGCGTCCGGCCCATTGGCCGGATCCACCTCGCCGCCGACCGCGAAGATGGTGTTGGTGGCCGGATCGACCACGGTCTTCATCTCGTCCTTGACGGTCATGGCGGCGGCGAGCGCGGCGCCGCCCAGGGAAAGGCCAAGGATCAGGGCGGCGGAAGCAATACGCATGGGCGGGCCTTTCGGATCGGTAGGGGCGAAGACTAGGCGGATCAGCCGGCCTCGGCCAACACCCGCTGGACGTCGAGCTCCGGCGACAGCCCCAGGCCACGCAGCATCTCCTCGCGCTCCGGTCCGCCCCTGGGGCGATAAGCCTCGGCGTTGCGTGTGCGGCCCCGGGCCCAATAGCCCATGATCTTGGCGAGGTTCTTCGGCCGCTTCAGCCAGGCCTGCGGGTCCTCCAGCATGTGGAAGCCGCGCAGGGCGGCGCGGAACAGGTCGACGTCCGAGCGCACGGCCACCGCCACGCCGTCCTCCAGGAACCGCTTGGTGAGCCGGCTCTTCAGGCTGGGCTGATAGCCCGGTGTCAGCTCCTGGCGCGCGCGGCGGATGGCGCTGCGGTCGGCGTCGCGCATGACGTCGTAGTAGGGGCGCAGTTCGGCGGTGACGCGGCGCTGATAGGCTTCCAGCCGCGCGCCCGGATCGCTGAACATCTGCACGGCATCGCGCAGGAGGTGGGCGCTGACCGCGGCGAAGGAGCATCCGCGCCCGTAGAGCGGGTTTGACCGCACGTGGCTGTCGCCGACCGGAAAGAACCCGAGGACCGCGGCCTTGCCGCCGGGTGCGAGGTCCCGCCAGCGGCTCGCCAGGTCGCCCATGCCGAATACCCGGCTGATCGGCGTGGCGGTCGCCGGATCCACCCAGGGGGTGAGGCCGGGTAGGGCCGCGCAGGCGCCGTCGAAGGTTGCCGGATCGACGATCTTCTTGCGCAGCTCTTCTTCGACCTCGGGCACGCACAGGGTGATCGAGAAACAGCCGTTGTCTCCGGGGAAAACGCCGAACTTCAGATATTCCAGGTCCCCGGTGAGAGGTGATGCGCCGCGCTCGGGCTCAGAGACGCCAGGATTCAGCCGGTAGTGGCGGGTGAAATAGAGGATGCCGCAGTCCTCGGTTTCCTCAGGGATCGCAGCGCCAGCTTCGCGGATCTGTTCGATGGCGCCCGAGGTGCGCCCGGCCGCGTCGACAACCATGTCGGCGGTCAGCTCATGAGAGCCCTCGGCGTCCTCCACCACGACGCCGGTGACGGTCGGGACCGCACCCGGCGCGATCCTGAGTTCTTTCACGAAGGCGCCAGAGCGGATGGTCACGTTCGCCTGGCGCTCCACGTAGCGGCGCATGACCAGCTCCAGCGTGGTGCGCCGGCTGGTCAGGACGGCAAGGTCGCGGTCCACGGGGTCGGCGACATAGGTGCGCTTGTGGATGTCGGTGAGGCCGCCTTCGAAGGTGAGATCGCGGCAGCCGGCGGCCATCAGCTCGGCCAGCAGTTCGGGGTGCTCGTCGCGGATCAGGAGGCGCAGGCGGGCGAGGAACGCGTGGCTGTGGCGCAGGTGACCGACGCCCCTGCGCGCCCAACCCTCGAAGGCCTCGTCCGGTCCGCCCTCTGGTGGCGGCGGATCGCGCTCCAGCAGGGTGACCTCGCGGCCGGTGGGCCCAAGCGCCAGCGCGGTCCAGAGCCCGGCCATGCCGGCGCCGATCACCAGCACCTTTTCCGCCATCTCGCTCACTCCCGACCGCAACCTGGCCAGGATACCCCAATGCCGCGCTGCCCCGGGGTCAAGGGCGGACGCCAGCGCTAGCTGTGGCTTTCCGCCGGCCTTGCCTTGGCCCGCGCCGCGGCGATGGCGGCGCGCAGGGCCGGGATGTCCGCGCCGGGGATCATGGTGTCGCCGACGATGAAGGCGGGCGTCCCGTCGATCTTCAGCGCCTCGGCCAGCGCGTGGGTGTCGAGGATCTGGCGTTCGATCAGCGGATGTTGCGCGTCCTTGCGGGCGGCGGCCGCATCGATGCCCACCTCGGCGAGATGCCGGTCGAGGGCCGCGTCGTCCAGCGCCTTTTCGGCCATGAGGGCCTTGTAGAGCTGCACGCCCTTGGTCTTGGCCGAACGCGTCAAGGCGACCTTTGCGGCGGTGTCGGAGACCTCCCCGAAAATCGGGAATTCCTTGAAGACGAACCGCACGTCGGGGTTCTGCTCGATCAGGGTCACCACTTGCGGCGCGGCCAGCTTGCAGTAGCCGCAGCGGTAATCGAAGAACTCCACCACCGTGATCTTGCCGTCCGGATTGGCCACGAAGTCGCGCGGGTCGCGCTCCAGCTGATTGCGGTATTTGCCGATGGCGTCGGTCGAAGCTTTGAAGGCCGCGGTCCGCTCGGTCTCGGCGAGTTTCTCGGCCGCCTCGCGAACCACCTCGGGGTGAGCCATCAAGTAGGCGTGCACCCGTTGGCCGAAGACGGCGTCGTCGGCCTTCTGGCAGGCGGAAAGCGAAAGGGCGGAGACGAACACCGCCAGGGTGCGCAGGGCTGTGGTCATGGGAGCCAGATAGGACGGATTGCAGGTTTTTGCGAGGCGCCTGCGCAGCAGCGAGGTCAGTGCGCCAGGGTCGGCGTGAGCAGGCCTTCGCGGCCGATCGCGCGCATTTCGTCCGGCGAGGGCTTGGAGACCAGCACGATGTCGGTGGCGCGGCGCCAGTCGGGGCCGTCCTTCGGCAGGCGCTCGCGGGCCCGGATCGCGAACTCGCGGGCCTGTTTCATATTGCCGACGTTGAACTCGTATTCGGCAGTGGCCAGGCGCGCGAGGCCCTCATCGCCGTGCTTGTCATAGGCCTCCGCGAGAATCCGCCAGGCCACGGCGTTGTCCTGCTCCTGGGTGAGCGCCTTTTTCAGCTCGACGATGCCTTCTTCGGTCTTCTTCTTGTTGTTGAGGGCGATCAGGGTCTGGCCGAGATTGACCCGCAGGAGCGGGGCGTCGGGCTTCAGCTCGACCGAGCGGCGCTGCGGCGCCTCGGCGCCCTCGACCTGACCGAACTCGAACATGATCTGGCCCTTGAGCTCCCAGAGGTACGGGTTGTTCGGCTGCTCGGCCAACAGCGCGTCCACGCGCTTCAGCGCCTTCTCCGGCTCCTTCAGCTGATAGTAGGCGATCGCCCGCGCGTAGCGCGCCGGATAGGATGTGTCTTTCTCGTCGTACTTGGTCATCGTGACCTGCGGATTGATGAAGCCGTCGAGCTTGGCCTTCATGATCTCGTGCTCGGCGAGCGCCTCCGGCGGGTCCTTCTGATTGTAGTGCGGCAGGGTGGCCACCCGGTTCTGCAGCGCCTCGATGCGATCCGAGGACAGCGGGTGGTCGATGAAGAACCGGTAGCGGCGGTATTGCGCGAAGACCTCCTGGTAGCGGTACTTGTCGAAGAACTCCGCGAGCCCGCGGGCGGAGAGGCCGGCCTTTTCCATGTAGGTGGCTCCCGCCTGGTCAGCCCGGCCTTCCTGCTCACGGCCATAGCCGGCGTAACCCAGCGCGCCGAAGTAGGGGGCGCTGGTGATGAGCCCCGCGGCGGCGTCGCCGGACCCGGCGAGCGCCGCCAGCACGCCCAGACCCATGGTCAGGATCATCGGCACCATGCCGGCGCGCTGGGCGTCGCCGGAGCGGAAGCTGTGGCCGCCGGCCAAGTGGCCGACCTCGTGGGCGATGACGCCCTGCAGTTCGTTGGGGTTGTCGGCCTGCAGGATGAGGCTGGTGGTGACCATCATCACGCCCGGCGCCGCGGCGGCGTTGGGATCCTTGGCGCCGACCAGGACGATCTGGATGCCCTTGGGGTCGATCCCCGCCGCCTCGAAGATCGGGGTGGAATCCCGGCGTATGATATCCTCGATCTCGGTATCGCGGATCAAGGTTTCGCCAGGGCCGAGCTGGGCGGCCGCCAGCCCTGGCCGCAGCACGAGGCTGATCGCCACGGCCGAAGCCAGCGCAATGCGGAAGACCGAACGGGCAGGAGAGGCCATGCTCAACTCTCGAACTCCGCCCCCTTCATGAAAGCCTAGCGCGTCACCCGCGCCGCCACCAGCCTTTGCGCGGCGCGGCTGGCGGCGTGGCGGTGATCTCGGCCGGGTCCGGCGCGCGCGGCGCGACGACGACGGGTTCGGGCTCCGCAGGCGCAGGCTCGGGCGCGGCGACGGCTTCCGGCGCCGCCTCGACCAGGACCGGCTTGGCCTTGGCGCGGCTCGCCCGCGGCTTCTTGCCGCTGGGAGCCGCTTCCGCCGCCACCGGTTCCGGCGCGGGCTCGGGCTCGGGCGCGGCGATGACCTCGGGCTCTGGCGTCGGAGCCTCGGCCACGGCCTGATCGGCGGAGGCTTCGCCGGCGCGGCCGCGGCCGCGTCCGCGACGGGGCCGCTTGGGGCGGTCCTCGGCGGCGGGCAGTTCGACCCAGACGTCATCCTGTCCGCCGCCATTTTGGCTTGCAGGCGGGCGACGGGCGGTGGTCGGGGCGGGCGCCGCGGCCTCCGCCGCGATCCGCGGTTGCTCGGCCGCGTCGTTGGCCGGGCCATCGTTCGCCGGAATTGGCGCGATCTTCATGTCTTCCGACGGGTCGTACCAGACGAAGGGGTCGTCGCCGTAGGGCACCCAGGGGCGCGTCCACGCGAAGACGTCCGTGGGACGGCCATCCTCGCGCATCCGCCGGCCGCCTCTGCGGCCACGGCGACGCCGGCGGCCTTCGCCGCCCTCGCTGTCGTCGCGGGGACCTTCGCCCTGGCGCGGGGCCGGGGCCGCGGCGCCGGCTTCGCGGGGTTCGCCGTCGCGCCGTCCGCGCCGGCGACGCCGCCGTCCGCGATGGGCGCCTTCTCCGTCCTCGGAACCTTCGTCGTCGCGATGCGGGCGCTCCTCGTGGCCCCGATCTTCGCGTCCACGGCTGGCGGCGATGGCGCGAGGCTCGTCGTCGTCGGTGTCCTCGCGCTCGATGGCGGCCTCGTCTTCCTCGTCTTCGTCTTCGTCCTCGAAGGCCTCGTCGTCATAGCCGTCGTCGACCATGGCCTCGTAGGCCTGCGACGGCGCCGCCACCACGGCATGGTCGGGGCGGGTCTCCATCGAGGTGCGTTCGATCAGACAGTCGGCATGCGCCATGTCGTCGTCCACCACGACGGTGACGAAGAGGCCCATGGTCTGCTGCAGGCGCGCCAGATGCGCGCGCTTTTCGTTGAGGATGTAGAGCCCCACGGCGCGCGGCGTCTTCAGCGTCGCCTCGCCGCCGCCCTTGAGCGCTTCCAGCTCCAGGGTCCGCAGCGCGGCCAGCGCGCTGGACTCCACCGAGCGGACCCGGCCCGTGCCCTGGCAGTGCTCGCAGACGTGGGTGGTGCCCTCCAGCACGCCGGAACGGCGGCGCTGGCGGCTGATTTCCATCAGGCCGAAGGCGCTGATCTTGCCCATCTGCACGCGGGCGCGGTCGTCCTTCAGGCAGTCCTTCAGCTTCTTCTCGACAGACCGGTTGTTCTTCGACTCGTCCATGTCGATGAAGTCGATGACGATCAGGCCGGCCAGGTCGCGCAGGCGCAGCTGCCGGGCGGCTTCCTCGGCGGCCTCCATGTTCGTCTTGAGCGCGGTCGCTTCGATATTACGTTCGCGGGTGGACTTGCCGGAGTTGACGTCGACGGCCACCAGGGCCTCGGTCTGATTGATCACCAGATAGCCGCCCGAGCGCAGGGGCACGACCGGCGAATAGATCTGGGAAAGGTGGTCCTCGACCCGATGCTTGACGAACAAGGGCGTCGGCTCGCGGTAGAGCTGCACCTTCTTCGCCTGGCTCGGCATCAGCATGCGCATGAAGTCGCGCGCTTCCTTGAAGCCGGCCTCGCCCTCGACGAAGACGCCGTCGATGTCCTTGTCGTAGAGGTCACGGATCGCCCGCTTCACGAGGTCTTCTTCCTCGTAGATCAGGGCCGGCGCGATCGAATGCAGCGTCGTCTCGCGGATGTTCTCCCAAAGACGCAGCAGGTAGTCGTAGTCGCGCTTCAGCTCGGCCTTGGTGCGCTTGGCGCCGGCGGTGCGGACGATCAGGCCCATGCCCTGCGGCACNNGTAGGTGGTCAGAGCCGCGCCCTTGTTGCCGCGCTCTTCCTTGACGACCTGCACCAGCATGATCTGCCGGCGGCGGATCACTTCCTGGATCTTGTACTTGCGCATCAGCCGCCGGCGGCGGCGCGCGACCTCTTCCTCCATGACGTCGTCGTCGTCCTCGGAGGCGGCTTCCTGGTCTTCGTCCTCGTCCTCGGAGCCGGATTCGACATTGGCCGCGGCGCCCCTGCGGCCGCGCGGCTCGTGATGGTCGTCCTCTTCCTCGGCCTCTTCGCGCATCAGCGCTTCGCGGTCGGCGACCGGGATCTGGTAGTAGTCGGGGTGGATTTCGTTGAAGGCCAGGAAGCCGTGGCGATTGCCGCCATACTCGATGAAGGCCGCCTGCAGCGACGGCTCAACGCGCGTCACCTTGGCGAGATAGATGTTCCCTCTGAGCTGCTTGCGGTTGGAACTTTCGAAATCGAACTCTTCAACGCGCGATCCGTCGACCACCACCACACGCGTCTCTTCGGCGTGGGCAGCGTCGATCAACATATTCTTGGACATTAGAATTATCTCCGCGGCGCGCGCTGGACGCGAGGTCCAGGCGCAGCCGGCTATGGCTGGGAAGGGCGCGCGCGCCGACCGGGGAGGCGCCGCGAAGCGCGTCCCGGGGGGCTTGAGGCCTAACAGTGGCTTGAGCAGCGCTGCCCATCGAGTGTGTTCCTAGGCGCGCCGGGTGGCGCGGATCGGATAGAGCGTCGGTCGCCGGGAATTCGGTCAGCTGACGCGGGCTTGGTTCGCGCGACCCTTGGCCCTCGCTTAACGCGGGAAGCGGATTGGCGCGCGGCCGGACATTGCAACAGTGGGCGGCAAAAGGAAAGCCGAACCCTGCGCGCACCGCTCAGCTGGTGTGGCGGGCCAAAAAATA
>PLEH01000230.1 GCA_003136395.1 Phenylobacterium sp.
GTGCTTGCTGAGGTCGGCCAGCGACGCATCGCCGGTCGGCAGCGGAGCTTTGTCGGGCCCGCGCTTGGCGCGCGCGGCCAGCTCGGCGTCTATGGCGGCGATCTGTTTTGGATCGTCCGGCCTGAGCAGTCGGTGAACGGGATCCTGATCCCGCTTCACCAAGTTGTCGCGCTCAGCCTGCAAGGTCGTCGTGCTGCGCTTATCGATAGAGGTCAGGCCGCCGGCCGCGACTTCGGCGAAGTGCGCCAGGTCCGCCATCTTGCCGACCAGGTAGACGAGCACAGGGCCCAGCTCGACAAAGGCGGTCTTCAAGCTGACGCTGATTTTGGTGTTGAGGGTTTCGAGCTGCTCGTTCAGCTCGTGGCCCTTCTTCACGATGCCGGAGTCCATGATGACGCCGGCCTTCTCAGCCTCGGCCAGGAACTCGCGCATCTTCTCCACGCCGCCCTCGATCAGCGGCTTCATGGAGTCCAGGCCGAGCTGCTGGACGACGACGTCCTTCTGCGACGGGCTCTTCAGCTTTTCGATGGCCGCGGTGATGGTGACTAGGGCCTCGCCGGCGTCACCCAGGTTTTTGGCGTCCGTCGCTGTGAACGCCTGGCCGAACAGCTCGCGGAACGCTCTGAGCGCCCTGGGAAGACCGACCGTCGCGCCGCCGAGTTTCTCGGAGAACGCCTGCAGGCCTTCGCTGGCACGCGCGCCGTCACCGCCAGCCAGGCGGAGCGCATACTGGAAGGCTTGCAGTTCGTCGGTCGTGACGTGGGCGTTCTTCGCCAGCTTGTAGAGACTGTCGGCGAACTCCAGCGCCTTGTGGGCCTCTTCCAGGCCGATCCCGAACGCAGCCAAGCCGGCCGCCGCGGCGATCCCGAGCGCGCCCAGCGGCTCCAGGGCCGAACCGAAGATTCGCAGCTTCGCGCCGCCTTCCTCCAGCACCGCCAGGCGCGATGAATCGAACACCTTGTCCAAGGCCTTGCCGAAGTCGATTTTGGCGACCGATCCCTCGACGTTCTGGCCGAGCTGCTTGGCGCGGCGTTCCATGAACGAGGAGTGCTGGTCGACCGTGCCGGAAGCCTTGGCGAAGGCCTTCTCCAGCTTCGAGATGTCGGCAGAGACCTGCAGCAGCAGGGCTTGGTTGTCGTCCGCGGCCATCGGTGCATCCTCGTTTGACAGGCAACCCGTTCCTGGGTCCTGGCCAATCTGCCGCGACGCGCCGGGCAGCTTCCGCACCGATTTTCAGAAATCCGCCGCCCAGCGCCGAACGGTTCCAGGGGCCTCTTGGTCCTTGGGTTCGGCTTGACCGGCGCTGCGGTGCGTCAGGTAAACTCCCAAACGAAGGCGCAGACCGGGCCAGCTGCGGAGAGGCCGCCAACCGTGTCCGCGGCGCCGCTTGGGGAGGTAAGGAAGTCCGAGAAACCGCCCGAGAAGTAGGCGTTACCCGGTGTAGCCACAAGGCCCGTCCCGGTGCGCTTGGTCCAGGTCCCTGAGGTGTTGGTGGTAGTCAGCGAGCCGGCGCTGCCGCCGTTCATCAGGGCATACGCTACCCCCTTGGTCGATCCTGACGGGGTGAAACTGTTGATTAGAGTAGTGGTCGTTCCGGCCGCTGCGCCGTTTAGCTGTTTCGAGGTGACAACGGTAGGGCCGCGATAGATCGCGATATAGATGGGATCGTTGCCGTTGCCAGTAGCGACGAGATTGCCCGTCGTTACATCTCCAGCACTGAGCACTCGATAGTCAATGAAGGTCCACCAGGTTGGGCAGTTGGCACTCGCCCCGCCGCCACCAGCGCGGGTGAAGGTCCCCGCGCCTGCATTTGTCGTCATGCTCATACTGTTGGAGACAGAGTTCAGACTGGTCACCACCATGATATCGCCAGCGCAGGCCGAGGTCGCGGGCGTCGTTCCGCAATTTCCGCTGCCGGGGAACGTGAAGTTCCCGGCCCCGGAAGTGGGCGAGAAGAGGCCCGCCGCGACGAAGGTGGCGGGTGGAACCGCAGTCGCAGACGCGGGCCGCGACAGCCGCGCCACCAGCATAGGGGTCAACACCTGGGCACGAGCCGCGCTGGCGCTCAGATCTGCGAACGCCAGGAACGCGGCGCAGAAGGCGAGAAATCGGGAAGCAATTTTCATGTGTTCAGCGGCCAGTAGCCGTCCTCTTTTGATGATGGGGATGCCGACCTGCACCCGGGAGCGTTGCTCAATGCTGCCGCGCTGGGCCGGGCAGCTTCCGCACCTATTTTCAGAAATCCGCCGCCCAGCAGGAACCGCGAACGCGGTTCGCGGCGACTTGGATTAGGCGGACACTACCACGCTCGCCGTGAGGGTCCGGAGGGCCACACTCGCGCGGGGTTTTCGAGGATATCCGGGTCAAAAATGCCCCTTTTCCCGCGCGGTGCGGGCGGCGAGTACGGTTCCCACCAGTTCCCACTTGAAAAATCGTCAGTGGGAACCCTCAGGCATGGAGAAAGGCTAAGGCTTTCAAGAGCTTGATAGAGAGGTTCCCACTGTTCCCACCGGTTCCCACCGCGCCGACGCTTCCCCGCATCCGCGTCTGGCCAAGCCCTTGAAAACCCATACCTTGCCGGACCGTCCGGCCCGATCGCTACGCCGGCTTCACCCGCCAGGTGGACGCTCGGAAATAAAACGCGGCGAGCCGCGGCTCCGCCGCCCCAAGAGCGGGGATAGCCAAGGAATTTCAGTCGCTTGGCGAGCCGCGCCCGTAGGCCACGCGCCAAGCCGGTTGAATTTCCCGGGATCTGAAAAATAATCTCTGCGTGAGAGTGTGACCGGTGGGCGAGGGTCGCGATCGGTAGCGATTTCCACCCCCCTACCCCCTGGCATCCTCTGCAGCCGCGCGCGCGGCGCTTGGGGTGACACTAGCGTCAGGGCAAGCGCCGCCAGGCCAGATCGCACAGCGCCGGCTGCAGCTCGACGGAGCGGCGCAACCTAGGCTGGCGTCCCGTCATCGGGTGTAGGGCCAGACATTCAAAATCCGCCGACTGGCGCGCGAGTGTGGCCTCCCCGACCCTCCAACGCGCGCTGGCGATGCGTGGGCTCTATCGCATGGGTCGCTTGATCCGCAGCCTTGCCGGCCGATCGGAGAAGCCCGCCACCCATGTCCGTGAGACCTGCGGGCCCGAGCCGACATGACTAGGGGGCGACGGACGCACAACGGCTGGTTCGACCAGGTAGGCGCGCAGGTCGCGCTCGGTGTAGGCCGGGACCTTGCCGCGCCTGACGGCACGGATCAAACCCTCGTCGCGCATGCCGTCCAGCGTCTTGACGTCGACGCCGATTAACGCCGCGGCCACCCTGCGGGTGACCAGAGCCGATGTCGCGAACGCCTCGGCGAAGCGGCGCTCGGTCGTGGGCCCAAGCCCGGAGGCCGGGTTCGTCACAGCATCTCCGCCGTCTTGAGTATCGCCGCTCACGCCCTCACGCGCGGGCCTAGCCTGTAATGCCTGGGATGGGCGGCAAGGCCGGCAGATGAGTAAGCAGGAGCTTCGCGGCGCCGCCGAGATGGCCGAGGAGATGACCTCCTCGCGTGTAGGCCTGATCGATTATGGTGAGCCGACCGGCCCATCGCTCAACCTCCGGCCACAAGGTCGACATCGTGTGCCTGCTTTTCTCGCTTCCCGTAAGATCTGCGGACCGAAGGCGGAACACCAGTTCCGAATAGGCAGCGAGGGCTGCCTCGACCCCTAGAGCGCCCACGTTCTGCAAGAGAACCTTCAGCACCGCAACGTGCCTTTCGGCAGTCTCGCGGACCAAGGGGTCCAGCTCTGCCTTGCCCAGCTCCTCGGCAAATTTGTTCAGATCAGAGACGAGGTCCGCAATTTCCGAAGTCGGCGGCGCGACTTGGTCGAGGCCGGCAGCGCTGATCAGGATCGCGTACTGCGAAATTGCGGTGTCCAGTGCCGGAAGGAAGCCTGAGATCGCGTTGCCGGCGAGATGCTGAAGCTCGAAAGCGGTTTTCAACGACGTCGCCGTCTCCAGGAGCCCTTGCTTGGCCTCCTCGCTGAGCTGCGTCGCCTTTATGTAGGCCTCGGTCGCCT
The DNA here is from genome assembly GCA_003136395.1 of Phenylobacterium sp. Taxonomy (GTDB): domain Bacteria; phylum Pseudomonadota; class Alphaproteobacteria; order Caulobacterales; family Caulobacteraceae; genus Phenylobacterium. The sequence goes on from PLEH01000230.1 coordinate 4,052, forward strand.
CGGCCTGCTCAATCACGTAGGCGGCCAGTTTCACGACCATCGACGTGGGCGGGCTCTCGATCCCGGTCCATGCTCGAAAGAGCGTCGAGGGCGCATTGCCTGCTCCGGTATCCTTGATCAATCGAAGCAGGCTTAGGAAGCTCTGGAGTTGGTTCGCGCTCACGCCGCTCTCCGCAATCGCCCGCCGCTTATCCAGTGCTTATCCAAGAACACCGGTCCAGCTCCCCGCCCGATGGCGAGGAGCTATATGACTGAAATCACGACATAATGGTGGAGCCGAGGGGAATCGAACCCCTGACCTCCTCATTGCGAACGAGGCGCTCTACCATCTGAGCTACGGCCCCCAGGGATGACCCAGGAAGGCGCGGAATAACCCTTTTGAGCCGGGCTCTGTCAAGCCGCCCCGGCGACGGAGGTCGCCAAAGCCGCAGGGCGCAGCCTTGCCAGTCCCGCAAACCCCGCTAGAACCGGGGCCATGGGATCCTTCCTTCTTTTCGTCATCGATGGCCTTTTGCAGCTCCTGGTGATCGCGATCATCATCGCGGCGGTCATGTCGTGGCTGGTGGCCTTCGACGTGATCAACCTGCGCAACCGCTTCGTCTACAACGTCAGCCGTGTCCTCGACGCCGTCACCCGGCCGATCCTGCGCCCGGTGCAGAAGATCATCCCGGCGATCGGCGGCGTCGATATCAGCCCGATCATCGTCCTGTTGGTGATCCAGGGCGCGCGGCTCTATCTGCTGCCGCTGATCTTCGCCCCGATCATCGCGGCCATCGGCTAACCCGCATGCTGCTGGCCGTGCGCGTCACCCCGCGCGGCGGCCGTGACGCCGTCGAGGGCTGGGCGCGCGACGCGGCCGGGCGGCCGGTGCTGAAGGTCCGGGTCGCCGCGGCCGCCGCGGACGGGGCGGCCAACGCCGCGGTCCTGGCCCTGCTGGCCAAGGCGCTCCACCGGCCGAAATCCTCGCTCACCCTGGTCTCCGGCCAGACCGCGCGGGTCAAGCGGATCGACCTCGGCGACGCCGGCCAGGCGGACCTCGACCGCGCCTTCGGACCACCGCCGGCCTGAATCCTCAAGGATTCCAGGCGCGTTCGCCGTGGGCCGACATGTCCAGGCCGTCGTCGATCACCTCGTCACGGGCCCGCAGACCCACCAGCCGCCTGACCACGAAAACCAGCGTCAGGCTGGCGACCGCCGCCCAGGCCATGGTGGCGGCGACGCCCAGTCCCTGCGTCAACAGCTGATCGGCCATGGTCACCCCCGGCGCATAGCCGATCCCGCCGAAGATGGGGCTGGCCAGAACCGCAACCAGCAGGCTCCCCAGAATGCCGCCGACCCCATGCACGGCGAAGACGTCGAGGCTGTCGTCGACCTTCAGCTTCTGCTTCACGAACTCGACGGCCTGGTAGCAGACGAAACTGCCCGCCGCGCCCAGCCCGATCGCGCCCAGCGGGCCGACATAGCCCGAGGCCGGCGTGACCGTCGCCAGGCCCGCCACGACGCCGGTCACCAGGCCCACCATGCTCGCCCGCTTGAAGCGCCGCCACTCGATCAGCATCCAGACAAGGCCCGCCGTCGCGGCGGAAAGATGCGTCGCCATGAGGGCGGCGGCGGCGTCGCCGTTGGCGGCCAGCGCGCTGCCGGCGTTGAAGCCGTACCAGCCGACCCACAGCATGGCCGCCCCCATCATGGTCATGCCGGGGTTGTGCGGCGGCGACAGGTCGCGCGGGAAGCCGTCGCGCGGCCCGAGCCGCCAGGCCACCATCAGCGCCGACACCCCCGCCGTGGCGTGTACGACCAAGCCTCCGGCGTAGTCCATCACATGCCGGCCCATCAACCAGCCGCCGCCCCAGACCCAGTGGCAGACGGGGACGTAGACCACGAGCAGCCAGAGCCCGGAGAACAGCAGCACGGCGCCGAAGCGGATCCGCTCGACAAAGGCGCCGACGATCAGGGCCGGGGTGATGATCGCAAAGGTCATCTGGAACATGAAGAACAGGTTCTCAGGAATCAGGCCCTTGAGCGCGTCCCGGCCGACGTGCAGCAGGGCGAACTTGCCGAGGTCGCCGATCAGGGGTCCCGCGCCGGAGAACGCCAGGCTGTAGCCGCCCAGCAGCCACAGCAGCGACACCAGGCAGGCGATCGCCACGCAGTGGGTCATCACCGAAAGCACGTTCTTCAGCCGCACCAGGCCGGCGTAGAACAGCGCCAGGCCCGGCAGCGTCATCAGCAGGACGAGCGCCGTCGCCGAGAGCATCCAGGCGGTGTGCCCCGGATCGGGCGCCGCGGGCGTCTGCGCCAGCACCGGCCCCGCGGCCGCGCCTATGGCGGCCGCGGCCAGCGCAACCCGTGCGATCCTGATCATCCGGCGTTCCCCTGTTGGACGGCCTTCACCGTTCGGCCCGTCCTTGCGCGGCACTATCGGCAAAGCGCGGCGCCTAGAAAAGCGGCAATTCGGCATGGAGCCCATAACCTCGCCGATCGATAGTCCACCCGGCTCCGGAACCTATCGCAGAGCGGTCGGTTACGATGACGACTCCCGGCCACCCCCCCGGCCGGCGGTCTGAGGCCGACCCGGCGAATATGGCATCCCCCCCCGACCGCCGCCGGGTCGGCCCACTTTTCCTTTTCAAGCCAGCCGCTTTTGCGACCCTCCGCGGGGCGCCAAGATGCGCCCATGTCCCGCGCCGACCTCGCCCGGCTGATCGCCGACGCCCGCCGCCTGGTGGTGTTCACCGGCGCCGGCATCTCCACCGAGTCCGGGATTCCGGATTTCCGCAGCCCGGGCGGCGTCTGGAGCAGGATGAAGCCGATCTATTTCCAGGACTTTGTCTCCGACCCGGCGCGCCGCCGCGAGGCCTGGGAGCGGGCCTTCTCCGGCCGCGCCGGCTGGGTGGGCCGCGCGCCCAACGCCGGCCACGAGGCGGTGGCCCGCCTGGTCGCCAGTGGAAAGGCGACCTGCGTGATCACCCAGAATGTCGACAACCTGCACCAGGCCTCGGGCGTGCCGGCTGACAAGGTGATCGAGCTGCACGGCAACGCCAGCTACGCGACCTGCCTGGAATGCGCCGAGCGGCACGAGCTGGAGGCGCTGAAGGAGAGCTTCCTGAAGGCCGGCGAGATCCCCTACTGCCGCCGCTGCGGCGGGCTGGTGAAGACCGCCACCATCTCCTTCGGCCAGGCCATGCCGATGGAACCGATGGCCCGCGCCGAGGCCGCGACCCTGAACTGCGACGCCTTCCTGGTGCTGGGCTCGTCCCTGGTGGTGCATCCGGCGGCGGGCTTCCCGCTACTGGCCAAGCGCAACGGCGCGGCGCTGGCCATCGTCAACCGCGAGCCCACCGACCTCGACGGCTTCGCCGATCTCGTGCTGCACGACGAGATCGGTCCGGCCATGACCGCCGCGGCGGCGGCCAACTAGGTTGCTATTTCGGCGGGGGCGTCGCCGCGGGCGGCGGCGCGGCG
>PLEH01000248.1 GCA_003136395.1 Phenylobacterium sp.
TGCCGGCCCTTCTTCGGGTTGGAGGCCGCGAGCGCCCATCTGGAAGACGCCGCCCCGGATCAGCAGCATGCCGTCGGTCGCGGGCGCGTGGCCGGCGGCGGGTTGCGGCCCAAGGCAGGCGGCTTGCGCGCTCGGCGCCGCGGGCGGCTTGCCATGACAGGCGCCGAGGACGGCAGCCGCCAGAACCAGGGCCGACGTCGCCCGTCTAGCCACGCGCGGCCCGCGCTCGATGCCGCGGCGAGCGATCGAGGGTCCACCTGAGGTCTTCAGGGTCGAGGCCATCGCAGGCCTGCGCCATCCAAAACAGGAAAGCCTCCAGGTCATCGTCGATCTGCTCGTCCGTGAGCGGCCGGGGTTCGTAGCGCGGCCAGAAGCCGTAAATCAGCGCCATAGACGGGTGTCCCCGCCCGAAATCGCCGAGTTCGACGGCGTAGAGGTGGCCCGACCCGGCGCGCCAGTAGGCGCGGCCGGCTCGAAACCCCAGCGCGAGCTCCAGCGACCGGGCGACCTCCTGCCGCACATCCAGTTCCTGTTCGAAGATCAACGGGTCGGCCCTCAGCGCCGCCAGATCCTCGGCGGTCGGCGTGATAAAATTCATAGCCGCGGCCCCACGGTGCGATTGAGGAAGGCGACGATATCGGCGACGATTTCCGGCCCCCGATCATCCTGCAGAAAATGGGCCGCCTTGTCGAAGGTCTTCGGACCTTCGGCGTGTGGCAGGAGCTCCTTCAGCCGCTGGCCGTACTCGATCGGGAACACCTGATCCTCCGGCGCCCAGATGAGCTGGATGGGCGTGTCCTTGAGCCTCGGCAACTGGGCCTGGATCCAGGCCATGTCCGCCCATCCACGATCGCCTTCCGTTAAGGGGATGGAGCGCGGCCAGGTCATGGTCACCGTCTCGCTCTCCCGCTCGTCATAGATGTGGTGGTAGGCGAGGGCCTCCTCGGCGCTCAGGCCACGTTTGCTGGCGACCGACGGCCCATGGTGGGAAAGCACCTTCAGGCGCTTCATGAAATAGGGGCCGATCACCGGCGCGTGCCAGGTCGTCCAGGGCCGGGCAGTGGTGTGGAAGCGACCCTTGTAGTCGGTGAATAGCCAGGTGTTCATCAGGGTGAGCGCCGAGAGCCGGTCGAGGCGCTGTAGCGCGGCGCCTGTGCCCTGCGGTCCGGCCCAGTCCTGGCCGACCACGGCCATGCCCCTTAGGTCTAGCTGGTCGATCAGCGAGACGAGATCCGCAATGTGGTGGGCGAGGCTGTAGGCCGCGTCCATCCGCGGTTTGTCCGAATAGCCTGACCCGATGCAGTCCGGCGCGATCACGCGGTAGCCGGCAGCCTTCAGCGGCTCGATGAAGTCGCGATAGAGGAAACTCCAGGTCGGGTTGCCGTGCAGCAGCAACACCGGTCGAGCCGCCTTCGGCCCTTCATCCACATAGGCCATCCGCCGGCCGTTCACCTGCAGGTCGGCCTGTGGCCAGGGGAATATCCGGGTCAGCCAGTCTGGCTTCTCGTTCATCGCGTTCCTCGGTCATTCGCTGTACAGATCAAAATTGACTTCAGTCTATTTTGGCGCTGCAATCAACTTCCGTGAGCACGCGATGTCGCGGAGCCGGAGACGTCGGATGCGCGCAGCCCTGATCGCCCTTCTTGCCCTGATCGCGACCGGCGCCGCTAGCGCCGAGCCCGCCAAGGTTGGCAAACTGAAGCCTGACTCCGCAGTGGTGTTCCTCTCCGGCTCGGCGGGTGGCAAGGACCAGTTCGGCTTCACTCCCCAGGAAATCTTCGCCGCGGCGATCGATGGGAGGGACGTCGTCCAACTCACCTTTTCCGGCTACACGCACAACCACCTCGCTGTGTCCCCGAACCGCCGCTACATCGCTTCCAATCGCTATGTGCGGGGCGACACCACCGGCGATGGCCGCCTCGCGGCAGACGATTTCAAGCAAATGTGGGTCATCGACCTGGAGACCGGCCGCGAATGGCCGATCGCCAAGGACATGGACGGCGGCATCGGCGGCATCGCCTGGTCGCCGGATTCCAAGTGGATCTATTTCGCTTCCTGGACGGATCAGGCGCACCACACCCTCTATCAGGACCGCATGGACATCTACCGTGCGACCGTCGACGGCAGGACGGTTCAGCCGTTGACTCACAACCTTCCGGCGCTGATGGGCGAGACGGACCCCAGGAAGTTCGTCTCCGACACGGCGGTCTCGCACGACGGCAAGTGGATCGCGATGGACTACAAACCTGCTGCGATGCTTTCTCCGACCGCGTCGAAGGCCCGCATCGGGCTCATGCGCGTGGACGGATCGGCCGCGCGCGTGCTCACCGACGGTGGACCCGAGCCGCCGCAGATGCGGGGTCGTTTCGGCATCGGCGACACAGACCCCGATTTCTCGCCAGACGGCAAGCGTGTGGTGTTCACCCGCTCGACCAAGCTCGGCTACGTCTTCAAGGGCGCCTATCACGCCGAGGGATTGAGCACCCAGGACCTGCTGGTGGTCGATATCGACGGCAGGAACCTGAAGAACCTCTCGCCGCAGCCCAACATGGACACCTACGGGGTGCCCAGCTGGGGCGACAACTGCAAGATCCTCTACACCCTGTGGACCGACCGGCCGAAATCGCATCGGCTGGCGCAGTACATGAACTCCGACGGGACCGGGGTGACCTCCATCGAGGGGCTGCCGGACGACATTAACAAGGTGCAGTGGCTGCCGGGCCTGAAGCCGGACCACCCATGCTGACACGGTGACCGCGGCCCTCCAGGCGCTGGACGCCCAGCGGCTATCTCCACGGCAACGCTACGCTGCGGTGCTCGTGGCGTTCGGTGAATTCATCGATGGCTATGACCTGCTGGTCATGGGCGCGGCGCTGATCATCATCCGCAGCCGTTTCGGGCTCTCGCCGGGCGAAGTCGGCCTTCTGGGCGCTTCGACCTTCCTGGGCGCCATCGTCGGGCTGCTGGTGTTCGGCGACCTTTCCGACCGGTTCGGGCGGCGCGCGATCTTCGTCATCAACCTGGCGTTCTTCGTGGTCTTCGCCCTGACCTCGGCCTTCGTGGACAATGTCTGGGAGCTGTTCGCCGCGCGCATCCTGGTGGGCGTCGGGGTCGGCATGGATATCCCCACCTCGACCGCCTACCTGGCTGAGATCGCACCCAGGAACCAGCGCGGAGCCGTGCTCGGGTCGCTGCTCAACGTCATGTGGGTGCTGGGCGCCATGACCTCGACCCTGCTCGCCCTACCGTTGATGGCGCTGTTCGGCGACGACGCCTGGCGCTGGATGTTCGGCCTTGGGGCCGTTCCGGCGTTCCTGGTGCTGCTCGCGCGCAGAGGCCTTCCGGAGAGCCCGCGCTGGCTGATCTCCCGGGGCCGCAATGAGGAGGCCGCGGCGGCGCTGGCGCAGTTCGGGATCGAAGGCGCGGTGGCGCCGAGGCCGGAGGGCCGCGGATCCTACGGCGAGCTTCTGCGGCCGCCGTGGCGCGGCCGCGTCGCGTGGGTGTCGCTGGTCTTCTTCCTGAATTGCTTCGCAGGGTCGATCAGCACAATCGCCACGCCGCTGGTTTTCAAGACCGTGGGCGCCTTCTCCAACACCGCGACGCTGCTGGCGAGTGCGTCCGTCTGGATCACGGCGCTGGCCGGGCCGGCGGTCAGCGCCGTCCTGGTGGATCGCATCGGGCGGCGGACGCTCGCGCTCATCTCGACGATTCCGTTCGGGTTGACGGCGCTGGCGCTGGCGCTGTTCGGCCAGGCCCATCCTGTCGTGCTGGTGGGAGGCTTCTATCTGCTGAGCTTCTCGGTCTGGATGGGTATCGGGGTCCTGGTCTGGGTCTGGGGCAGCGAACTGTTCCCGACCCGGCTGCGAGGACGGTCTCAGGGTGTCTGCAACGGTTGGTGCAGGTTGGCGATCGCCAGCAACATTTTCGTCGCGCCCATTGCGCTCTCGACCGTCGGCTTTTCCGTCTACGTCGGTCTTCTGGCCCTGCCGATGTTCGCCATCGCCATCATCGTGTGGCGCGTTGATCTATTCGAGATCACCGGCCATGAACTTGAAGCCCTCGAGTTGAGCTGATGAGCGCGATCGAGCGAGCCGTGGCGGGGCAGGACCTGCTGGGTGAATCTCCGGTCTGGAGCGTTCGCGAACAGGCGCTCTGGTGGGTCGACATCCGCAGCAACGCGCTTCGGCGTTTCGAGCCGGCCACGGGGGACCGCCGCGACTGGATCTTCGACGACCTCTGTTGCGGCGTCGCTCTGGCGCACGACGGTCTGATCCTGGTCACGCGCCATGATCTTTTGGCGTTCGATCCGTCGACGGGCGCGACGCGCAGACTGCTGCAGGTCGAGGACCCGAGCTTGGACAATCGGCTTAACGAGGCCCGCGTGGACCCCGTGGGCCGCCTGATCGTCGGCAGCATGCGTGACTATGGCGCGGCGGTGACCGGGTCGATCTACGCGATATCCGCCGACCGCCATCAGCGCCGGCTGCTCGCCGATATCCGCATCCCAAACGCTATGGCCTGGAGCCCGGATGGCCTGACTTTCCAGGTGTCCGACACGGACGAGCGGACGATTCGCGCCTACGACTATGATCCTGGCTCGGGCGACCTCACCGCAGGGCGAACCCTCCTGGCGGCGGACGTCGCGCCGGGTCTGCCGGATGGGTCGGCGATGGACGTCGAGGGGGCGGTGTGGAATGCGCGGCCGACCGGTGGCTGCCTCGTGCAGGTACTGGGCGATGGACGAATACGTTGCGTGGTCGCGCTACCGGTCTCGCATCCGACCGCCTGCGCCTTCGGCGGGCCTGACCTGAAGACGCTCTACATCACCACCGCGCGGCAACGCCTGACGCCGGAGGCCCTGGCGCCTCAACCCTGGGCGGGATCAGTGCTTTCCCTGCGTGTTGATGCGCCGGGCCTGCCGGCGAACATCTGCGGCCTGGCCTGAGCGCAAAGACTTTCAGGCAGCGCTGCGCCGGCCGCGGGATTTGACGACCAAGTCCAGGCGGCGGGGTGTGGCGGCCCCGGCGGTGATGAGTTGCACGCGTTCCTGCAAGCGGCGGCTGAGATCGCGAGCCGGCTTGTGGTCCTGGGCCCAGCCGAAGATCGCCTGCAGCACCGCCCAGCCCAGCGTGCCGGCCAGCACATTGGCGTCCCAGGAAGGGTCCACCTCGCCACGCATCTGACCGCGCTCGAAGATGGGGCGAAAGAACGTGCGCAGGTAACGGTCCCCGCCCTCAAGCTTGCCGACCTCGCGGTGCCGCCTGAGCGATTCCTCGACCGCCCGGGTCACGAGCGCCTTGTCCATGGCGCTGGCCCGTTTGCCGATGTCGATTACGAGGGCCGAGCAAATCTCCGCTGTGGAAAGCGCGCTGGCCAGGAGGGTCTCGAATTCTCCCTCGCGCGGCGTAAGGCGGTCATACCGCAGGATGACCAGCAGGTGCTCCTTGCGGGGAAAATAGAAATAGAACGTGCCCTTGGCGACGCGGGCCTCCTGGCAGATCTCGTCGACGGAGACCGCGTCGAAGCCGCGCGCGCTCCATAGCTTCTCCGCCGCGTCGATGATCGCCTGGCGGGTAGCGCGTGAGCGCTCCTGTTGCAGTGTGGCTCGTCCCAAGGTGCTTCCCTTCCGACCCAACCGGGCCGCGCATGATGGCAGGCCAGTAGCCACGCGCAAAGCGCATTGGCCGCGCCGGCAACGAGAACTTGACCCGGGTCAATTATTCGGACTGATTGTCCCGTCATCATCAGAGGGACGGTTGAGATGCCGGCGGCATTGAAGGCAGAGGATTTCCTGCCGAAAGACTGGCGAGAGGCCGTACTCTTGGGCCGCGTGCAGTCACCGGAGGGTCCGAGCCCCGTACTGTGCCACCAGGGTCGCCTCCTCGACCTATCGCGTGTGGCCCCGACGGTATCGGATATCCTGGACAACTGGTCGGGGGTCCCGCTGGCCGGCTACGATCTCGGACCCGTCGAGAGTTTCGACTTCGCGGCCCAGCCGCTGCTGGCGCCGATCGACCTGCAGTGCGTCAAGGCCGCCGGAGTGACCTTCGCAGTCTCCGCGGTCGAACGGGTGATCGAGGAGCGGGCGCGCGGCGACGCGGCCAAGGCCGAGGCCATACGCAGCACCCTGAGCCACCGTGTGGGCGCCGACATTCGTGCGGTGAAACCGGGCTCGGCCGAGGCCGCAAAACTGAAGGCCGCGCTCGTGGCCGACGGGCTGTGGTCGCAATACCTGGAAGTGGCGATCGGACCGGATGCGGAGATTTTCACCAAGGCTCCGGTGCTGTCGGCGGTGGGTCACGACGCGCTGATCGGCGTACGATCGGATTCGGTCTGGAACAATCCGGAGCCGGAGGTGGTGCTCGTCTGCGACCAGCGTGGCCAGGAGATGGGCGCAGCGCTGGGCAACGACGTGAACCTGCGCGACTTCGAGGGTCGAAGCGCGCTCCTGCTCGGCAAGGCGAAGGACAACAACGCGTCCTGCGCCATTGGCCCGTTCATTCGAATGTTTGACGATGGCTACGGACTGGACCAGGTGCGCAATGCGGTGGTCGACCTCGATATCCGCGGCGCCGACGGCTATCGGCTGACCGGCCGCAGTTCCATGGATCAGATCAGCCGTGATCCCACCGAGCTTGTGCGCCAGGCGATGAGCGAACACCAGTATCCGGACGGCTTCGCCCTGTTCCTCGGCACCCTGTTCGCGCCTACCCAGGACCGCGATACAGCCGGCCAGGGATTCACCCACAAGGTCGGCGACGTGGTGCGGGTTTCGAGCGAGCGGCTGGGCGTTCTCCAGAACGAGGTGACAACCTCCAGGGCGGCGCCACCATGGACCCTCGGCGTCAGCGGACTGATGCGCAACCTCGCCGCCCGTGGCCTTCTGCAGTTTGAGACCGTCGCATGACCGAAACGCTCCGGCACTTCATCAACGGCGAGCGCGTGAGCGCCGAGACTCCGGTACTCAGTCTCAACCCCTCCAACACCGACGATGTCGTGGCGCGCGCGCCGCGCGGCGCGGAGGCCGAGGTGGAGGCGGCCGTGGGCGCTGCGCGCGCGGCATTCCCGGCCTGGTCCGAGGCCTCGCCGGAGGTGCGTTTCGACCTGCTCGACAAGGTCGGCGACACTATCCTGAAGCGCCGCGACGAGATCGGCCGGCTGCTGTCGCGGGAGGAGGGCAAGACCCTTGCCGAGGGCGTCGGCGAAACGGTGCGGGCCGGTCGCATCTTCAAATACTTCGCGGGCGAGGCCCTGCGCCGGCACGGCCAGAACCTGGATTCTGTCCGACCCGGAGTTGAGATCCAGACATATCGCCAGGCGGTCGGCGTCTTCGCCCTGATCACGCCCTGGAACTTCCCGATCGCCATCCCGGCCTGGAAAACCGCTCCGGCACTGGCGTTCGGCAATACCGTTGTGATCAAGCCGGCCGGGCCGACCCCAGCCACGGCTGCGGCCCTTGCCGACATCATCTACGAGTGCGGGGCCCCGCCCGGGGTGTTCAACATGATCTTCGGCCCAGGCGAAATGGGCGCCAGACTCGTCGAACACCCGCAGGTCGACGGAATCTCCTTCACCGGCTCACAGGCCGTCGGCGCAGGAGTCGCACGGGCTGCGGTCGCCCGCCAGGCGCGGGTGCAGCTGGAAATGGGGGGCAAGAACCCGCTGGTGATCCTCGACGACGCCGACCTCGATCGTGCGGTGGCGGTGGCCCTCGACGGCTCTTTCTTCGCCACCGGTCAACGGTGCACGGCCTCCAGCCGCCTGATCGTCACCGACGGCATCCATGATCGGTTTGTCGCGGCGCTCGCGGACAAGGTCGCGAGCCTGAGGGTCGGCGACGCCCTCGATCCCGCAACTCAGATGGGCCCAGCGGTCAGCGAGGCGCAAATGGAAACCAGCTACCGCTACATAGACCTCACCCGTTCCGAGGGCGGCCGCATCGTCACTGGGGGCGGGCGCCTGACGCTGGCGACCCCAGGCTGGTACGTCCAGCCGACCCTGATCGCCGACACCCACAGGGACATGACGATTAACGCCGAGGAGGTGTTCGGACCGGTCGCCAGCATTATTCGCGTCAAGGACTACGACGAGGCTCTGGCCGTGGCGAATGCCGGCGACTTCGGGCTCTCGGCCGGGATCGTAACGACGTCGCTGAAACATGCGCGCGACTTCCAGCGGCGGGCGAAGACGGGGATGGTCATGGTCAATCTGGCGACCGCCGGCGTCGACTACCACGTCCCCTTCGGCGGGGTCCGCAGCTCCAGCTATGGCGCGCGTGAGCAGGGCTTCGCGGCCGTGGAGTTCTACACCCAGACCAAGACCGCCTATTCGTGGGCGTGATTTCGATGGTCCGATTGCCTGGGACCGGTGCTCCATTTGGCAAACCTAGTCTGCGGTGAGCGCAAGGAGGCCTGAATCCCGAGCTGTGGGGTCAGTTGCAGCTATTTTGAAATCTGACAAATGCTATCGCAAATTGTCCCTTAATTTCCGATAATGCTTATTGGTCGATTGTCAGCATCACGCCCTCACGGCAGCGGCGCAGCAGGCGGTAAACCTGCCGTTCCGAAACTCCGAGTTCCTTGGCGGCGGAGGCCACTNNGCGTCCGCTGTCCGCAACACGGGGAAAATGGTCTGCGTGACAGAAGCCGACACGCCAATGCTGCGGCCTGCCGTTCGTCTCGCCCAAACGGGATAGATATGGAGCTGCAGGCATCATCGCCGCCGCCGCGTTTGGGAGCGCCGCGCCAAAGTATGGTCGCCTAGGAATGTCTGCGAGATGGCATTACTGCGAGAAAGACCGATAGAGCCGAGTGTAACATGGAGCGCAATGCAACCAATGCCTGTGCGGTCATGCCGCGGAGAGATCGCCCACAAAAGCAACTAGCGCAGACACGTGCTTAATCAACGCGGGCGTACCGGTGCGACGCCGGTCGCGCTCCGCGATGCTCGATCAGAGGTTGTTCTGATGGTTGGTGAGTATCCCATGACCTGTTCCCGAGTCCTGCTCATCGA
>PLEH01000068.1 GCA_003136395.1 Phenylobacterium sp.
TTCCATGACACTCAAATTTGACGATTGCTTGCGCGAGTTCGTGGGCAGCCACTGGCGGTCCCGATAGCGGCCCGTGCTGGCCGGGCCGGCGGCGCCCGATCACTTTCCGTCTTTGGCGGCCACTTCCTGGAGCCGGGCGCCGCGAAGGATGCCTTCCATCGCGTAGTTCCCCTCATGGCAGGCGTATTCGTAGATCTGCCCCTTGGCGGGCTTGAAGGAATACTCGCCCGACCAAGCTTGCGTGTAGTGCGCCGGATCCTCGACCGTGAACTGATAGAGCAGTTCGTTCCTGGCGATCCGCGTGAACCGTTCCGTCACCGTGCCCTGCGATGAAACGGGCGTCACGGTCCGCCCCTCCTGGACGGGGTTCACGTTCTTCGTCTCGGCGACCAGCGTGTCGCCTTCCCACCAGGCCACCGTATCGCCCAGCCAGGGCCTGATCACGGCGGGCTGGTGAGACGCGCGGGCCTTTTCGGCGGAGGCGAAGATCGGGGCGATCCGGACGTCGTGGTTCATCTCCAGGTCGATCACGAAATAGCCCGGCGTGAGGAAGAAGCTGTAGTTGTTGTTGTAGAGCGCATTGAGCATGACCGGCCCACCGGCGTCGCTCTGCGCGATCAGGCAACGCTCGCGGAGCGGAAGATCCTCCGGATCCGTGTACCCGCCCTTTCCGGAGCGATACTCGACCCCGTCGCGGATCGTCAGCGCCAGGCTTTTCTGGCGATTGCGGAAAGGCATCTTCCCGTTGGCGGGACTGGTGATGAATGAGGACCGCGCTTCGCCGCGAACGCGCATCAGCCCGTCGCCGGAATCGATCCAGAACGAATTGTATCCGGCTGTGGCGTTCTCATCGTGGAAGGCGCCCTGGCTGAGATCCGAGGCGCCGTTCGCCGCTTCGCGCCGTGCGGCCGTCGCCTTCTCCACCGCGTCCGCCTGCGCCTTCGGGACGACAAGCTGCGAAAAGCTTGCAGGCCGCTCAAGCTGGGTGACGGTCGCGTTCGTCCAGACCCCATCGAAATTGCGCGCCAAGGTCTTGGGTGCGTCGGGTTGGGGTGCGGCGGCCTGGCGCGGCGACGCCTGGCCCTGTGATTGGGCGAAGGCCGGGCCGGCGAGGAGCACGGCCAGCATTGCGGCCGCAGATATCGCGCCTCGTTTCATCGCATCGTCCTCCTCGGCCACACCGCCTTCGCTCTCCGCCAGCACGTTGCAGGGCCTTAGGCGAAGTTACTCTCTCCCAAGCCGCGATGGATAGCCACGGCATGAGATTTGGCCGGCGATGCCGGGCGCCCGGGATGAAACCCCCTCCGCCGGCTTTGCCGACACCTCCCCCTGGCGCGCTGCGCGCTGGGGGAGGAACTGGGGCGCGCCACACGCCTCGGTTGCTTCCCTCCGCGTCGGGCGCGGGCTTCACTGCCGCCCATGTGCAACGAATACCAGTTGCGCCTGCGGTTCGACGGCTCGGTGATCCCGCATGCGAAGGTCCCGATCACCTGGGCGGAGGGGGCCTCGAACCGGCCGCTCGACCGGCCGTTTAGGCCGACCAACCGGGCGCCGATGCTGCGGGCGGTGGAGGCGGCGGACCCCTCGGCGGGGCTGGAGGGGGTGGAGCGGCGGTGGTGGCTCGTGCCGTTCTTCCACAAGGGCAAGGTCGCCGACTGGAAGGCCATGTGCACCAACGCGCGGCTGGAGACGGTGGACACGACGCCGGCGTTCCGCGAGCCCTACAGGCGCCGGCGCGCGCTGATCCCGCTGACCGGCTTCATCGAATATGACGAGCCTGCGGGGTGGAAGACGGGCGAGCCAAAGCGGCGGTGGGAGGTGAGCTGGACGCCCCGCGACGAGGCCGACCGGGTGCGGTATTTCGCGGGGCTGTGGGACGTGTCGTACCCCTCCGACGTGGAGGGGCCGCTGGAGAGCTTCACCTTCGTCACCGGCGCGCCGGGCGTGGCGTTCTTCACGCCCCGGCCGGACACCGGCAAGCCCTTGCATCATCGTCAGGCCCGCGTGCTGACCTTCGAGCAGGGGATGGCGTGGCTTAGGCTCGACGGGCCGGGCAAGGCCATGCTGGAGGACCCGGAGACCGAGGGCGGGTTCACGCTGACCGAGCGGCCGCGGGAGCTGGAGGCGGTGGAGGGGTAGGGCGGGCCAGGACTCGGTCGAACGGTGGCTGGGCCCGATCTTGAACTATGAGGCGTGAGGGGCGGCCTGACGCTTAGCCTCGCGCTCGACTTCCCGCTCCGCCTCGGCCAGCGCGCGCCATTTGTGCGACTGCCGGCTGACCAGCAAGCCGCCCCCAATGCCGATGACGGCTATGAAAGCCGCCATCAGGGCCAAGCCCTGGATTGCTTCATTCATCTGGTTTTGCATCGGCTTGGAGATGTATGCCGGCGACGAGGGTTGCAACGCCAGCCACGAAAATACTCCCGATCCACGGGTTCGGGAAGGTGATCACGCCTTTGGTCGCGAGAGGGGCAAACATCGCGGCGCCAGCCGTGGCTGCCAGGGCCTTTCCCGCCAGGTCGAGATCTTCGCCAAGTTTCCGCAGAAAGGTGCGCCAGTAACGGTCGGCGAAATCGGCGGATCGAGGTCGAGGTGGCATTGGGGGCTCGGGACGTTTGTCAGAACAAATGTTCTTCTTTTGTTCTCGAAGAGTCAAGCGACTTGGGCTATGTTTAGGGGTGCCGGAGTTGCGCGTGGGGCCCGGCCGGGCGCCTCGCGGGATTGAGGGCTTTTGCACATGGCGGAGGGAGACGGCCTGCCGGCTGTGAGCGGCGGCGGGCGGGGGAAGTATGTGACGTGGTCGCCGGAGCTGGAGACGGCGATCCTGGAGCGGGTGGCGGCGGGCGAGAGCATGCTGGCGGTTTGCCGGGGCGAGGGCATGCCGCATCCGACGACGGTCTATGCCTGGGGCCACGAGCGGCCGGAGTTCGCCGCGGCGCTCG
>PLEH01000321.1 GCA_003136395.1 Phenylobacterium sp.
TACTTCATGGCCTCGGCGCGCATGGCCTCGCCCAGCTCCTGCTCAGTCACCTGGACGTTGTTGGCCCGGCCGATCTCGGCCAGCACCAGGCCCAGGCGCACCCGGCGCTCGGCGATCTTGTGGTACTCTTCCTTGAGCTTCTTGTCGGACTTCTTCGCGTCCTCCGGCGGCAGCTCGCCGGCGGCCTTGTCCTGCTCGACCTGTTGCCAGATGGCGGCGAACTCGGCCTCGACCATCTTCGGCGGCAGCGGGAAGTCGTGCTTGGTGTCGAGCTGATCTAGCAGCGCGCGCTTCAGCTTGAAGCGGCTGGCCCCGGCATATTCCTTCTCGAGATTGCCCTTCAACAGCTCGCGCAGCTTCTCCAGGTTCTCGATGCCCAGGCGCGCGGCGAAGGCGTCGTCGGTCGGCGCATCGACCGGGCTTTTCACGTCCTTCACCTTGACCTCGAAGACCGCGGCTTTGCCCTTCAATTCCTCGGACTGGTAGTTTTCCGGGAAGCTCACCTTCACCTCGACGTCGGTTCCGGGCTTGGCGCCGACGAGCTGCTCCTCGAAGCCCGGGATGAACTGGCCCGAACCCAGCACCAGCTCGGCGTCCTCGGCGGCGCCGCCGGCGAAGGGCGCGCCGTCCAGCTTGCCCAGGAAGTCGATGACGACCATGTCGCCGTCCTTGGCCTTCACGGTCTTGCCGGTCTTGGATTCATAGGTGCGGTTCTGCTTGGCCAGGTCGGCGACCGCGTCGTCGACTTCCTTGGCGGTCGGCTCATAGACCGGACGCTTCAGCGAGAGCGTCGAAACGTCCACCGGCTCGAAGTCGGGCATCACGTCGACGGCGATTTCGTAGGCCAGGTCCGCGCGGCCCTCGATCACCGCCTCCATGTCGCCTTCCGGCTTCAGGTCGGGATTGCCGGCCGGCCGCAGCTTGTTCTCGTCCAGCACCTTCTGGGTGGTCTCGTTGAGAGTCTTTTCCACCACCTCGCTCATCAGCGCCTTGCCGTAGAGGCGCCGCACATGGGCGGTCGGCACCTTGCCGGGGCGGAATCCCTTGATGTTCAGCGTGGGGGTGATCTCGGCGATCCGGGCTTCCAGCAGCACCCCGAGGTCGGCCATCGGGACCGTGACTCCGAATACGCGGCTCAGGCCTTCGCCAGACTTTTCAACGATCTGCATCGACATTCTCGAACTTCCTGGGCGCGCGCGGCTTAGGCGCTCAGCGGCCGCAACAGGGATGAAAACCAACGCCGCCGAGGGTCCCGGCGGAGGGCGGCGGTTATGTCATGCCGGCCCGCCCGCTCCAAGAGCAAAGGCAGGACCTGCCCTGCGAAGCCCGCAGGGTGAAGCAGGGTGGTGCGGATGAGAGGACTCGAACCTCCACGCCTTGCGGCGCTGGAACCTAAATCCAGTGCGTCTACCAGTTCCGCCACATCCGCCTGGAGCCGAGCCATTAGCCGGGAAGGCCCAAACCGCCAAGCCCTGGCCGCCAAGCCGTGGCTGCCAAGCGCCCATCGGAGGGCCCGGCAGGTGACAGCCGCGCCCCGCGCGGGCAGAACACCACCATGCCCTCTGGCGTCCTCTTCGTGCACAACAACTTCCCGGCCCAGTTCCGGGATCTGGCGCAGACCCTGCTGGACCGCGGCGTGCGTGTCTTTGCGATCGGCGGGCAGAGCGCGCCGGGCATTCCGGGCGTGCCGATCGGGCGCTATGCGCTGGACCGCGGGACAACGCCCGACATCTTCCCGCACGCGGTGCGGGCCGAGGCCGACCTGATCCGCGCCGCGTCCGCCTTTCGGATCGGCAAGGCGATGAGGGCGGAGGGCTTCGAACCCCAGGTGATCGTGGGTCACCCCGGCTGGGGCGAGACCATCTATCTCGACGAACTGTGGCCCGACGCCAAGCGCGTGATGTTCGCGGAGTTCTTCTACCGCGGCCGCGGCCTCGACATCGATTTCGACAACGAATTCTTCGAGGCCACCGAACAGGCGATCCTCATGGCCAAGTCCAAGAGCCCGGTCATGACGCTGGCCTACGCCGAGGCCGATGTGATCGTCGCCCCGACAGAGTTCCAGGCCTCGGTCCTGCCGTCGGTGTTCCGCCCCCGCCTGCGGGTGATCCACGAGGGCGTCGACGTGGACGCCATCCATCCCGGCCCCGCCGAACCCCTCGAGCTGGCCGACGGCCGCACGATCGCGCCGGGAACCCCCACCATCACCTACGTCAACAACCACATGGAGCCGATGCGGGGCCTGCACATCTTTGCCCGCGCCCTGCCCCGGCTGATGGCCGAGGTCCCCGACGCCCAGGTGGTGATGTTCGGCCGCGACAGTCCCCGGCCCTATGGCGGCCAGCCGCCGGAGGGCAAGACCTGGCAGGAGATCGCGTTCGAGGGGCTTCAGGTCGATCCGGCGCGGCTGCATGTCATGGGAAAGGCGCCGCACGCCCAGATGCTGGCGGCGCTTCGGCTATCGACCGCCCACGTCTACTACACCTACCCCTTCGTGCTCTCCTGGTCCCTGGTCGAGGCCATGGCCAGCGGCTGTTACGTCATCGCCTCCGACACCCCGCCGCTGCGCGACGCCATCACCGACGGCGTCAACGGCCGGCTGCTGCCCTTCTTCGATCCGAACGCCCTGTCGGACGCCCTAATCGAGGCCTGCCGCGATCCGCAGGCTTCCGCCCCGCTGCGCGCCGCCGCCCGCGAAACCGCCGTGGCGAAGTTCTCCAGCCGCGATGGGCGCGAGAGCTGGCTGAACGTGCTGAGAGAGCTCGGGGTCGAGATACCGACCGCGCAAGAGGCTCCTAGCCGCAGCGAATCTGTCTGATCCGGCCGGTCTCGGCGTCGAAGAAGAAGTTCAGGCGGTCGGGCACGAACTCCTCGGTCACCGGGCAGGTGGTGCAGGCCACGCGCTGGCGATTGGGATTGATGGGGATCGGGATTTCGGTCCGCGGCCGGCCCACGAGCCGTTGAAGGTCCGCCGCCCCGCAGGCGTCGCGCGCCGCGACCTGGGGTTTCGGGATCGGCGAACGCTGGGGCGCCGGACCCGGCGCCGGAACCGGAGCGGGCGCCACGGAGGGCTCGGGCGCGGCCCCCGGCGTCGAGGGCATCGTCGTCGGATAGTGCGGCGCGCAGGCCGCCAGGCAGAGGGCCAGGGCCGCGGCGATCGCCACCCTCATGCCTGTTTCTCCCATCCGCGCGCCTGCTGCTTCCAGTAGGAGACCGAAACGCCCGTGGCCTTGATTGCGCTCCATTGCGCGCGGGCCACGGCGAGCTGGGCCTCGTCGGCGCCGTCGAACATCACCACGCAGCGCTCATAGCCGGAAAGCTCTCCGGGCTCCGCGCCGTCCACCAGGAAGAGCGCGTCGGCGCCATTGGCGTTCTCGAAGCCGGTGGTCAGCAGGATCGGCTGGCGCGCGGCGCCGGCCTCGTCGTCTGGCGCGTGGGGCAGGAAGCTGTCGTCGCGGTAGGTCCAGAGCCAGCCGTCGAGATGCTGCAGCCTGTCGGACTCCCTGACCCGGACCAGCGCCTTCCAGCCGCGTTGCAGCGTCTTCTCCAGAAGCTCCGGCAAGGCCTGCTCCAGCCCGGTCCGCTCCAGATGATAGAACCAGACCTCGGTCATCCGGTCCGCGCCCGCTCGCGCCTGACCTCGGCCGGCGTACAGCCGAGCAAGAGCTTGAAGGATCGGTTCATGTGGCTCTGGTCGCAGAAACCGGCCTCCAGGGCCACATCCGCGAGCGCGGACGAACCGGTTTCGATCAGCATCACCGCGGTTTCGACCTGCCGGCGCCGGCGCCTTTCCGCCAGTCCCTCGCCGCGCCGTGACCTGTAGGCCCGCGCCAGCCAGGCGTCGGAGACCCCCAGCCGTTCGCTCAGGCGCGCCGGCGCCAGATCCGGATCGGAGTCCATCAGCGCGTCCAGCCGCTCAAGCCACGCGCCGGCCCGGGGCTGCGGTCGCGCGGTCAGCGCCTTGCCGAGGAAGCCCAGCGAGGCCCGGACCGAGCGGTAAGCGCCATCCGGACCGAGGCAGAACCGCGCCAGACGCGCCGATCCCGCCGCCATCGCGCCGTCCCGCCAGTAGACCGACCGCTCCGGGACAGGGCGGGCCCCCAGGGCCCGCGCCAGCCAGTCTGCGTCGAACTCCACGACCACGGTGGTCAGACCCCGGTCGCCGATGCGGTCGGCGTGCGCCGACCCCGCCGGATGGAAGGCCGCGGCCGGGCCGTCGATCCGCACTTCGCCGCCCTCGCCCGCCTCGCGGTAGGCGCCCAGGACATGCAGCGACAGATAGGGGTGGTCGTGCACATGATCGTCGAGCCGCGAGCCCGGCGGCAGGCTGGTCAGCCTGGCCACCGCGCCACTGCCGCGTCCGATCTCGCGAAAGACGCCGCGGACCTCACCGACTGCAGATTCGTCCAAGACGCCTGCGCCTCGCTCCGCTGAACTCATCGCCTTGGAGACTATGCCGAGGACCCCACCAATGAAACGTGTCTTCTTGGTCACCTTGCTGCTCGCCATGGTGGCCCGCGGCGGCATGGCGGCGGCCGCGCCCACCCTGCGGGATGCGGAGCAGCTCTATTTCCAGAGCCAGGTCGCCGACGCCGAGACCGCCTTCATCGCCATCCGCCGTGACGCCGCGGCCTCACCCGCCGACCGGGCCGCGGCCGGGCGGGATCTGGCGCGAATTCAGTGGCTGATCGACCGGGACGCGCCCGCGGCGCTGGCCTCACTTGGCGACGCCCGGGCGACGGGCGCGGACCTCTGCGCCACGGCGGTGATGAACATCCGCGTGCTCGATGAATCCGGCGCGCCTCGCCAGGCGGCGCTGGACGCCCGGATGCACGCCGCGGACTGTCCCGGCCAGGCGCAGTCCACCGACCTGAAGACAGCCGAGGCCAGGGCCTGGCTCGACGAGGCCGCGTCCGGGACGAACCGCGCCGAGGCTGTCGCAGCCGCCGGCGAGGCGTTGAAGACTCTCCCGCCCCTGGCCGAGGCCTCGCCTGCCGCGCAGAAGCTCAAGCTCGCCTGGGCGCTGCAGGCAACGGCCGCGACGGCCGCCCTAGAGGCCTGGAAGAGCTTCTTCTGGCTGACTGATCGGAATGCGCCGGCGTCCTTCGGGATCGACGACGCCGAGGTGGCGCGACGTTTCCGCGACGGCCTGGCGGCGCACGCGCCGGCCGGCGACCAGGTCGCGCTCTTGAGCCTGTTGGTGCGAGGCGGCTTCTACAACGAGGCCCGGCGCTTCGACGCGATCCACGACTTGGCCAAGCGGGCGGTCGGCGACGCCGACTATGGGCGCATCACCGCCTACTACGACCTGCGGGCCACGCTCGATCCGGCGATCCTGGCCTTCAACCGTGCGACGGCCCGCGGCCATCGCGACGACTCCGCGTTTCAGGCGACGCTGACTCGGATCGTCGCCGACGCCGCACACAAGCTCGATCCCGCCGCCACCGACCCGCGGGTCCCGCTGCAGCAGGCCTTCGGCCTTTACGGGATGGTCCAGCGGACCGGCGGCTTCGCCAGCCTGCACGCCGGCCATGTGGTCCAGGACGACACCCTCAGGATCGAGCAGTTCGGGCGCAAGGGCGAGGTACGCTTCGTGCTGATCGAGAACATGATCTCCAACGGCTACCAGAGCTGGCTTTGGGACGGTCTGGCCCAATCCGGCGGCTGGAGCGGTGACAGGGGCACGATCGTGCAGGTCCGCTCCGCCTATACGCCGGGCGGCCTGAGGGCGTTGGCCAGCGCCGAGCCGGAGATCGCCAACCGGCTGGCGGCGCGCCAGCCGGCGCTGGAGCAGCAGGACCTGGCGGCCCTGGCAAGAACGCCCGTCGCCTACCTTCCTGGCCTGCAGGCTCGCCTGCGCGGGCAGGCAGCGGCCCAGGTGGCGGAAAAGGCGCGGTCGGAGGCGCGGCGCACGGGCCAGCCCTACGCGCGGGTCTACGCCAAGCTCTACTGGGACGCCGAGGTCGGCCATTCGATCACCGCCCATGAGGGCCGCCACTCGCTGGACAACCAGCAGTTCACCGGCCTGTCCCACCTCTCGTCGCCCGAGTTGGAGTACCGCGCCAAGCTCTCGGAACTGATGCTGGCGGAATTCCCGCGTATGCCGCTCTTCAACATCCAGAGTTCGGAGATTGGCAGCCAGACCCCGCACGGCCAGGCCAACACGCGGGTGTTCGAAGGCTATCTGCACTGGATGGACGCCCACCGCGGCGAGATCGCCGGCTTCGACCCGCGCGTTCCGACCCTGGAACAACTGGACAAGCTGACGGACGCTCAGATCCGTGCGGTCGCGCGCACCCTCGATCCCCAGTTCGCCTCGCCGCCGGCGTAGGGCCCGGTCTAACTCTCGTACTTCTCCGCCACCATGCGGTTCAGCAGGCGCACGCCGTAGCCGGTGGCGCCGTCGGGGCTGGTGGGGAAGGCGGACGGCTTCTTCCAGGCGGTGCCGGCGATGTCGAGATGGGCCCAGGGCACGCCGTTGGTGAAGCGCTGGATGAACATGGCCGCGGTGATCGAGCCGCCGGGCCGCCCGCCGGTGTTCTTCATGTCGGCGATCATCGAGTCGATATTCTTGTCGTACTGCGCCGGCAGCGGCATGCGCCACAGGGGCTCGCCCTCGGTGTTGGAGGCCGCGATCAGGGCGCCCGCCAGCTCCTCGTTGTTCGAGTAACAGCCGGCCAGGTCGTGCCCGAGCGCGATGATGATCGCCCCGGTCAGGGTCGCCAGGTCGACCATGAACTTGGGCTTGAAGCGGTTCTGGCAGTACCAGACGGCGTCGGCCAGCACGAGGCGGCCCTCGGCGTCGGTGTTGATGATCTCGATGGTCTGGCCGGACATGGAAGTGAGCACATCGCCCGGTCGGTAGGCGTTGCCGTCGGGCATGTTCTCGACGAGGCCCAGGATGCCCACCGCGTTGACCTTGGCCTTGCGGCCCGCCAGCACATGCATCAGACCGGCCACCGCGCCCGCCCCGCCCATGTCCCACTTCATGTCTTCCATGTTCTCGGCCGGTTTGATGGAGATGCCGCCGGTGTCGAAACAGACCCCCTTGCCGATGAAGGCGATGGGCTGGGCCTTCTTGTCCGCCGCGCCGTTCCAGCGGATCACCGCCAGTTGGCTCTCGCGGATCGAGCCCTGGCCGACGCCCAGCAGCGAGCCCATGCCGAGCTTCATCATCTCCGGCTCGCCGAGGATCTCGACCTCCAGGCCCAGGCTCTCCAGCGCCTTCACCCGGCGCCCGAATTCCGCCGGATAGAGGACGTTCGGCGGCTCGGAGACCAGGTCGCGGGTGAAGCTCACCGCGTCGGCCAGGGCCGCCAGGGGCGCGAAGGCGGCCAGGGCTGCGTCGGCGTCGGCCGCGACGACCTGGGTCTTCACGACGGACGGCTTCTTGTCCGCCGGCTCCTTGGTCCGGTACTTGTCGAACCGATAGGCGCCCAGGCGCACGCCGAGCGCGGCTCGGGCGGCCAGGTCGGCGGCGGCGTCCGGCAGTTCGAGGCGCAGGGTGGTCAGGCCCGAGGCCTTGACCGCGTTATAGGCGCTGGCCGCGCCATGCTCGACGCCCAGGGCGTCGAAGCCGTCGGCCTTGCCGACCCCCACCAGAACCAGCCGCTGAGCGTCGACCCCCGCCGGCGCCAGGATGTCCAGGGTCTGGCCCTTGGCGCCGGTGAAGCGGCTGGCCGCGGCCGCCTGACCGAGCGCGCCTTCCAGGGCCGCGCCCTCATGGACCAGCCGCGCGAGCGCGGTCTTCGGCGACAGGGCGGCGGCGGCGGCGACGAACTCGATATCCATGCGGGGTCTCTCGGGTGGAAGGGTCTGCTGGGCCTTCAGCGGGCTCGGCGGGCGGCGCCCGGCGGTTGTCTGATACGGCGACGCATGGTTTAGATCAGCTCTGCGGCGGGGGCGCGGCAAAAACTCCGAGCGAGCCCGATTTCTTACCCATGCGCCTGATCGACCGCTACCTGCTCCGCCAGCTGCTTGGCCCCACGCTTCTCGCCATTACGGCGCTGACGGCGGTGGCGCTGCTGAGCACGAGCCTCACGGGCCTCGATCTGATCGTCAATCAGCGCCAGAGCGCCATCGTCTTCCTGAAGGTCACGCTCCTCTACATGCCGCAGCTGATCAACATGATCCTGCCGATCGCGGTGCTGGTGGCCGCGCTCGTGGCGCTGAACCGGCTGCACACCGAGCAGGAGATCGTGGTCTGTTTCGCCGGCGGCATGAGCCGCTGGCGGGTGATCTCTCCGGCCATGCGCCTGGCCGGCGCCATCGCCTTCCTGGCGCTCTTGATGAACCTCTGGGCCCAGCCGCTGGCCTACCGCGCCCTGCGTGACGTCCTGTTCGAGGTGAAGACGGATCTGGCCGCCACCCTGGTGCGCGAGGGCGAATTCACCGAGCCCGTTCCCGGCCTCACCGTCTATGCCCAAACTATTGATAATAAAGGCGAGATGCACAATCTCTTCATCAACCAGATGAAGGATGACGGTTCTGCCTACACCTATACCGCCGCGACCGGCCACATCGCCACGCGCAATGGCCAGCCGGTGTTGCTGCTGAAGGACGAGGCGACCCAGCATCTCTCGCCGCAGGGCGTGCTCGAGTACCTCACCAACAGCGAATATCCGTTCGAACTCAGCCAGCTGAACAGCGCCGACGAGATGGTCCACTACAAGCTCTCCGACCGCTACCTGCACGAACTGCTGTTCCCCGACCTGCAGCAGGACTGGGAGAAGAAGAACCGCAAGGCCCTGCTGGCCGAGGGTCACAACCGGATCGCCACGCCCCTCTACAACATCGCCTTCATGGCCATGGCGCTCTCGGCGATCCTCGGCGGCGGATTCTCGCGGCTGGGCTATGTGCGCCGGATCGCCATTGTCTTCGCGGTCGCGGCCCTGGTCCGGATCCTGGGATTCGTAGCCCTGTCGGCCAGCGAGGCCAACGTCTGGCTGAACATCCTGCAGTACGCGATCCCGCTGGGGGCCACAGTCATCGCCCTGCGCAGCGTCTTCCGTCAGCGGGTCAGCCGCTTCATCGACATCAGCCGCCGCCCGGCGCGCATCGCCCCGGTTCCCGCATGAACTCGCGGATCGAGAGATATGTCCTGCTGAGGACGCTGACCGGCGCGGGGGCGGCGCTGGCGGTGATCTCCGCGGTGATCCTGCTCGTCCAGTTCGTCGACCTATCGCGCTCGATCGGCGGCCGCGCCGACGTCAGCGCCGCCGACATCTTCGGCCTGACACTGCTGAAGTCCCCGGCGGTGATCCAGATCCTGCTGCCCTTCGTCTTCCTGAGCGGCGGCATCGCGGCCTATGTCGGCATGAACCGGCGCAGCGAACTGATCGCCATGCGCGCCTCGGGCGTGTCGGCCTGGCGGTTCATCATGCCCTCGGCGGTCGCGGCCTTCATCCTTGGCGTCTTCGCGGTCCTGGCGGTCAATCCGGTGTCCGCGGCGCTGAGCGCGCGATTCGAGGCCGACCGCGCCGCCATCATGGCCGCCAACTACATGGTCGATCAGCCCAAGGACATCTGGTTGCGGCAGGGTGACGAGCGCACCCAGATGGTGATCCACGCCAAGGCGCGCGACACCGTTCAGGGGAAGGTGCGCCTGCGCGGCGTCTCGCTCTACATCTACCAGAAGAACAAGACCGGCCAGCCGGAGTTCAAGCGGCGGGTTGAGGCCGCCGAGGCGGTGCTTCGTCCGGGATTCTGGCAGCTGAAGGACGTGCGCGAGGCCACTCCCGGCGAGAGCTCGGTCCGCTCCGACAGCCTGTCGATTCGCTCGACGCTCGATTCGGAAGCCGCTGTGGAGCGTCTCGAGGCGGCGGAGGCCATCGCCTTCTGGCGCCTGCCCGGGGCGATCAAACAGACCGAGGACTCGGGATTCTCAGCCTCCAGCTACCGGCTGCGCTTCCAGCAGCTCCTGGCGACGCCCCTGATGTTTGCCGCCATGGCGGTGCTGGCGGCCGCCTTCTCGCTCAGGCTGGTCCGTCTCGGGGGCCTGGCGGGCCTGGCGGGGGCCGGCTTCGCCCTCGGATTCATCGTCTTCTTCTTCAACCAGTTCTCAGGCGCGCTCGGGAAAGCCGACATCATCCCGCTGTTCGCCGCGGCCTGGGCGCCTGTGGTTGTGGCGCTGCTGTCTGGCCTTACCGTGCTCTGCTACACCGAAGACGGTTGAATCGTCCGCCTGCCCGGCTATGCAGGGCGTATCGGCGCGTCACGCCAGGGATCGGAAGTCTGAAGATGAGTCGGCGTCGGCGCACGCAGCCCGCAGCCCTTCCGAGCGACGCGGCGAAGCGCGCGCTGCTGGCGGGCGCGGCGATGGCGCTTCTGTGGCCCGCCCTGGCCCAGGCCCAGTCCGTCGCGCCGGCCAATTCCTTCGAGCAGAGCCCGCTCGGCCGCGAACAGCGCGGCCAGATCCTCAACGACACTGGCCTGCCCAAGACCGGGGCCCCCAAGTCCACGGCGCCGGTCAGCACCGACGGCCTGAAGCCCGGCGAACTCTACATGGAGGCCGACCAGCTCGTCCGTGACGACAAGAGCGGCGTGACCACCGCCGAGGGCAACGTCGAGATCCGCTACGAGGACCGCACGCTGCGCGCCGACCGGCTGGTCTACAGGGAGGCGCCGCCGCCGCCCGAGGGCCAGTCCCGGGTCCGCGACAGGGACGCGCCGGCCCAGGGGGTGATCCGCGCCTTCGGCCACGTCCAGGTGATCCACGACGACGGCAGCGTCGAATACGCCGACCAGATGACGCTCGACGACAAGATGCAGGCCGCCGTGGCCATGGGCTTCGCGGCCCGCATGAAGGACAAGCACACCAACCAGAATGTCCTGATCGCCGGCGACAGCGCCGTGCGCCGCTCCGAGGACATCCAGGAGCTGAACAAGGCGATCTACACGCCCTGCCCGATCTGTGTCGGCGACACGCCCAAGGAGCCCACCTGGTCGATCACCGCCGACCGCGTGGTCGAGGACAAGGTCCACCACCTGATCTACTACCGCCACGCCCGGATCCGCATCCTGGGCATTCCGGTGATGTACTTCCCGGTGTTCTGGCACGCCGACCCGTCGGCCGAACGCCAGTCAGGCCTGCTGGTCCCCAGGATCGGGGCCTCCGGCCGCCGCGGCTTCTCCTACGAGCAGCCCTATCTGTTCGTGTTCAGCCCGTCGGCCGACCTGACGCTCAGCCCGCAGTTCAACACCAAGGCCAATCCGTTCCTGAACACCCACTACCGCGAAGCCTTCAACTCGGGCGTCATCGACATCAGGGCGGGCTACACCCACGAAGCCGACCTCGACCCGAAGGGCAACCGGTTCGGCGAGAACACCAGCCGCAGCTACATCCTGGCCCGCGGCTCGTTCCGCCTCAGCGACGACTGGATCGCCGGCTTCACCGCCGAGCGCGCCTCCGACCCGTTGATCTTCGACAAGTACGACGTCGGCCACGTCTATGAAGCGCGCGGACCCTATCTGGCCGACGACCACCGGCTGATCAGCCAGGCCTTTGCCATCCGCCAGGACGACCAGTCCTACGTCTCGGTGGCGGCCTTCAGCGTCCAGGGCCTGCGCCCGGGCGACAACAACCGCACCTTTCCTGTGGTCGCCCCGATCGTCGACGCCCGCTACGAGGACCCCAATGATATCCTGGGCGGGCGACTGCGCCTGACCGCCAGCGCCGTGTCGCTGACCCGCGATCAGTCACCGGACTTCCAGGCCGCCAGGCTGCCGGGCCTCGACAGCCAGCGGGTGAGCAGCGGCCTCGACTGGCGGCGCATCTTCACCTCCGACGCCGGCCTGCGGGTCGAGCCCTTCGTGAACCTGCGCCTCGACGGCTACCACGTCGGCGACGTCGTGAATGGCCTCACCGCGACCAGCCTCCCGGCCACCATCACCACCACCACGCAGAACCAGGCGCGGGCCGTGGGCGTCGTGGGCGCGGACATCTCCTATCCGCTCTACCGCCGCTGGGGCGACGCCACCGTCGTGCTGGAGCCCCTGGTGCAGGTCGCCGCATCGCCCAGGGCCCAGCAGGTGGTCCTCGGCCACGACCCGGCGACCGGCAAGCCGATCTACTTCAACGAGGACTCGATCGCCTTCGAGTTCGACGAGACCACCCTCTTCCAGGCCAACAAATTCCCCGGCTACGACCTCTATGAGGACGGCCTGCGGGTGAATGTCGCCGGTCGCGGCTCGATCCTGTGGGACGATGGCCGCCGGGCCAGCCTGCTCATCGGCCGCAGCTTCCGGGATCGCGCCAATACCGTGTTCGCCCCGGGTTCAGGCCTGAACCAACGGGCGTCGGACTGGATCGTGGCCGGCGACGCCCAGCCCTGGAAGGGCCTCTCATTCTTCGCCCGCACGCGGCTCGACGGCGACACCCTGGAGGTTCACCGTCTAGAGGCCGGGGCCAACGTCAACGTCAAATGGGGCTCGGGCTACGTCCGCTACCTGTCGGACGACCAGGGGATCAACGGCACGCCGGTCAAGAACATCGATCTCGGCGGCGACGTGAATCTGACGCAGCACTGGGGCGTCAGCACCTACGGCAACCGCGACCTGCTTCAACATGCCTGGGTGATCCGCGACGTCGGGGTGTTCTACAAGGACGACTGCATCCGCGTGGACGTGTATTACCGCCACCAGGACGTTATCATCGGCCGGCTGGGGTCCAGCGACCAACTGTCCATACGCCTAACGCTCGCCACATTGGGCGCACCATTTTATGGACGATAGCTATGGCGGCCGGACGCGGCCGAACGAGGGAATGAAGTCATCCATGATGCGCGTGCGTAACGTCACGAGCCGGGGCGCACGGGGCGCTGTGGTCGCTACAGCCCTCATGGCTGTCGCCTGGCCGCTCTGCGTGTCGGCTCAGGCTCTCCGTGGCCAGATCGGCGCGCCGCCGCCGGCCGCC
>PLEH01000123.1 GCA_003136395.1 Phenylobacterium sp.
CGACCCGATCAGCTTGCTGCCGACCTGGCCGGTGATGCAGACGATCGGCGAGGAATCGAGCATGGCGGGGGCGATTCCGGTGACCATGTTGGTCGCGCCCGGCCCGACGGAGGTGGTGCAGATCATGGCGCGGGCGCGGCGCATTTGCTTGGCGTAGGCGATGGCGGCGTGGGCCATGGCCTGCTCGTTGTGCGCGCGGAAGGTCGGCAGGGCCTCGCGCACACCATGCAGCGCCTCGCCCAGGCCCGCCACATTGCCATGGCCGAAGATGGCCCAGACGCCGGCGAAGAACGGGACCGTCGCGCCGTCCAGTTCGACGTCCTGTGCGGCCAGGAAGCGCACCGCGGCTTGCGCCGCCGTCAGCCTGACCCCCTGTTTGTCACTTGGGCTCATGCCGCCTGTCCCACGGCGGGTCTGGCGCGCCGCCAGGCCTTCACCAGATGCGAGAACCTGTCCGTCAACCGGGTCACGGCCTCGGCGTCGTCGATCTCACCGGCCAGCCAGGCGCGTGCGGCGTCATTGAAGATGGTGCGGCCCACAGCGAAGCCCTTGACCACCGGCACGGCCGCCGTCGCCTCGAAGGCCGCGACCAGGCTCGCCACCGGCTGGGAAAGGCCCAGCAAGACGACGCCGCGGCAGAAGGGATCTCGGCCCCCGATCACGCCCGCGACGGCCCGCCAGGCGGCCGGGTCGTCCATGGGTTCGAGCTTCCACCAGTCAGGCTTTACGCCCAGGTCGTAGAGCCGATCGAGCGCGCGGCCGATGGTGGTCGCATCCACTGGCATGCCGGCTGGCGCGACGATCTCCACCAGCAGCTCGTGGCGGGTTTTACGGCAGGCGTCGAAGAGGCGGACGAGTTGCCGCTCCTGCCGCCCGCGAAGCTCGGGTGCATCGTCCGGATGATAGAAGCAGAGCACCTTCACCACCTGATTCAGCGGCCACTCGGCGAGCTCGGTGGCCACGTCGGCCGAACATTCGAATTCCAGTGGCCGGGATTTCGGAACCTCGATGGGCCGGCCGATCCAGTAGGGGTGGTCCGCCGCCGCAGCCAGGGCGTCGAAGCCGAAGCGGCCGTCGAGCAGGATGCCGAACCTGGGGTCACCCCCGGCGACCTCATGCAGCGCCTGCAGCGCCAGGCGCTTGAAGGTCGGAATGCGAGCCTCGTCAGCGCCGAGTTCGCGGGCCATGTCCTCGAACTGTCTGCGGTGGTCGATGGCCAGCACGGTGAGCTGGTCGTAGGTCCCGGCTCGGGTGGTCGCCCAGTGGATGTGCTCCAGCTCGGCGTCCTCGCGCAGGCGGAACGGCCGGTCGGGGTTGGCCAGGAAAGCCTGCATCTCCGGCCAGGTGGGCATGGCTGGCGCGCAGCCGTGGCGGGAGACCACGATGGCGCCGGCCGCGTTGGCGAGCTCGCAGCACCGCTCCAGCGGCAGGTCCTTCAGCCAGCCGCGCAGGAAGCCGCTCATGAAGGCGTCGCCGGCGCCCAGGACATTGAACACCTCGACGTTGAAGCCCGGCCCGACCACACCCCGATCCAGACGGTCGGGGATCGCGGCAGGGAAGGCCGAGCAGCCGTCGGGGCCGCGTTTGCAGACCAGCAGAGCGCTGGTCAGCTTGCGGACGGCCCTCAACGCCACGATGGTGTCCGTCGATCCGCCCAGGATATGGATCTCCTCCTCGGTGCCCACCACCAGGTCGCAGAGCGGCAGGACGCACTGCAGGATCTCTGTCACCGTGTCGTGGGCGACGAAGCGGTTCTCGCCATGGTCGCGCGCGGTCAGACCCCAGAGCACCGGCCGATAGTCCACGTCGAACACCACCCTGCCGCCGGACTGCGCGGCGAGCGTGGCCGCGCGCATCGAGGCGTCGAACACGCCGGCCTGGGACAGGTGGGTGCCATTGATCAGCACCGCGCGGGCGTGGCGCACCTGGACCTCGTCCACGTCGGCGGCGGTGAGCGCCATGTCGGCGCAGTCCTCGCGGTAGAAGATCAACGGAAAGGTTTCCCGGTCGCGGATGCCCAGGATCACCAGCGCCGTCAGCCTCGCCTCGTCGGTCAGCACTGAGGCGACATCGACGCCTTCACGCGCCAGTTGCTCGCGGATGAAGCGACCCATGTGGTCGGCCCCCACGCGGGTCAGCAGCGCGGTTTTCAGACCCAGGCGCGCCGCGCCGACGGCGGTGTTGGTCGGACTGCCGCCGACGTATTTGGCGAAGGACCCCATGTCCTCCAGCCGCCCGCCGACCTGCTGGCCATAGAGGTCGACGCTGGAGCGGCCGATGGCGAGGAGGTCCAGGGTTTTGCCGTCGTCCGCCAAGCTCGTCCCCGCCTCGCATGCGTTGCGGGAATTTGTAGGCCACGGCGCCTGCGCGGGCCACGTCTTCTTGCTTTGGCTGCGGTTTGCTCCCTAGAAGGCGCCCATGCACAAGATCGCCCTGATCGGCGCCGGTCGGATCGGCAGGATCCACGCCGCCAACGCCGCCGCGCACCCCGGCCTGACCCTGAGCCACGTGGTCGATCCGATGGCCGATGCGGCTCGGGCGGTGGCCCGGGAGACCGGCGCCGCGGTCGCGTCGCTGGACGCCGTGCTGGCCGACGCCGGCGTGGCCGGAGTGATCATCGCCAGCGCCACCGACACCCACCTGGACTTCAGCATGCGGGCCCACGCGGCCGGCAAGGCGATCTTCTGCGAGAAGCCCATCGACATGGACCTCCTCCGTGCTCGCGCGGCGGCCGGCGAGCTTGCCGGCGCGCGCCTGTTCCTGGGTTTCAATCGGCGGTTCGATCCGAACTTCCGGGCCCTGAAGGCGCGGCTGGCCGAGGGCGCGATAGGGACGCTGGAAACCCTGCAGATCACCAGCAATGACCCGGCCCCGCCGCCTGTCGCCTACGTGAAGGTCTCGGGCGGGCTCTTCAAGGACATGGCGATCCACGACTTCGACATGGCCCGCTGGCTGCTGGGCGAGGAGCCCACCGAGGTCTTCGCCTGGGGAAGCTGCCTGGTCGACCCGGCCATCGCCGCCGCCGGCGACATCGACACGGCGCGCACGGTGCTGAAGACCGCGTCCGGCCGGCTCTGCGTCATCGCCAACAGCCGCCGCTCGGGTTTCGGCTACGACCAGAGGATCGAGGCCTATGGATCGGCGGGGATGGTCCGCGCCGACAATATGCTGGAGAGCACGGTCCAGGTCTGGGGCGAGGATGGCGCGCAGGGCTCGCGGTTCCAGAACTTCTTCCTCGACCGCTACCGCGACGCCTACCGTGAGGAGATGGGCCACTTCGCCGATGTCCTGAACGGCGCCGCGCCCGCCGTGGGCTACGCCGACGCGGTCGCGGCCCTGGCGCTGGCGGAGGCGGCGGGCCGGTCCCTCCGCGAAGGGCGGTCCGTCAAGCTCTGAGACCGCCGGGCGCCAGATCTGATCGCGCGGGACCAGCGTCACGGCCCGGGTCTCGCCTCCCGCCGTAAGCCTCAGCTCCAGGCGCCGCCGAGCGCGCGTGTCAGGTTCACGCTGGCCTGCAGGCGCCGCGTGGTGAGCTGGATCGCGGCCTGCTCGGCGGTGAGCGCGGCGGTCTGGGCCGTAACCACGTCGAGATAGGTGGCCACCCCCTGACGATAGCGGATATCGGCCAGGTCCACGCTGCGCCGCGCGGCCGTCACCGCGGCGGTCTGGTCCTGGGCTTCCGTCGCCAGCCGGTTGGCGAGCGCCATCTGGTCTTCCACGTCGCGGAAGGCGTTCAGCACGACGCCCCGGTAGTTCGCGCTGGCTTGATCGAAGGCCGCGCGGCTCGCGGCGACGCCCGCCTTGCGCCGGCCGCCGTCGAAGATCGCGCCGACCAGCTGGGGTCCCAGCATCCAGTAGGTGTTGGGGGCCTGCAGCAGATTGATCCCGCCGCCGGTCTGCCAGCCAGCCGAACCGTCCAGCACCAGCGCCGGAAAGAGCGCCGCGCGCGCCACGCCCACGTCGGCGTTGGCCGCCGCCGCGCGCCGCTCGGCCGCGGCGATGTCGGGGCGGCGCTGGAGCAAGAGCGACGGCGCGCTCACCGCCACCTTCGGCTGCGGCAGGGCGGCGTCGGTTGGCGGAAGGCGGAAGTTGGAGGCGCTCTCGCCCACCAGGGCGGCGATGGCGTGCTCCATCAGGGCGCGCTGGGCGGCGAGATCGGTGACCTGCGCCCGGGCGGTGGCCAGCTGGGTTTCGGCGCGCGCCACGTCGAGGCCGGCGGCCGCGCCGCCGTCGCGCCGGATCCGGGTCAGCTCCAGCGCCCGCGCATAGGCCGTGGCCGTGGTCTCCAGCAGGCGCTGCTGGGCGTCCAGACCGCGCAGCGCCAGGTAGTCATCGGCGAGGTCGGCCTGCAGGCTGAGCCGCATGGACCTGAGGTCGGCGGCACTCGCCTGCGCCCGGTCGCCGGCGCCGGCCGCGAGGTTGCGCAGGCGGCCCCACAGGTCCACCTCGTAGGCCACTGAAGCTCCCACCTGATCGGTAGTATACTGGCTCACGCCGCCGACCCGGAGCGGGGCGTTGTCCGATCGGCGGGTGCGCTGGGCGCCGGCGGTGCCGTCGATCTCAGGGACCAGCCCGGACCGGGCCTGGGCCGCCAACGCGCGGGCCTGGTCATAGGCAGCGACCGCCGCGGCGAGGCCGGGATTGGCCTTTTCCGCCCGGGCCTCCAGGTCGTCGAGGATCGGGTCAGAGAACATCGCCCACCAGGCGCCGCGGGCCTGCGCGTCCGCGGGTTGGGCCGGCGTCCAGGGGCCCTGTTCCTTGAATGCGGCAGCGATCGGCGTCGCGGGGGGCGCATAGGCCGGGGCCAGCGAACAGCCGACCAGCGCGGCCGCGACCGCGGTCGTCAGCAGCAGCCGGGCCGCGGCCATCCTCAGGCCCCCGCCTTCTGCGCCGAGGCGCCGGCGATGCGCACCAGGTCACCATCCAGCAGGGCCTCGGGCGGGTTGTCGACCACCCGGTCGCTGGCCGAGAGCCCCGCGCCGATCTCGACGCTGGCGCCGAGGTCGCGGGCGACGTTCACCGGCCGGATGGTCACGTGATTGTTGGCCCCGACCACAGCCACGACCGGGCCGTTGTGGCGATACTGGATCGCCGTCACCGGGATGCGCAGGGTGTTGGCCGCCGAGGCGAGGCGGAAGGTGACCTGGGCGTAGTCGCCCGACTTGATCTTGCCGGCGGCGTTGTCGAGTTGCAGCTCGACCAGTTCCGCGCCGGTCTGGGCGCCGACGGCGTTGGCTCCACCCACGACCACCGCCCGGAAGGTCTGGCCGGCGTATTCCGGCACGGTGAGGTCGGCGGTCATGCCCTTGTGGACCAGGGCCGAATAGTTCTGCGGCACACGGACGTAGACCCGGAGTTTCCGCTGGTCCGCCACCGTGAACAAAGCCACGTCGGTGGGGCCGCCGGTGCTGGCGATCAGGGCGCCGATGTCGGTGGAGCGCGTGGTCACCACCCCATCGAAGGGGGCGGTGATCTTCTTGAAGGACTCCAGCGCCAGCAGGCGATTGAGGTTGGCGCGGGCGGCGTTGACCAGGGACGACTTGGCGGTCAGGTCGCCGGCCTTTTCTTCCGCCTCCTGCTTGGAGACCGCGTCAGCCGCCACCAGCCCCTGCCAACGCTTCGCCGTCGTGGCCGCCAGGCTCTGGTTGGCCTGGGCGGTGGCGAGGTCGGCGCGGGCCTGCAACACCTGCTGGTCGAGATCGGGCGTGTCGACGTCGGCCAGCACCTGGCCGGCCTTCACCGGGGTTCCGATATCGGCGTACCAGCGCTTCAGGTAGCCGGAAACGCGGGCGTGGATCGGGGCGGTGTAGAAGGCCTGGACGTCGCCGGGCAGCACCAGCTGGCGTACGCCGCCGCCCTCGACCTTCGCCAGGCTGATGGTCGGGATCGCCTGCTCGCGGGTCCAGGCCTTCTGGCTCTGGTCGGCGCTGACCCGGGTGACAAGACCCACGATCACCACCAGCCCGGCGACGACGGCGGCGATGAGGCCAACGAGCTTGAGCCGGCGGGTCGAGATGGAGGGCTGGACGGGATCAGGCATAGGACTCTCCAGGGCGCGCCTCGAGAGCGGCCGGCGAAGGCGCCGCCGCGTGGGCCCGGCGGCCATGCACCAGGCTGAAGACCACGGGGACGAACATCAGGGTGGCGATGGTGGCGAAGATCAGTCCGCCGATGACGGCGCGGCCGAGCGGCGCGTTCTGCTCGCCGCCCTCGCCGAGGCCCAGCGCCATGGGGGACATGCCGATGATCATGGCGAGCGCCGTCATGACCACCGGCCGGAAGCGGGTGAAGCCGGCCTCGGTGGCGGCGCGCACGGCGTCGCCGGTGGCCGCCAGCCGCTCGCGGGCGAAGCTGACCACCAGGATGGAGTTGGCGGTGGCCACCCCCATGCACATGATCGCCCCGGTCAACGCCGGCACCGACAGCGTCGTGCCGGTGGCGAAGAGGATCCAGACGATCCCGGCCAGCGCGGCCGGCAGGGCGGTGATGATCACGAACGGGTCCAGCCAAGAGTGGAAGTTCACGACGATCAGCAGATAGATCAGCACAATCGCCGCGGCGAGGCCGATGAACAGGCCCGAGAAGGCGGTGTTCATGGTCACCATCTGGCCGCGCAGATCGACAGTGGCGCCCTTCGGCCGGTCCTTGGCCGCGTCCTTCAGGATCCTATTGATGTCCTTGGTCACCGAGCCCAGGTCGCGGCCCTGGGTGGTGGCGTAGATGTCGACCACGGTCTGGGCGTTGTAGTGGCTGACCACCGCCGGTGTGCTGCCGCGCGTGATGGTTCCGAGGCCGCCCAGCACCTGCACCGGCCCGCCGTTCGGCCCGTTGATGGGCAGGTTCTCGAGGCCCGCGACGGAGGCCAGCCGATATTCCGGCGTCTGCGCGACGATCGGATAGGACACCCCGTTCTGCGGATTTACCCAGTATGTGGGGGAGCCCTGCGAGCTGCCGGCCAGCGAGGTGACCATGCTGTTGGTGACGTCGCGCTCGGAGAGGCCCAGCTGGGCGATGCGCGCGCGGTCGACGTCGACCCTCAGTTCCGGCGCGCCCTCCGGCTGCTGAATGCGCACGTCGGCCAGGCCCCGGACCGCCTTGATCTTGCGGTAAAGCGCGTTGGCGTAGGCCCGATTGGCCGCAACGTTGGGGCCCGCGACCTGCAGGTCGATCGGCGCCGGCGCGCCGAAGTTCAGGATTTGGCTGACAATGTCGGCCGGCAGGAACGCGAACGTAGCGCCGGGAAACTCGCGCGGCAGGACCTCGCGCAGCCGTTTCACATAGGCCGCCGTGGCGTGGTGGTGCGGCTTCAGGCTGACGAAAATGTCGCCGTCCTCGGGACCGATCACGCCGGAGTTGGAATAGACTAGGTTGATGGAGCTGTTCGGGATTCCGATGTTGTCCACCACCGAGCCCATTTCGTCGGCCGGGATCACCTGGCGGATGGCTGTCTCAATGCGGCGGAACTCCAGCGAGGTGTCCTCCAGCCGGGTGCCGACCGGCGCGCGCACATGCAGCGTCATCTGGCCGGCGTCAACCGCCGGGAAGAAGTTGCTGCCAAGGAAGGGCGCCAGGCCAAACGACGCCACCACGACGGCCATGAAGCCGATCAGGAAGGGCCTCCGCACGCCCATCGCCATACGCAGCAGCTCCGCATAGGTCGAGCGCACCCGCGCGAAGCCCACCTCGAACCGGCGCTGGAATCGCGCCACCGGATTGCGCGGCGCCCCGGCGCCATGGTGCGCCTCCAAGGCATGGGGCTTCAAGAGGTACATGGCCATGGTCGGGACCAGCGTCCGCGACAGCACGAATGAGGCGATCATCGCGAAGACCACCGCCATGGCCATCGGCACGAACAGAAAGCCCGACACGCCCTTCAGCAGGAACATCGGTACGAAGACGATGCAGATGCAGAGCAGAGAGACAAAGGCCGGCGTGACGATCTGATTGGCGCCGTCCAGGATGGCGGTGCGGACATCCTTGCCCTGTTCCAGATGCCAGTTGATGTTCTCGATGGTCACCGTGGCGTCGTCGACCAGGATGCCGACCGCGAGCGCGAGGCCTCCCAGTGTCATGATGTTCAGCGTCTGACCGGCCGCCTGCAGACCCGCGATCGCCGCCAGCACCGCCAGCGGAATCGAGATGGCGATGATCACCGTCGAGCGCCAGCTTCCGAGGAACAGCAGGATCATCAGGCTGGTGAGCGCCGCGGCGACCGCGCCCTCCTTGATCACGCTGGAGATGGCCCCCTTCACGAACAGCGACTGGTCGTTGAGAGGGGTGATCTTGAAGGTCGAGGGCAGCTGTTCCGCGAGGCCCGGCAGCTTGTCCTTCACCCCCTGGACGACGGCCAGCGTCGAGGCCGAGCCGTTCTTGAGGATGGCCGACAGAACCGCGCGGCCGCCGTCCACGTGGACGATGTTGGTCTGCGGCCCGGAGCCGTCGCGCACCTGGCCCACGTCGTGAATGAAGATGGTCGCCCCGCCGACGGTCTTGATGGGCAGGTCGTTGAGCTGGGCGATGGAGTCGGCCGCGTCGTTGAGCCGGACGTTGTACTGATAGGAGCCGACCTTCAGGAAGCCGACCGGCAGGATCAGGTTCTGGTTGGCGATCGCGTTGGAGACATCGGTGGCCGACAAGTTCTTGGCCTGCAGCGCCTGCGGGTCGAGGTCCACCTGGATCTGGCGGATCTGGCCGCCGTAGGGGTAGGGGGTCGCCGCGCCGGGCACGGTGGTGATCGCCGGACGGATCACTGTCTGGCTGAGGTCGAACAGCTTCTGCTCCGAGAGCGTCTTGTCCGAATCCGCCAGCTGCAGGATCGGCACCGTCGAGGCCGAGTAGTTGAGGATCAGCGGCGGCGTCGTTCCCACCGGCATCTGCTTGACCGAGGTCTGGGCGACCGCGGTCACCTGGGCGGTCGCCGAGCGGATGTCGACGCCGGGCTGGAAGTAGACCTTCACGACGCCGACGCCGGTGATCGACTGGCTCTCGATGTGCTCGACATCATTGACCGTGGTGGTCATGAAACGCTCGAACGGCGTGATGATCCGCACGCCCATCTCGTTGGCGGACAGGCCCGCGAAGTTGAAGGCCACGCCGATCACCGGCACCCTGATCTCAGGGAAGATGTCCGTGGGCGTGCGGAACGCCGCCATCACACCGAAGATCGTGATCAGCACAGCCATCACGATGAAGGTGTAGGGCCGCGACAGGGCGATGCGGACGATGGCGTTCAAGCGGGCGGCTCCGGGGCGGAACCGGGCATGACTTCGCCCCGATCCCGGGGCGCTTCCTTGGACCAACTCGGGCCGACGAGGCCAATGAAGATAGTTTTAACTTGGCGGGCGCTTCAGGCCTCGATGCCTCGCGGCCAGCAATTGAGCGCGACCCGCAGGCCCGGCTTCACGTCCTCCAGCGCCAGGGTGAAATGGTGCAGGCGCGCGATGGCGGTGACGATGCTGAGGCCCAGGCCCGAGCCCGGCTCGTTGCGCGTGCGCGCCGCGCGATAGAACCGCTGCAGCACCGCCTCGCGCTCGGCCTCCGGCACGCCCGGCCCGTTGTCGGCCACTTCGATCCGAGGGCCCTCCTCGCAGACCGCCAAACGGACCATGACCTTGCCGCCGGCGGGGGTGAATTTCAGCGCGTTGTCGACGAGGTTGCTCACCGCCTCGAAGAGCAGCGTCGGGTCGGCGGAGACTTCGGGGGCGTCGGGTGCGATGTCGGCGGCGAGTGTCACCCCGCGGTCCTCGGCCAGCGGCGCGTGCAGCTCGATCACATGCTCCAGCACGCTCTGCAGCCTCACGGGTTCGAAGAAGGCCTGGCGGTCGCGCCGCTCGATCTCGCCAATCCGCTGCAGGGCGCGGAAGCGGGTCAGCATCTCATCGGTTTCGGCCAGGGCCTGGTCGATCATCTCCCGTTCGGGGCCCTCGAGCTTCGTCTCCTGATGCACACGGTAGAGCAGCGCCCGCAGGCGGTTGAGTGGGGTGCGCAGGTCGTGGGCGACGTTGTCTCCGACGCTCTTGACCTCCCAGAGCAGGCGCTCCGCCTCGTCCATCATGGCGTTGGCGACACCGGCCAGCATGTCGATCTCGTCGCGGCGGCGCGACACCGGCAGGCGTACGCCCAGTTCGCCCTTCAGCGCCGCGCGGCTGGCATCGCGCAGCTGGTCGATGCGCTGCAGGGGCCGCAGGCGCAGCGCGGCGGCGGCAGCCAGGCCGAGCACCAGAATCAGCCCGCCTGAGAGCAGAAGGGCGTTGACGATGATCGCGCGCAGGCCGCTCAGCACCAACGCGTCGTGGCCGACGAAGAGGATCTCCCCCCAGGGCATCCGCTCCACCAGCGCGCGCGATCCCGGCTGCAGGTTGGGGACATGTATCTCGCGCGGAACCCCGTCCATCGGCAGACTGGCCGGCAAGGTCCGCACATTGCCGGAGATCCAGATCCCCTCCGCCGAGAAGAGGCCGTAGTACTCGATATGCCGGCTGTCGGTGGCCACGGCCTGGGTGACCCGCTCAGGCAGGCGTTCGGCGCCGCCGAGGGTCAGGTTCCGCGCCTCGCTGACCACAATCCCGTCGATCTGCCGGGCCAGGTAGCCGGCGGTCTGCTGGTAGATCAGCCCCATCAGCGCCATCACGGCCAAGGCGAACACGGCCCCGTTCAGGAGGGTCAACCGGAACGGCGTGGTCCGCCAGAGCTCACTCGGGCGCATGGAGCGCGTATCCCGAGCCGCGGATGGTGTGGATCAGGGGGCTCTGCCCCGGCCGGTCGATCTTGCGCCGCAGCCGCCCCAGATGGACGTCGATCAGGTTGGTGCCCGGGTCGAAATGGTAGCCCCAGATCGCCTCGAAGATCATCGTCCGCGTCAGGACCTGGCCGGAGTTGCGCATCATATATTCCAGCAGCCTGTACTCCGTTGGCATCAGGCGGATCTCCGCGCGCTGGCGATGCGCGGTGCGGCTGATCAGGTCGAGTTCCAGGTCGGCGACGGTCAGGCTCATGTCGCGGGGTGCGGCGGTGCGCCGTCGCAGCAGCACCTCCAGCCGCGCGGTCAGCTCCTCGGAGGCGAAGGGCTTGGTCAAGTAGTCGTCGCCGCCGGCGCGCAGGCCGCGGATACGTTCGTCCACGTCGCTGAGCGCGCTGACCATCAGGACCGGAATATCGACGTCGGCGCCGCGCATGGCCGTGACGATGGCCAACCCGTCGGGGCCGGGCAGCATGCGGTCGAGAATCACCGCGTCGAAGTCGCCGCTGACCGCGCGCGCCATGCCCCGGCGGCCGTCGTTCACCCATTCCACGGCGAAGCCATGCTGCTCCAGCTCCGCCACGATCTCGCGCCCCGTGGTGGGATCGTCCTCGATCGCCAGGATCTTCGGCATCGCGTTTCCCGCCGGCGAATTCGCCGCTCGCAGATTGGTCGCCACGCAGGAGCCGTCGCGTCAAGCCGGCGATCGCCTTGCCGTCCCTCGGAACGGCGCGATTTTGTGGTGTATGCGCCCCGCGCCGGAGCGCACCCTCGACGGCGCCACGTCGGCCGGGCCTGCCTGCGCCAGCGCTGAGGCGTGGCCGAGGCCCTCAGCGCACGGAGAGTCCGGCGACCAGAGTCAGGACGGCCGCGCGCAGGTCGGCCGACTGGATCTTGGCGAAGGCCGCCAGCAGCTCGGCGGCCTGGTTCTTGGCGTCGATGGGCGCGGCGGCCCGATCGGCCTGCTGAAGGAGCTCCGTCACCGGCATCGTCAGCGCCTCTGACAGCTTGACCAGCATGGTCGCCGAGACGCGGTTCGTGCCGTTTTCGTATTTCTGGACCTGCTGGAAGGTGATGCCGAGCTTGCCGCCCAGGGCCGACTGCGAGAGCCCCAGTTCGCGGCGGCGGCTGCGAATGCGCTCGCCGAGTTGCGCGTCAAGGGCTCCGTGCCGGGGGTTGCGGGATTCAGCGGCCATCGAAACCCCTGGCTGGCAGCATGCCGGAGCCGCAAGTCGATTCGCCGAACAGTGGAATGCTCATGAATCGGCTATAGCGAAGGGGTGCGAGCTGCACTA
This sequence comes from Phenylobacterium sp., assembly GCA_003136395.1. Classification (GTDB taxonomy): domain Bacteria; phylum Pseudomonadota; class Alphaproteobacteria; order Caulobacterales; family Caulobacteraceae; genus Phenylobacterium. Next base: position 12,034 of record PLEH01000123.1, read on the forward strand.
CGGCGCGGTGGTTGCGGTCCGCACGACGCGGGCGCAACCATGCCGCGCAACGGGGTGGTCGCGTCCGAGGGAAGACGTCAGGAGGCACGCCAATGATCGGACTGCCACGTCATGGCCTTGCGCTCGCCGCAGCGGTCGTGATCGCCGCGGCGGGGCCCGCGCGCGCGGCCGAGCTCTGCGGCTGGCTCGTGGAGACCACGGCGGCCGACAGTGTGCATCAGTTCGATCTGTGGCTGGAAGCCGATGCGGACGTCAGCTTCTTCTACAAGATGACCGGCAAGGGGATCGTCACCGAGGGCATGAAGGCCTATTCGCCGGGCAGCGGCTCCTTCTCCCTGCGACCCAGGCGCCCCGAGAAGGCCTGGGGGTTCGGCTCGACCCTCGATCCGCCCGGCGACATCGACATCGTCGCCGAGATCCACGTCCCTCCCAAGAGCGTCTTCTCCGACGACGAGACGCCGCTGCTGGCCAAGTTCACCTTCCAGCGCCATGTGCCGGAGGACGAGAAGACCCCGCCCACCGACTTCGCCAAACACCAATGCGCCACGATTGCCGCCGGGCGATGAGGCCACAGCCCGATGTGTGACACCCTGGTCGCCCTGGCGTCCTCGACGGCGCGTGGGGCCACCCTCTTCGCCAAGAACAGCGACCGGGAGCGCAACGAGGCGCAGGGTCTGGACATGTCGCCGCGGCGGCATGGCGGCGGGACGCTGAAGCTCACCTACATCACCATCCCCGAGGCGCCGGCGACCCACGCCTGCCTGCTCAGCCAGCCGTGCTGGATGTGGGGCGCGGAGATGGGCGCCAACGAGCACGGGGTCGCCATCGGCAACGAGGCCCTGCACGGCAAGACGCCGGCCCAGCGCAGGCCGGCGCTGACCGGCATGGACCTGGTGCGCCTGGGGCTGGAGCGCGCCGCCACCGCCGCCGAAGCGGTCTCAGTGATCACCGGCCTGCTGGAACGGTACGGCCAGGGCGGCAACTGCGGGCACCTTGGGCGATTCTACTACGACAACGGCTTCATCATCGCCGACCCGCACGAGGCCTTCGTGCTGGAGACGCAAGGGCGCTGGTGGGCGGTCGAGCGGGTCAAGCGCCACCGGGCGCTGTCGAACGCCTACTCCATTGGCCGGGGCTACGATGCGGTAAGCGCCGAGCTGGCCCAGCACGCCCGCGAGCAACACTGGGTGGGCGGCCTCATGGGCCGCTTTGACGTGGCCAAGGAGTTGCTCGACGAGGCGCGCGATGCCGTGAGCTTCGGTCGCGGCCGCTGCGCGCGCGGCAATGCCCTGCTCGACCGCGGGGCGCCGAGGCTGACGCCCCAGGCGATGATGGCGATCCTGCGCGACCACGGCGAGGCGCCGGACTGGAGTCCGGCCAACACCCAAGGCCGCACGATCTGCATGCATGCCGCCGAAGGGCCACGCCGAAGCCAGTCGGTGGGCTCGATGGTCAGCGAACTGCGCCCCGGCCGCACCGTCCATTGGGTGACCGGGACTTCGGCGCCCTGCATCAGCATCTTCAAGCCGGTGGTGTTCGAGGCGGGCCGGCCGCCCTTGGGGCCGGCCCCCAATGACTGGTTCGACTACGACAGCATGTGGTGGCGCCACGAGCAGCTGCACCGGGCGCTGCTGCGGGATTTCACGGCAGGCCTGGCCGCGATCGCGGGTGAGCGCGACGCCATCGAATCGAGTTTTGTCGCGCACATCGATGCGGTGTTCGCCGGGGGACCCGAGGCGCTCCATCGGGCGGTCGCCGAGTGCTGGCGGGAAGCCGAGGCGACCGAAACGCGCTGGTTGCACGCCCTGGGGCCCTCAACTCGGGCGTCGTACAGCGCCCACCGCCGCAGCTGGGCCCGGCTCAATCAGGTGGCGGGGCTGCCGCGAACCTGATTTCGTAGGGCCGAACCCTCGCGAGGCTGCGCCATGAACGACATTTCCGATCGACTGAACCGGCCGGACCTCGACGCCTTCTGGATGCCGTTCACCGCCAACCGGCAGTTCAAGACCGACCCGCGCCTGCTGGTCGCCGCCAAAGGCATGTACTACCGCACCGAAGACGGCCGGCAGGTCATGGACGGGGCGTCGGGCCTGTGGTGCGTCAACGCCGGCCATGGCCGCGAGGAGATCGCCAGCGCGGTCGGCCAGCAGCTCCTGACCCTCGACTACGCCCCCTCCTTCCAGATGGGCCATCCCCTGGCCTTCGATTTCGCCACGGCGCTCGCCAAGATCGCGCCGGCCGGCCTCGACCGGATCTTCTTCACCAACTCGGGGTCGGAGTCGGTCGACACGGCGCTGAAGATCGCGCTCGCCTATCACCGGGCGCGCGGCGACGGGCAGCGCACCCGGCTGATCGGACGCGAGAAGGGTTATCACGGGGTGGGCTTCGGCGGCATCTCGGTGGGCGGACTGGTCAACAACCGCCGGGCCTTCCTGACGCTCCCGGGCGCCGATCACCTGGAACATACCCACGACCTGGCGAGGAACGCCTTCTCCCGCGGCCTGCCGGCGCACGGCGCCGAGCGGGCCGACGACCTGGAGCGGCTGATCGCGCTCCACGGCGCGGAGACCATCGCCGCGGTGATCGTCGAGCCGGTGGCCGGGTCGGCCGGCGTGCTGCCGCCGCCTGTGGGCTACCTGGAGCGGCTGCGGGCGCTTTGCACCAAGCACGGCATCCTGCTGATCTTCGACGAGGTGATCACCGGCTTCGGACGCCTCGGCGCGCCGTTCGCGGCGCAGGTCTTCGAGGTCACACCGGACCTGATGACCACGGCAAAGGGCGTCACCAACGGCGCCTTCCCCATGGGCGCGGTGTTCGCCAGCCGCGCCGTGCACGACGGCCTGATGCAGGGCCCCGACAACGCCATCGAGCTGTTCCACGGCTACACCTATTCCGGCCACCCCGCGGCCTGCGCCGCGGGCCTGGCGACCCTGGAGATCTATCGCCGCGAAGGGCTGCTGACCCGGGCGGCCGACCTCGCGCCGGCCTTCGAGGACGCCGTTCACGCCCTGAGCGACTGCCCGAACGTTATCGACATCCGCAATATCGGTCTCATGGCGGCCGTCGAGCTCGCGCCGCGGCCAGACAAGCCGGGCGCCCGCGGCTACGAGGCCTTTGTGGGGTGCCTGAAGGCCGGCGCCCTGGTGCGGTTCACCGGCGACACCATCGCGCTGTCGCCGCCCCTGATCATCTCCCCGGAGGAAATCGAAACCCTGGTCGCGATCCTGCGTTCGGTGCTGGAGACCCTCGCGTGATTTCACGGCGCGGCGTGCTTGCCGCGATCGGGGCTGGTCTCGCCGCCTGGCCAGCCACCGGTCAGCAGATCTTCGACCCCAAGGGCGGCGACAACGGGCTCAGGCTCACCGAGGCGCAGAAGGCGGCCGGCGCGGCCTTCCTGACGCGGCACCCCTCGGTGGACATCCACGCCCACCCCGGCCGCTTCTTCCTGCGCGCCCTCGCCCGGCAGAACGCCACGACGCGGGCGATGGGCGCCTCGTTCGAGGCCAAGGCGCTCACCGACATGGGCGTCGGCCATGTCACCGCCGCACTCTTCAACTGCGTCTCCGATGCGGTCCTGTTGGAGCAATCGCCGACCAAGGGGCTGGTCGCCACCCGCGAATTCGATTCCGGGGAGGCCTGGGCCGACTACCGCCGCCAGATCGGGACCCTGAAGGCGCTGGTCGCTCGCGGCGACGCCGCGCCGGGCCGCGATGGCCGCGACATCGCGACGGCGCTCGCCGCCCACCGCACCGCCTGCGTCTTCGCCGTCGAGGGCGGCGACTTCATCGAGGACCGCCTGGAGAGAATTCGAACGGCCTACGCCGACGGCGTGCGCTCGGTGACCATCGTCCACTACCATCCCAACCAGATCGGCGACCCGCAGACCGAGACGCCACGCTTCCCGGGCCTGACGCCGCTCGGCAAGGACATCGTCCGTGAACTGAACAGAACCGGCGTTATCGTGGATCTGGCCCACGCCTCCTTCGGCGTGACCCGCGACGCGGTGGCGATCGCGACCAAGCCGATGATGATCTCCCACACCAACCTCAAGCGCCCCGACATCGATCACCCACGCCTCGTCAGTGTCGAGCACGCCCGGCTGGTCACCGGCCACGGCGGGATCGTGGGTTCCGTGCCCTCCGGCATCGGCCAGAAGACCGTCGCCGACTGGATCGCCTCCATCCTGCGGCTGGTCGATGCGGTGGGGATCGACCACGTGGCCATCGGCACCGACATGGACGCCAACTACATGCCGGTCTTCGCCGACTACGCCGACTGGCCGCTGATCCCGGCGGCCCTGTTGGCCGGCGGGATGCACGAGGCCGAGGTCGCCAAGGTGATGGGCGGCAACTTCCTGCGCGTGCTGGCCGCGCAGCGGTACGATTGATTGGCGCTCCTGGAGGCTGTTTTCGGCGTCCTCCTCCCCTTGTGGGAGGAGGTGTCGGCCGAAGGTTGACGGAGGTGGGGTCGCACTTCGCCCTCCGCGCGGTAGGAAGCGCCGCCCGCAGTTGAGAGTCGGAGAAACCCCACCTCCGACCTGCTTCGCAGGCCACCTCCTCCCACAAGGGGAGGAGGACCGCGTGGGACCGCAGCCGGTCAACGCTTCGGCGGGATCGCCAGCAGCGCCTGGACGCTGGCCAGGTCCTGCACGATGTGGCCGAGCGACTTGTAGACCGTGACCTGCTCCGCGGACTGACGGCCCGGCAGCGTGCCGTTCAGCACCTCGCCGATCTCGCCTACCACGTGATCGTCGCCGATCAGGCCGGCTTCCTTGGCCTTGAGGAATTCCGCCCCCTGCTTCAGCACGCCCTCTCGATAGTCGGCGATGAAACGCGAGTGCACCACCAGATCGTCGTCGGCTTCCACAGGCCCGGCGAAGCTCGATCCGACCAGGTTGACGTGGGTTCCCGGCGCGACCCAGGCGCCCTTCAGGATCGGCTCGGCGGCGGCGCTCACGGTGCAGATGACGTCGGCGTCGGCCACGGCCTCCTCGGCCGTCGCGACGGCGCGGATCTCGATCCCGAGTTCGGCCTGCATCCGCCGGGCGAACGCCACCGCCCGCTCCAACGACCGGCCCCAGGCCGTCACACGCTCCAGGGACCGGACCTTGGATACCGCGGTCACGTGGGTCGCGGCCTGCTCGCCATAGCCCAGCACGGCCAGGCGTCGCGCCTCGGGGCGCGCCAGAGCGTCTGTCGCCACGGCGCTGGCCGCGGCCGTGCGGATCGCGGTGATCGAGCGGGCCTCGGCGATGCAGGCGAGTTCGCCGGTCACCGGATCGAACAGCAGCACCACCCCCTGATGCGAGGGCCGCCCCACCTCGAAATTCCTGGGGAAGACGCTCAGAACCTTGGCCCCGAAGACGTCGGTGTCGCCCATGGCGCCGGGCATCACCCCGAACATCCGGCCATCGTCGAAGTGCATGATCGAGCGCAGCAGCTGGCGGGTCTCGCCCTTGGAGAGCGCGATCATCGCCGCGCGGACCACGGGGATCGCGACCTCATAGGTCAGGTTGGCGCGGACTTCGTCGGCGTCGATCAGGCGCATGGCGCGGGCTCCCCATGAAGATGTTGCGAAAGCAGGTGGTCGCGGCCTTGCCGCCACCCTATCTGACAGCCTTCAATTTGGAGAAACGCCCTTGTCCCTTTCCCTCTACGACGCCTCGGTCTCCGTCTACGTGAACATGCTCAAGAACCTCAGCCACTTCATGGACAAGGCCGAGGCCCACGCCGCCGCCGGCGGCCCCTCGCTCCAGACGCTGATGGACGCGAACTTCGGTCACGGGATGGCCAACTTCACCCGCCAGATCCAGTTCGCCAGCGACGGCGCCAAGAGCGGCGCGGCGCGCCTGGCCGGCGTCGAGCCGCCGTCGATGCCCGACACCGAGACCACATGGCCGGAGCTGAAGGCGCGCATCGCCAAGACCATCGCCTTCATCGAGACCCTGAAGCGCGAACAGATCGACGGTCAGGAAGCCCGCGCGATCACGCTGACCTTTCCCGGCCGGACCATGGAGTTCACCGGCCAGAGCTTCCTGCTCACCTTCAACATGCCGAACTTCCTGTTCCATGTGACTACCGCCTACGCGCTCCTGCGCAGCCAGGGCGTGCCGCTCGGCAAGATGGACTTCCTGGCCGGGGCCCAGATGGCTGCGGCGGCCTAGGGCATTGGGCGTTTGGGTGGCGCTCGGCGCCGCCCAAACATTCCGGAAGCCGCCACAACCTTGACCTTTATTCCCGGCGCCACCATCGTGTCTTTGGAGCCGGGGGGAATCGAACCCCAGGGGAGACATTGCAGAGTGTTCCTGGGCACCAGCCCTCCGGCCCCCGACAAGGCCCCCAAGGGAAACTTTGGGGGCCTTATTCGTTAGCGAGTCGGGCTATTATCGCAATTCTGCGATAGGCGAGTCAACGACGCCCATAGCAAAAAAGAGATATTTGGTATGGCTCTTTGGGCCTTCCGATGTTACCTTGATGCCAACGGAGTGGACCAGATCCGCGCCGCGCACGCTGAGAAGATGCGCCAGGCAAGGAACAAGTTTCTCTCCCGCCTTAGCGCGTTGGCCACCCTCCCTTTCGAGGAATGGTTTGGCGCCTACTACAAAGAGCTTCACGGAGTGGCGGCCGGTGTTGGGGAAATACGGTTCAAAGCCGATGGGGTCCAGCAGCGGGTGCTGGGCTACCGATCGGGAGAACGCGAGTTCACCCTTCTCCTCTGGGCGACCGAAAAGAGCGGCAGGTTCGTCCCTTTAGCGGCGCCCGCCACGGCTCTTTCCCGCAAAGCTGAAACCGAGCAATCGAAGGATCGATCTCATGCCCTCTGGCTTGCCCTGGAGTAAGGAATTTAGCGCCCAGATCGGGGACAAGGAGGACCGCGACGAGTACGTGGCCGACCAAGTTCGCGTGCTCATCGCGCTCTCAATCCGAGCCCTTCGGGAACAGCGAGGCCTGTCGCAAACTGCGTTCGGGCGTCTGATCGGAAAGCCTCAATCCGTCGTCTCCCGGCTGGAAGACCCCGACTATGGAAAGGTGTCTGTCCAAACGCTTTTGGAGGTCGGCGCGGCGCTGGATATCCCACTCATGATTAGCTACCCCGAGTGGGAAGACTGGTTCCGTCAAATGCGCCGGCTGAAGAAGACCGATCTTGAGCGCAGGCCCTTCGCCGGCGCCGAGCAGGCCGATCAAGCCGCCAACGACGCCTCTATCCTGCAATTCAGCGCCGTTGCCAGGGATTCTGCGATTTCAACGACCGTCACGGGCAACCGTGAAGGCGCCACCATGAAAGTAAGCGCGTATGCCTGAGATGACTCGCTCCCAAGACTTTCGCGTCGTGTTCATGAACGTCTTCCAGGTCACTGTGGCCCCAACCGAGGTCCATATTACCTGCGGCATTCAACACAATCCGGGCACCGATGATGTGGCCATGGAGGCCCAAGTAGGGATCGCTACAACTCACGAGAGTGCAAAGCTGTTGCAGGCGCTACTTGCGCTCTTAGTGGCAGAGCACGAAGACCAGATTGGCCGGGAGGTCGCCTTTGATCCGAAAAAACTTGAGGGTCTCAGGGACCAGATCAACGCGACCAGAGCCGCCACCGGCAGGAAGCCACTTCCCCCTGCCTAGGTGCTGATCTGGGTATGCGAAGTATAATAGCGCCTAGACCTTCAACCGTCCCTCGAACACAAAACTCCCCACCGGCTCGCGGCCACTCGGAACCTCCCGCGCGCGGTAGCTCTCCGGCAGGACGCTGGCGTCGGTGGGCCGGCCGATGGCGATGGCCGCTTCAATGCGGTAGTCGGGCTCCGGCGCGCCCAGGGCCGCGTGGGCCTTGTCCACGTGGAAGCCGCCCATGCCGTGGGCGGCCCAGCCCAGGTGGTGGGCCTGCAGCGCCAGACAGGCCCAGGCCGCGCCGGCGTCGAAGCTGTGGCTGCGGTTGGGCGTGGGCTCCGCGCCGGGCTTGCGGCGGAAGCGGTCGGAGATCGCATAGGCCAGCACCGAGGCGTTGGCCACCCAGGGCTGGTTCATGTCCATCAGCGCGTCGAACAGCGGAGCCCACTGCGGCGTCCCGCGCCGGGCGTAGACGAAGCGCCAGGGCTGGATGTTGCTGGCCGAGGGCGCCCAGCGGGCCGCCTCGAACAGGCTCATCAGGGCGTCCTGCGGCATGTCCTCGCCGGTGAAGGCGCGCGGCGACCAGCGGTTGAGGAAGACCGGATCGATCGCGTGGTCGGCGGTTCGGCTGTTGTGGGTAGTGGGCATGGCTCGGCCTTCTCACGCCGGCGACAGCCGGACAAGACAATCACCGCCAAGAGCGCCAAAGGGCCATTGCCGGCCTGCGTCCAGCCAGCCGTTATTCGCGATGGGAATGAAGACGCCGATGTCCATGGAAGGCTCTAGGGAAGGCGCGCGGACGCCGATCGCGCGCGCAATCGGCCAACTTCTGCAGGGCGCCAGCCGCTAGGCGCAGGCCGCAAGGTCGTCTAGCCTGCCGCAAGGGAACCAGGCAGGGCGGGGGACGAGACCATGAGCGCGACAGGCGACACGAGCGGCCAGCTCGATATCGGG
>PLEH01000213.1 GCA_003136395.1 Phenylobacterium sp.
CGCGCCGGCGGTCGCCGTTGAGGGCTTGCCAGGCGCGATCACCGTCGGCGGGGGCGCCCGCGCGGGTGCGCTGCTCGTCACGCGCAGCACGACGAGGCCCAGGACGACGACGGCTGCGGCCAGTCCGCCCAGGAACCGCAGCGCTTCTGAAGGTTTGAACCTCACGCCGCCGACTAACGCGCGGCGTCCACCCGAGGTCCATGATGAGCTTAAACAAGGCGGTCCTTTTCGCTGGCGTTCCCCTGCTGCTGCTGGCCGCCGCCTGCTCCGACCCGGCGGCGACGAGCACGTCGACGACCACAACCGCGGCCGCCGCGACGCCGTCCGCGCCGGTCGCCGTGGCGGCGACGCGCAACTACCCCGCGCCCGACGTGCCCACGCCCCCGCCGCTCGACGACATTCCGCTGATTGTGGAATCGATCTCGCCCGTCGCCCCGGCCATCGACAAGGCCGACTGGACCGCCCCGCCGGTGACGGCCCAGGCCAGGAAGAACGCCCTGGTGCGCGCCGAGGTGCTGCTGGCCCGCGCCCACTTCTCGCCGGGCGTCATCGACGGCCAGGACGGCGGCAACCTGCAGAACGCCATCGGGTCCTTCGAGGCCGCCCATGGCCTGCCGGTCGACGGCAAGATGGACGCCGAGGTCTGGGCGGCGCTGGCCCAGGACGGCCAACCCGCGCTGACCGACTACGTGATCACGGCCGAGGACGTGAAGGGCCCGTTCCTGGCGAAGATCCCCACAGACATGGCCGAGATGGCCAAGCTGGACGCGCTCGGTTTCACCAGCCCGCTGGAGGAGCTGGCGGAGCGGTTCCACATGGACGAGGCGCTGCTGAAGACGCTCAACCCCGGTGTCGATTTCGCCCTGGTCGGGAGCAAGATCGTGGTGGCCGCGCTCGGTCTCGACAGGCTGAAGGCGCCGGTCACCCGCATCGAGGTCGACAAGACCAAACGCCAGATCCGCGCCTATGGCGGCGATGTCCTGTTGGCGGTCTATCCGGCGACGGTCGGCTCCACAGAGCGCCCTGCGCCGGAGGGCGAGTGGGCGGTGCGCACGGTCGCGCCCAACCCGACCTACACCTACGATCCCTCGCGGCTGACGTTCGGCAAGACCGCCGAGGGCAAGCTCACCATCAAGCCGGGGCCGAACAATCCTGTGGGCTCCACCTGGATCGACCTCACCAAGGACACCTTCGGCATCCACGGCACGCCGGACGCGCGCCTGGTCGGCAAGACCGCCAGCCACGGCTGCGTACGCATGACCAATTGGGACGTCCGCCAGCTCAGCCAGGCGGTGAAAAAGGGGACCAAGGTGGCCTTCGTCGGCGTCGAGCAGGCGGCCGCGCCAAAGTCTGCTGGCTGAGGCGGCTCAGCACCGATGGAACATCGCGCAGGCGATGCCGGGGTAGCCGGCGGCGCCGGGCGCCTCGTGATAGCCCTTCATGGCGTTCTTGTAGGCGCCCTCGGCCGCGAACCCGGCGGTCCTGGAATCCTTGGCGGGGTCGGACTTCGCGGCCCGCAGCTCGGCGTCGTCGGGCGGACAGCTCAGCGGCCGGTCCCATCCGTGGGTCTTGCAGGTCGGCCTGGCGCGCGCTTGGCGCAGCCCCGCGCGGCCAAGGGTGAAGGGCGCGGCGTCCAGGTCAGCGGGTCCGCCGCCCGGCTTGACCCGCCACTCCGGCGAAATCTCCGACGGCGCCGCGGGCTGCTGCGCCAAGGGCGGCGGCTGATGGATGTCCAGGGGGTGCGGCAGGCTGTGGGCCGGCGGCGGCGGGGCGGCGCGCGGCGCCGGCGCGGCCTTCGGGGCCAGGCGCACCAGTTGCACCTGCAGGGTCGGCGACTCGGCCGGGACGGGGTCGGGGCGGGTGCTCATCCAGGCGACCAGCAGCGCCAGGTGCGCCACCAGCGACACCAGCAGGACCGCCGCGTTGCGCCTTGTCCTCAAGCCTCAACCCCCGTTGAGGCCCCCCACGGCCACGCTTGCCGCTCACGGTGTTTGATTTGTGGCCTAACTCCGCCAGCGCAGCGTCACGGCCTCGACCGGATTCGCAAACGCCCGGCCGTCCCGGCGGCTGGCGGTCCATTCGCGCTTGAGCTGCTGATACCACTTGGCTTGGCGGTCGGCGTCGTCGATCCACAGGAGCGAGGGGTCGTACTTCAGGCCCTGGTTCTGCAGGTTCACCATCTCGCCGTCCTGGCGCAGGAAGGCCCGTGCGCCCCAGGCGATGAAGGGCCGAAGGAAGAAGAAGGCCGGGTGGTCGGACCAGACGATCTGGGTGATCCGGGTGGTGGTCTCGTTCACCGGCGTCAGGCAGGTCAGCGACAGCACCTGGCGCTTGCCGACCGTCACGTGCTCCCAGCGCAGGCCCGGGATGCGGAAGGTGATTTCGGTGAGCGGCTCGCCGCCCAGGATGGCGTAGGCGCGGGAGTTCTTCGAGGGCTCGTGGCGGACCATGGCGAAGCCCTGCTCGCGGGGCTCGAAACGTTTGGCCTTCTCGTGCTGGCTCGATTTCGACCGCCACCACCACTGCTGGTGGACGTAGGGGCCGTGCGCCGGGTCCATCAGGCCCACGACGGCGTGGTCGATGTGGGCCGCGAACTCCATGCGGTCGACCAGTTTGGGGCGGCCGCCCACCACGCCCTCGAAGGACGGCGGCGGCTCGGTGGGCTCACTGTCGCCGCGCGGGCCCGAGCCCACCCAGACGAAGACCAGGCCCTGGCTCTCGGCGATGGGATAGCGCCGCACACGGATGCGGGAGAGGTCCATCTCCTGGTCGCCCACCAGTGAGGGGATCGCCGCGCAGGCGCCGTCGGCCCCGAAGCGCCAGCCGTGGTAGGGGCATTCCACCGTTGTGGAGCCCGACTCTTCTTGATGAAAACGCCCGGCCGACAGCGGCGCCGCGCGATGCGGGCAGATGTCGCGCAGGGCGAAGAGGGCGCCTGAGTTCGAACGGCCCAACAGCACCGGTTCGCCCAGCAGTTCATGGCGGGCGAGCTTGCCGGGCTTCAGATCGCTGGAGAGGGCCGCGAAGTACCAGATGTCGGTCAGGAAGCCCTGACCGAACTTGGCCTCGGGCTTCCCCGGTTTGCTGTCGCCCTCGGCCATCCGGACCTTCTATTATCCCGCTCATCCCCGCGAAAGCGGGGACCCAGGTGTCTTAGTGTCGGCTGAGTCTAAGCCCGCACGAGACCGGCGCCTTGATCCAAACGAAAAAAGCCTGGGTCCCCGCTTTCGCGGGGATGAGCGGGTTAGGGCAACCGCAGGAACACCGCGGCGTGGGCCGACAGCCCGACGGAGCCGCCGCGCAGCTCGGCGTCGCCGGCGCGGACCTCGAGCAGGGTCGCGCCGGCCAGTTCGGCGGCGTCCGCGNNGTTGAAGAGGCAGGCAATGGCCTCGTCCCCCTCGCGGCGCACGAAGGCGAGGATCGGGTCGGGCGTGTCCAGGAACTCAAGGTCGCCGGCGGTCATGGCCGCCGAGCCGCGCCGCAAGGCGATCATCTCGCGGGCGAAGGCCAGGGCGGACTCGCGATCGGCCTCCTGGGCGGCGACCGTCAGGCCGGCATGCTCGGCCGCGGCCGGCAGCCAGGGCGCCCCGCTGGTGAAGCCGAGCGTCGGGCCCGGCGTCCAGGGCATGGGGGTGCGGCAGCCGTCGCGGCCGCCGGAATAGGGCCAGTAGAGGTCGCCCACCGGATCGCGCAGCTGGGACCGCGTCAGCGCCGCCTGCGGCAGGCCGAGCTCCTCGCCCTGGTAGATCAGCGTCGTGCCCTTCAGGCTGAGCAGCAGGGCGAACAGCATCTTCGCCAGCTCCGGCCCCCCTCCTTGTGATTGGGCGTCCTCGCCGCCGAAGCGGCTGACGGTTCGCGCCACATCGTGGTTGGAGAAGCTGATGGTCGGCCAGTGGGCCGGATAGGCGCTGAGCGTCGCATAGTGGTCCTTGAAGACCTGGGGCGTCAGCTTGCGGGCCAGCAGCAGGACGAAGGTGTAGGCCGAGTGCAGGCCCTCAGTCGGCGAGAGATAGGCGCCGCAGCGTTCTTCTTCCTCGGAGAATTCCCCGAAGACGAAGCGATCGCCCCCGTTCCGGCCGGAGTGCGCCTCGACGCGGTGGCGGATGACCTCAAGGGTCTCGATGTTCTCCGGCAGGTTGGAATCGAACAGGTGCCGCTGCAGGTTGCCGGCGTGGGACCAGTCGTGGCCGGTTCGCTCGGCCATCGGCACCGGCGGATTGGGCGTCAGGCCTGAGTCGTGGAGGAAGGTGCCGGCCACATCCAGGCGAAAGCCGTCGACACCCTTGGCGAGCCAGTGGTCGAGCACCGAGAGCGCCGCCTCCCGGGCGCCCGGGCTGCGCCAGTTCAGCTTGGGCTGCTGGCGCAGGAATTTGTGGTGGTAATGCTGGCGCCGCGCCGGCTGGTAGGCCCAGGCCGGGCCGCCGAACACCGAGAGCCAGTTATTGGGCGCCGTCCCGTCCTCGCTGGGGTCGGCCCAGACATACCAGTCCGCCTTCGGACCATCGGCCCCGCCGGTCAGGCTCTCCAGGAACCAGGGGTGCTCGTCGGAGGTATGGCTCAAGACCTCGTCCAGCAGGACCTTCAGGCCGCGCGCGTGGGCGGCGTCCAGCAGGCTCTGGAAATCCTCCGCCGTGCCGTAGTCGGGCTGCACCCCATCGAAGTCGGCGATGTCGTAGCCCCAGTCGCGGTTGGGCGAGGGATGGATGGGCGACAGCCAGATGCCGTCGACGCCCAGGCTCTGGATATAGTCCAGCTTGGCCTCGACGCCCGGCAGGTCGCCGTGCCCGTCGCCGTCTGAGTCGAAAAAGCTGCGGACGTAGATGTGGTAGAGGACCGCGCCCTTCCACCAGGGCCGGGTCACGCTGCGCCCCTGTTTCCGCTCATCCCGGCGAAGGCCGGGACCCAGATCGGCGAACGCCGAGGTGGGCTGGAGGAGCGCGGCGCCGTTCGAACCCGCATCTGAGCTATTCCATCTGGGTCCCGGCCTTCGCCGGGATGAGCGGAACTAGGGGCTGAGGGTCGCTTAGACCTCAGACGTGTTGTTGATGATCCGCGACACCAGGCCGTACTCCTTGGCCTCCTCGGCGCTCATCCAGAAGTTCCGCTGGGTGTCCTTGACGATCCGCTCGAAGGTCTGACCGGTCTCCTTGGCGATCATCCGGTTCACGCGGTCGCGCATCTTGATGATCTGCTCGGCCTCGATCTGGATGTCGCTGGCCTGGCCGCGCATGCCGCCGGCCGGCTGGTGCAGCAGGAAGCGGGTGTTGGGCAGGCAGAGGCGGTTTTCCTTCTTGGCGCCCAGGAAGATGTGCGCGCCGGCGCTGGCCACCCAGCCGGTGCCGATCACCTTCACCTCGACGCCGCAGAAGCGGATCATGTCGTGGACGGTGTCGCCGCTCTCCACATGGCCGCCGGGCGAGTTGATGATGATCCGGATCGGCTTGTCGCTCTCCGAGGCGAAGGCGGTGATCTGGGCGGTGACGCGTTCGGCGAGCCGCATATCGATCTCGCCGAACACCAAGACGGTCCGCGACTTGAAGAGCGCGTTCTGCACCGGGCCGGAGGTCATCGGCATGTCGGGCTGGCGGCCCTTGTCCTCGTCGTCGCCGTCTTCGTCGTCCAGCCAGCTCGTGTAGATCTCGCGCATATCGTCCTCGTGAATTCCTGTGCCCGGAACGTGCGTCGCCGGAGACGCAACCGCAAGGGGTCGCCTGCGGATTTGCGCCGGGCGTGGGCTTTGGGCGCGATCACCCCCGCACGATGTCGCTTTCGCTATCTATCGCTGGTGATAGCGTGCGTTCAGGTTGAGGCCTCGCAAACGTGAGGAGCCACCCATGAAGAAGTACCTGATCGAGCGTCACATCCCCGGCGTGCACAAGTTCACCGCCGCCGAATACGCCGGCGCCACGGCGGTCTCCAACGCCGCCCTGGCCAAGCTCGCCCCGCGCATTCAGTGGGTCGAATCCTACGTCACCGAGGACCAGACGCTGTGCGTCTACATCGCCGAGGACGAGAGCGTGATCCACGAACACTCGAAGCTCAGCGGCTTCCCCGCCAACAAGATCACCGAGGTGGGGACCAAGATCGACCCGATGACTCGGGCCTGATCGGGGCCCGGCGTAGACGGGTCCAAGAGTGCGGAGGGCGCGCGATGCTGGATGTGACAGTGGTGCTGCTGGAGGAAGGGTTTTCCTCCACGGCGATCATGCCGGTGGAGATCTTCCACTTCGCGGGCAAGCTCTGGAACGACCTGCACGAGCGTCCCGCCGAGCCGGCCTTCCGCGTGCGGATCGTCTCGCTGGACGGGGATGCTGTGCACAGCGTCTACGGCCTGGGCATGACGCCGCACGCGGCGCTCAGCGAGGTCGAGCGGACGGACGTCGTGATCGTCTCGACCTCCAAGCTCGACCTGGATCTGGCCTTCGTGGAAAACAGCGCGCTCCTGCCCTGGCTGCGCCGCCAGCACGGACAGGGCGCGCTGGTGGTGGGCGTCTGCATGGGCGCGGCCTATCTGGCGCAGGCCGGCCTGCTGGACGGCCGCATGGCCACCACCCACTGGGCGCTCGCCGACAAGTTCGCGGCCCGCTATCCGAAGGTGAACTGGCGGCCGGACCTGTTCATCACCGAGGACAGCCGGGTGCTCTGCTCCGGCGGGGTGTTCGCCTCCGTCGACGTCAGCCTCTATCTCGTGGAGAAACTCTGCGGCCACGAGGTGGCGGTGAAGTGCGCCAAGTCGCTCTTGCTGCCCATGCCGCGCATCCACCAGACGGGCTACGCCATGCAGACCGTCGGCCAGGCGCATGGCGACGAGCGGATCCGCAGCGTCGAGGCCTTTCTGCAGTCCAACTTCCACACGGGCATTTCCACCCAGGACCTGGCCGAACGGGCCGGCCTGGGCGAGCGGACCTTCGTGCGGCACTTCAAGGCCGCCACCGGCCAGTTGCCGGCGGGCTACGTCCAGGCGCTGCGCATCCAGGCGGCCAAGGCCATGCTGGAGCGCGACGCCAAGCCCGTGCAGGCGATCAGCTATGACGTGGGCTACGACGACGTGGCCTTTTTCCGCAGCCTCTTCAAACGCATCGTCAAGATGACGCCCAGCGAGTACCGCGCCAACTTCGCGCCGCTCAACGTCCGCAACCAGTCCGAGCTGGAAGCCTCGCAGCTGAACTGAGTTCCCGCGCGCGCCGTCATTGTGGCAGAAGACTTGCGACTTCCACCTCAGAGGACCTGCGATGGCGACTTCACTCTACGACCTCGGCGTGGCGAGCTACCTGCAGACGGTGGGCGCCGTCTCAGGCTTCCTGGAGCGCGGCGCCAAACACTGCCAGGAGACCGGCGCCGATCCCGACGAGCTGGTCGATGTGCGTCTCTTCGACGACATGCTGCCCTTCCATTTCCAGATCCGTTCGGTGGCGCACCATTCGGTGGGCGCGCTGGAAGGGGTGAAGAGCGGCCTCTTCCTGCCGCCGGCCGCGGTGGGGCCACTGCCCTACGCCGACCTGCAGGCCATGATGGCCCAGACGGAAACGGCGCTTAAGGCGCTGACGCCGGACGAGGTCAACGGCTGGGCGGGCAAGGACGTGGCCTTCCAGATCGGGGACCGGAAGATTCCGTTCACGGCGGAGAACTTCATCCTGTCCTTCTCGCTGCCCAACTTCCATTTCCACGCCACCACCGCCTACGACATCCTGCGGATGAAAGGCGTGCCGCTGGGCAAGCGGAACTACCTGGGCCATATGCGGATGAAGGCGGCTTGAGGCCCTAGCCCGCCGCCGTGGCGATCAGGCGAGCGTAGAACTGCACGCACTGCTCCAGGTTCTTCAGCGTCAGGTGCTCGTTGGTCCCGTGGATCATCTCGATGTCCTTCAGCGAGAACTCCATCGGCTGGAACCGGTAGACGTCGCTCGCCACCGACTGCAGATGGCGGCTGTCGGTGCCGGCGGTGACCAGACCGGGGGCGACCGGCGCCCCGGTCACCTTGCCGGCGACCGCGCTGAGCACCTTCCAGCCGTCGGAGATGGTGGAGGATACCGCCGAGGGCTCCTGCGGCTCTGAGACCCAGGAAAGCGTCACCGGCAGGGCGCCGACCGCGGCCCTGGCGCGGGCCATCACCTTCGCCGACGCATCCCCCGGCGCGATGCGGTAGTTGATCCAGGCGGTGGCGTCCTGCGGCAGGACGTTCTCCTTGGGGCTGCCCTTCAGCATGGTGGGCGCGATGGTGGTGTGCAGCAGGGCCGCGCCCGCGGCGCTCGATCCGATCTGTCGGACCAGAAGCGGCTTGAAGAGCCAGGCGTTGGCCACCGCCATGCGGACCGCGAAGGGCCCTGAGGGCGCCACCGCCTGCACCATGGCCGCGCCGGGTCCCTTGAACTCCAGGGGAAAGCCGTGGTCGGCGATGGCGGTCACCGCGCGGGCCAGCGTCACCACCCCGCCGCCGTCGGCGGGCGGCGCCGAGGAATGGCCGCCGTTGGCCTTCGCCGTCACCACCAGGGTCGCGTAGCCCTTCTCGGCCGGGCCGATCAGCGCCAGCCGGCCGCCGGTGATCGGGTTGTTGGAGATCACCGCCAGGCCCTCGTCGACCACGAACTGGGCCTTGATCCCGCGCGATTTCAGCAGGGCCGCGGCGGCCCGGGCGCCCAGCCCGCGCACCTCCTCGTCCTCGCCGGAGACGATCATCACCGTGCGCCGGGGCTTGAACCCCTGTTTGGCCAGCGCCTCGACGCCCTCGAACAGGGTGATCAGCGAGCCCTTGTCGTCGATGGACCCGCGGCCCCAGACCGCGCCGTCGGCGATGGCGCCGGAAAACGGCGGATGCTTCCAGTCCTTCTCGGTGCCCGGCGTCACCGGCACCACGTCCTGGTGGGCCATCAGCAAAATGGGAGCGAGCGCCGGGTCGGAGCCCTTCCAGGTGTAGACGAGCGTGTGCTGGCCCACGACCTCGCGGGTCATGGCCGCGTGGGCGGCGGGATAGGCGCCCTGCAGGTAGCCGTGCAGCCGGTCCCACTCGCCGGGCTGGTCTTCGGCCGGGTCCTGGTGGCTGACCGTCTGGATCTGGATGGCCTGCGACAGGCGCCCGGCGGCGGCCATGACATCCACGGTCACGGCGGGCGCGACCTTCACCAAGGCGGTGTCGGCGACCGCCGGCGGTTTGAAGGTGTAGGTGCGGACGAGAACGACAGCGACCAGGACCGAGAAGACCAGGACCAGCGCCGCGGCCAGCCGTCCGACGACACGCATGAAACGCTCTCCCCAATTCGGCGCGACCTTACCTTGACGCGCCGCCAAGCCGCATCGCAAATGGCCGAAAATCAAACAACCGTTTCAGAGGATGACGCCATGAGCGACGTGATGGACATGACCGCGAGCCTGACCGGCAAGCTGTTCGACCTCACCGGCAAGGTGGCGGTGATCACCGGCTCCTCGCGCGGCATCGGCCGGGCCATCGCCGAGCAGATGGCCGCCCACGGCGCGAAGGTGGTGATCTCGTCCCGCAAGGCCGGCCCCTGCGAGGAGGTGGCCGCGATCATCAACGCGCGCTCCGCCGGCCACGCCATCGCCGTGCCCGCCAACATCTCCTCAAAGGACGACCTTCAGCGGCTCATGGACGAGACGCGCAAGGCGTTCGGCAAGATCGACATCCTGGTCTGCAACGCCGCCTCGAACCCGTTCTATGGCAGCCAGCTCGACATCTCCGACGACGCCTTCGGTAAGATCCTCACCAACAACATCGTCGCCAACAACTGGATGATCGGCATGGTCGCCCCGGAGATGAAGGCGCGCAAGGACGGCGCGATCATCATCGTCTCCTCGATCGGCGGCCTGCGCGGATCGGAAGTGATCGGCGCCTACTGCATCTCCAAGGCCGCCGACATGCAGCTCGCCCGCAACCTCGCGCGCGAACTCGGGCCCTTCAACATCCGGGTCAACTGCGTGGCGCCGGGCCTGGTGAAGACCGACTTCGCCAAGGCGCTCTGGGACACGCCGGCCGGCGAGGAGCGGGCCAGCTCCGGCACCCCGTTGCGGCGCCTTGGCGAGCCCGACGACCTGGCCGGCGCGGCGGTCTACCTGGCGAGCCGCGCGGGGGCCTGGACCACGGGGCAGACCTTCGTGGTGGATGGCGGAAGCACCTGCTGAGCCTACCCCTTCACCACCATCTCCAGCCCGCCTTCGAAGGGCAGGGTCAGGGTGGTGAGCCCGTTCGCCGGGTCCTTCACGAAGGCGAAGAAGGCCTGGTAGCCGCGGGCCGCCTGGACGGTGTTGTCGGCGATGACCACGGCGCCCGGCCGCAGGTGGGGCGTGATCAGCTCCATCGCGGGCCGCGCCATCTCGGTCCAGATGTCCATCAGGACGAAGTCGACCGGGCCTTCGATCACCGTCAGGGTCTCGCGCAGGTCGCCCTCGCGCAGGTCGATGAATTGGGACAGCCCGGCCTCGGCGAAGTGGGCCCGGGCCGCGGCGGCCTTGGCCGGTTCGTGCTCCGTGCCGATCACCGTCCCGCCGCCGTTCGCGCGCACGGCGGCCGCCAGATAGAGCGTCGAGACGCCGAGCGACGTCCCGACCTCCACGACCCGCCTGGCCCGGAGGCTGCGGCACATCAGATGGCAGAACTCGGCCTTGATCGGCTCGAGCGCGACGAACTTGTCGGCCATGAAGGCGGTCAGGCGATCGTCGAACCCCTCCCAGCTCAGGTCGCCGGCCTTGATCCGCTCGGCGAAATAGGCGCCGGTCTCGGCCTCCTGGGCGACGCTGCGCGCCTGCAGCCGGTCGATCAGCGCCTGCAGTTTGGGATCGCCGAGGACGCTCATTGCGGCCACTGCACGGACTCGTACTGCATGGCGCCGGCCACATTGCCCTCAGTGTCCTGGAAGAAGATCAGGTGGCCGACGGTCTCGATGTGGAAGGGCTGCATGATGACCTTGCCGCCGTTGGCCTGGATGGCGGCGACGGTCGCGTGGATGTCATCGACGCCGAAGCTGATCTCCATGCCCGGCATCTTGAGGCCGCCGATATCGCGCCGGCCCTGCAGGGCGCCCATGTGGCCCTCGCCGGTGGCGCCCGTCTGGAAGAAGCCGGGCGGACCCCAGGGCGTGAAGCTCCAGCCGAACACCTCCTCGTAGAAGCGCTTGGCGCGGGGCACGTCGTCGACGTTGATCGCGAAGTGGCGCAGGGTTGCAGGCATGGCGGGCCTCCTTGGCGGCCAAGCTGAGACCTGTCAGACGCGCCTGACAAGCTCCCGCGCCCTGGCCAGGCGTTCGATGCCGGCGTCCAGCGTCTCGTCGCGCTTGGAGAAGCAGAGACGCACGATATTCGTCACCGGGTCTTCCTCGTAGAGGGCGGAGACCGGGATCGCCGCGACGCCGGCTTCCTTGACCGCGCGCAGGCAGAAGTCGCGGTCGGGCGCCTCGATGCCCGACGCGGCCAGGTCGAGGTTGAGGAAATAGGTCCCCTGCGAGCTCAACACCGAGAAGCCCTCGCGCCTCAGGCCCTCGCTCAGCCGGTCACGCGACCGCTCCAGCCCGCGCGGCATGGTCGAAAACCAGTCGCCGGCGTTCTCCAGCCCCCAGGCCACCGCCGACTGCAGATTGGGCGGGGTGGTGAAGGTCAGGAACTGGTGGGCGCGACTGAGGCTGTGGGTCAGCTCCTGCGCCGCGCACAGGAACCCGACCTTCCAGCCGGTCAGACCGAACATCTTGCCGGCCGAGCCGATCTTCACGCAGCGCTCGCGCATGCGGGGGAAGGCGATCAGCGGCCGGTGCCTGGCATTGCCAAACACCACCTGCTCCCAGACCTCGTCGCAGATGGCGATGACGTCGTGCGCCACGCAGAGCTCGGCGAGCAGCGTCAGGTCCTCGTCCGGCAGGACGGTCCCGGCCGGATTATTCGGGTTGTTCAGCACCACGAACCGGGTCTTCTCGGTGAAGGCTGCGTCCAGCATGGCCCGGTCGAACCGCCAGCCGGGCGGCTGCAGGCTGATGAGCTTCGGCACGCCCCCGGCCAGCCGGATGACCGGCAGATAGCTGTCGTAGAGCGGCTGGAAGACGATCACCTCGTCGCCCGGCTCGATCAGCCCCAGGAAGGCGGCGGCCAGCGCCTCGGTGGCGCCGGAGGTGATGGTCACCTCGCTCATCGGGTCGAGATCGAGGCCCTGGGTGCGGGCGTAGTGGCCGGCCACCGCGGCGCGCAGCTCCGGCAGGCCCGCCATGGGCGGATACTGGTTGTAGCCGTTCAGCACCGCGTCCGCCGCCTTGGCGCGGATCGCCTCGGGGCCGGGATCGTCGGGGAAGCCCTGGCCCAGGTTGACGGCGCCCAGGGTGCGGGCGAGGCCCGACATCTCCTCGAAGATCGTCATCGGCAGGCTTGAGAAGATCGGGTTGGGCATTAGATCATCTGCGTGAGGGCAAGCCTTGCCTTCATGACCCGGGGGGAGGCCGCGCGTCCATGGAGATCGTCGAGTTCGCGCCTGAGCACGCCGAGGCCTTCCGCACCCTCAACGAGGCCTGGATCTCCAAGTACTTCACCCTGGAGGCCAAGGACCGGCAGGTGCTGGGCGACCCGCAGGGCAAGATCATCGCCAAGGGTGGGCGGATTTTCATGGCGATCGAGGCCGGCGAAGCGGTGGGATGCGTGGCGCTGCTGAAAATGGCCGACGGCGGCTATGAGGTGGCCAAGATGACGGTGTCGGAGACCCTGCGCGGTTCGGGGCTCGGGCGGCTCCTCATGCAGCGCTGCATCGCGGCCGGCGCCGAGGACGGCGTTCCCAGGCTTTATCTGGAGACCAACTCCAGCCTCGCCCCGGCGCTAGCGCTTTATCGCACCATGGGGTTCCAGCATCTCGCGCCGGCCGAGACCGAATACGTGCGCGCCGATGTCTTTATGGAGCGCCGCTATTAGGCGGCCCCACGCTTGGGCCGCTCAGGAGGCCGCGAAAGGTCTCACCATGAAATCGAAGCTTCGCTGCTGGCGCCCTCGGTCGTCACTCAAGCGCGCCCATCGGAAGATCCGCCCCAAATCATCATCGCTCCAAGCACCGCCATCGAGACCATGACGACGCCCGTGGGCAGCAGGACGACGCCCCAGATATTCCCTCGCGTCAGAAAGACTACGCCGCCCCAAACCACGTCAATACCGAGCAGGAAGCTAAGTCCGAACAAGACGCGTGCGAAATATTGCCGCCGTGTGAGAGGGCGAGCCTCCTCATAAATCTCGAGCGCGAGGCCTTGGGCGAAAAGCTCCTCCTTCGACAGGCCATTGGTTTGCCCTTTCGAAACCGGGGCGAAGGTCGGAGCGGGCGGGCCCTCTTCGCGCGAGTACCACTGGACGTCGTGGAACCGCGGATCTTCCGCCAAGGCGGTGCTGAATTTTTGCGCGATCTCTTCGTAGGCCGCCGCATCTTTGCCGCGAGACCACAATGCGGGCGGGTCGTCGAAATTCAGGAAGAACTTCGGGTGAAACGACGAAATCAGGCACCAGACTCGTCGGCCCTTGAACCAGGCGCCGAACTCCCAGCCCTTCTCCCCGGCATACTCTGGCGCAGACACGTCGCACCCAAGGCGCGTCAGGATTTCTCCGATCGCCACAGCAACATTCCGGCCGCCGAAGGTGAGGATGTCCCGCTCGTCCTCGACCGTATCGTCCGGGAAACCTGCGACGAAGACGGCCCAAGGCTTGACGCTCACGGACGATCCCAGTCGTTCTGCAAGATATCCGCTGCAGCGGCTCCGGCCACGGCGTTGCCGACAGGCGCTCTGAGCGCATCGGGAGCGCTAAACCAAGCCCGTTCGGCCGGCCCGTACTTTCGTAGGCCGAGCTGCTTTCCGCTCCATCCGCCGCCAGAGCCGTTCGGAAGCTTTCCCCCGAAATATTTCGGGTCGACGCGGTAGTGATACGCATACATCTGACCACGCGTGATGCCGTCAGGCTTGGACAGGTTGAATGCGCTGTCGCTCACTAATTCCGGAAGTGGTTGACCGGCAATCCAGCTTGGAAGGGGAACCCCACCAATAACCTCGGGAAACCGGAAGCGTCGCGGGATGTTGTGGTGACCCGGATGTTCATACGGCATGTTCAGGTAGTCGATCACCTTCGGATCGAGACCCAACTCGGCATACTTGGCCGCGTCGGCGGCTTCGACGGCGCGGGTCAGGGACAACCCTTTCGCAAATTCCCCGCCGAGAAATAGCGAGCCGACGTCAAAGGCTGCTTGGCCCTGGTTGGCGCCGATATGAAAGTTCCGCCGCAGCTCGCCGGGAAAGGTGTTCGCCATCGGCGTCGCGTCGGGATTCAGCGCGATATTTTCGCGGCGAGCCAGGTTGCCGATGTCATCAGCGACGGCGCCGGGGTTTGAGATCGCCTTATTCGCGTAACCGACGACCCGCCCGCCGGCGTCGATCACGTGATCCCGGGCCGCGTCGCCCGGCGCGGAAAAGTAGGGGTCAAGCGCGTTGAGCAGCCGGAGCGCGAATCCGGCATCCTTGGCCATGTGCCAACCACCTCGCACCATACCCGCGGCCTGACCCACTCTAAACGCCGCCTCCCCGGCCAACGCCTTGGCCGCCTGGCTTTGGTCCAACCACGTGGTCGCGGCAGGTGGCGTGTTGGAATTGGCGACACTCGGTTCACGCGCCGAATATTTGCCTGTCCTGGGATTGATCCCCGCGTTGATCAGCGTCGCAAAGCGGTCGGTCGTCCCCGCGCCAGTCGCCGGTTGGGGCCGCATTGCTGCAAGTCGGGCGTTGTCCAGCCGCAGCAGATGGTTGCCTACGGCGACTTCTTCGGGCGACGCATCATCAAATCGGGTCGGCACGATGTAGCTGCGACCGGCGCCGAGTGTGGAATTGCCGCCATCCAGGCCGTTCAGGCTCGCGAACCGGCCCACGGCCGCGGGATTGCTTGTACCCAGCAGCCTGGAGATGCCGTCGCCGGGCTTCGCAACCGCAATTCCGTAACTCGGTGGCGCGATATCTGGCGCGGCAGGCGGCGACGATGGAGGCAGCCCGGGCTGCGCTGGATCGTCAGAGGCCGGCGTCGCTTGCGCCATATCTGGCGCAATGGTCTCCGGGTTATCCTGGTTCAAGATGCCCGCGCCGATCGCCACCACGTCACTCGGCTGCGCAGCTGACAGGTCTTGACCGTTGCGGGTCGCCTGCTCCCAAGCTTTGCGCCCGGCGGCCTCGGCATCCGATCGCTGGGCGACGTCAGCATTCCGCCACGCCATCCAGTCTCCGGTGTCATCGAAATCGCCGATGTCGCGCCGCGCCAGCCAACCCCCGCCCATATCGCCCCCTGCTCTTGAATGCCCTCCCCGCGATCAAGCGCGCGGGACCAGACCACGAGCGCCCAACCATGACCCTGTTTGCGTCAAGAGTCAAGAACAAAACATGAACAACTTCGTCGCGGTCAGCGACCTTCCGCCGACGTCCTAGCCAAGCTTGTCGCGGCTACTAGCTGTGGCTGGCGAGCACCACGCCGATCAGGACGGCGGTCCAGTGGGCGGCGGCGGCGGCGACCACATGGCCATGCCAGATGGCGCGGGAGAACTTCAGGCGCTTGTTCACATAGAAGACGACGCCGGTTGAATAGAGCACGCCCCCGGCCACCAAGAGCAGCAGGGCGACCCAGTAGACGTGGTCGATCATCGGCTTCAGCGCGATGACCACCAGCCAGCCCAGCGCCAGGTAGACGGCGACCCAGAGCTTGCGGCCGACCTTGGGCAGGAAGAGCTTGCCGAGCGCGCCGATGGCCGCGATCGACCAGACGGCGATGGTCATGCCCCAGGCCCAGGCGCCGGTCAGGTTGTGGATCGTGAAGGGGGTGTAGGACCCGGCGATCATCAGGAAGATGCCGGCGTGGTCGAGCCTGCGAAGCAGCGGCCGGTACTGGGCCTTGGCGAAGTTGTAGGCGGTGGAAAAAGCCAGCATGGCCAGCACGCCCGCCCCATAGATCGAGACGCCCACCACCCGGCTGATCGATCCGGCGCGCACCGCGAAGACCAGCAGCACGATCCCGCCGACCAGGGCCAGCGTCAGGCCCACGATATGCACCACAAGGTCGGCGCACTTGGCCGCGGACGTGGGATAGTGGCGGGGCGGTTTGGCGGGGCCGACGAGGCTCATGACTGATCTCCGTACGACAGGCGTCTCACCCTCGCGCCCGGCCGTCTAGTCTTCCTTGACGCGCTTCTTGCGGAAGGAGGGGTTCAGGACCTTCTTGCGCAGGCGGATGGACTTGGGCGTCACCTCCACCAGCTCGTCCTCCTCGATATAGGCGATGGCCTGTTCGAGGGTCGGGCGGCGCGGCGGGATCAGGCGCACGGCCTCGTCCTTGCCGGCGGAGCGGATGTTGGTGAGCTGCTTGGCCTTCATCGGGTTGACGTCGAGGTCGTCGCCGCGGCTGTTCTCGCCGATGATCATGCCCTGGTAGGTCTTCTCGCCGCCGCCCACGAACATGGTGCCGCGGTCTTCCAGGTTCCACAGGGCGAAGGCGGCGGTCTCGCCCTCGGAGTTGGAGACCAGCACGCCCTTGCGGCCGGCGTCGATGGCGCCCTTGTAGGGCTCGTAGTGGCTGAACACCCGGTTCAGCACGCCGGACCCGCGGGTGTCGGTCAGGAACTCGCCCTGGTAGCCGATCAGCGAGCGCGACGGGCTCATCAGCGACAGGCGGGTCTTGCCGGCGCCGGAGGGGCCCATGTCCTTCAGCTCGGCCTTCCGGGCCGACAGCTTCTCGATGACGATGCCGGAAAATTCGTCGTCGACGTCGATCATGACGTCCTCGATGGGCTCCATCCGCTCGCCGGTGTCGGGATCGGTGCGGAACACCACGCGCGGGCGGCTGATGGAGAGCTCGAAGCCCTCGCGGCGCATGCTTTCGATCAGGACGCCCAGCTGCAGTTCGCCGCGGCCGGCGACCTCATAGGCGTCTCTGTCGGGGGTTTCGGAGACCCGGATGGCGACGTTGGACTCGGCTTCCTTGAGCAGGCGTGCTGCGATGACCCGGCTCTGCACCTTGTCGCCTTCGCGGCCGGCCAGCGGGCTGTCGTTGACGCTGACGGTCATGGAGATGGTCGGCGGGTCGATCGGCTGGGCGGGCAGGGCGTCGGTGACGTCCATGGCGCAGAGCGTGTCGGCGACCGTCGCCTTGGAGAGGCCCGCGATGGCCACGATGTCGCCGGCCTCGGCGTCCTCGACCGGCTGGCGCTTCAGGCCGCGGAAGGCAAGCACCTTGGTGATCCGACCCCGCTCGATCTCCTTGCCGTCGATGCCGAGCGCGTGGATCGCCAGGCCCGGCGTCGCCTTGCCGCTCTCGATGCGGCCGGTCAGCAGCCGGCCCAGGAAGGGGTCGTTCTCGATCAGCACGGAGAGGATCTGGAAGGGCCCGTCCTTCCGGGCGATGGCCTTGGGCTCCGGCACATGCCGCACGATCATGTCGAACAGCGGGGCCAGCGTGTCGTTCGGCTTGGCCATGTCCAGCGTCGCCCACCCCTGCTTGCCCGAGGCGTAGATGTGCGGGAAGTCGAGCTGGTCGTCGGTGGCGCCCATGGCGGCGAAGAGGTCGAAGGCGTCGTTCAGCACCCGGTCGGGATCGGCGTGGGCGCGGTCCACCTTGTTCAGGCAGACGATGGGGCGCAGGCCCATCTTGAGCGCCTTGCCGAGCACGAACTTGGTCTGGGGCATGACACCTTCCTCGGCGTCGACCAGCAGGACGCAGCCGTCCACCATGCCGAGGATCCGCTCCACCTCGCCGCCGAAGTCGGCGTGGCCAGGGGTGTCGATGATGTTGATCCGCGTGTCGCCGGCCTCGCCGTGCCACAGCACCGAGGTGCACTTGGCCAGGATGGTGATGCCGCGCTCGCGCTCCTGGTCGTTGGAGTCCATCGCGCGCTCGGCGTGAGCCTCGTTGGCGCGGAAGACACCCGACTGGGCGAGCAGCTGATCGACGAGCGTGGTCTTGCCGTGGTCGACGTGGGCGATGATGGCGATGTTGCGGAGCGACATGGGATTCTAAGGCGGGTCTCGGGGGGAAAGGTCTCGGGGGAGCGAGGAAGGCGCGCTTGTAGGGGAGACAAGGCCCAACCGCCAGCTTGAACTGGCCCTCTGCGACCCGGCCGACCCCGTGTCATGGCCAAGCTGTTGTGCGTTGCAACCTAAATGCGTTCCGCGGCGGCCCACGCAAGGCGCGGAAATCTCTGGTCTTTTGACGTACACCGTCATGAAAACGCAGGTTTTTGTCGCAGGCGCTTGCGCTGTTGTGCACTGCACATTAGATTGGGTTGGTGAGGCGGCCTTGCCGCCTCTGCCCTTCCTGGGCGTTTCCTCCCTATGAACTGCGGCTCCTTCGGGAGCCGCTTTTTTTGGGCCCGGGGCCCGGCTCTCCCCTTGTCCCGCTCATCCCGGCGGATGGAAAATCACTCCGCCTTCAGCGCCGTCCAGTCCGTGGCGGCCAGCGCGCGGGTCAGTCGCTCCAGGTCGGCCTTCAGCCGCGCGAACCCCGCCGTGGGGGTCAGCGTCGCCTCGTCGAGGTAGAGGCCGCGGTTGATCTCGATCTGCAGGGCGTGGGTCCGCCGGGCCGGGCGGCCGTAGTGCTCGGTGGTGTAGCCGCCGGCGTAGGGGGTGTTGCGCGCCACCCGATAACCCATGGCCTCCAGCTCGCGCTCGACCCGGGCGGTGAGCAAGCTCGCGCAGGCCGCTCCGAACCGGTCGCCCAGCACGAAGTCGCAGGGCCGGTCGCGCGCGCCAGCCTTGGCCGCGGCGGCGGGCATTGAGTGCCAGTCGATCAGGATCGCGAAGCCGTGCGCCCGGTGGGCCTCGGCGATCAGCCGCTCCAGGGCGGCGTGATAGGGCCGGTGCGCGCCCTCAATGCGGCCGCGCGCCTCGGAGAACATCAGCTTGCGCGCATAGATCTCCTGGCCCTCGGAGACCACGCGGGCGATCGCGCCCAGGCCGGCGGCGACCCGGGCGGTGCGGGCGCGGGCGAATTCCGGCAGCTCGTCGGCGAACATGGCGGCGTCGAGCTCGAAGGCCTCGCGGTTGAGGTCGATGTAGGCCCGGGCGTAGCGCGCGGTCAGTGTCGCGGTCCCCAGCTCGGACGAGGCTGCGATGAGGTCGTCGACGAAGGCGTCCTCGGAGCGGCGGATGGTCTGGGCGTCGAGCGCGGCGGCCGACATCATGTCGTCAGGATAGTCGCGGCCGGAATGGGGCGAGGCGAAGACCAGGGGCGTCGGCGGCGGATGGCCGTCGGCGGCGGCCCGCCGCAGGCCAAACGCCGCCCGCGCAGGCGCATCCTCGGCGGCGAGTGGCTCCCAGGCGTTCATCTGCGCCATAGAACGCCGAAGCGGCCCCCCCGGTCAAAGGGTAGATGGCCCCCCAACGCCGCCTGCAGGTCAAACAGTTCATCGCGCCTTTACTGAACCGAAGCTATTCTTGGTGTTTCGTGAACTTTCCCACGTTGTCGCCAGCCCGCCGCCGCAAGAGACCTCATGCCCCGCATCCTCCTGGCCGAAGACGACGACAGCCTCCGCGGCTTCCTGGCGCGCGCCCTGGAGCGCGCCGGCTATGAGGTGATGGCCTGCGCCGACGGCGAGGAGGCCGCCGCCGTGCTCGACCAGGAATGGGACCTGCTACTCACCGACATCGTCATGCCCGGCATGGACGGCATCGAGGTGGCCCGCCAGGCCGCCGCCCTGCACCCGGACCTGCGGATCATGTTCATCACCGGTTTCGCCGCCGTGGCGCTGGCCGCCGGCAGCCAGGCGCCCGCAGGCGCCAAGGTGCTCTCCAAGCCCATCCACCTGCGCGAGATCGTCTCCGAGGTGGAGCGGATGATCGCCGCCTAATCGCCCAGGCAAGCCTCCCGCTTGCGCGCGGATGGCCTCGTCGGTATATCCCCGCCTTCCCGAGACGACGGTCATGGACGCGTAGCTCAGCGGGAGAGCACCTCGTTGACATCGAGGGGGTCACAGGTTCGATCCCTGTCGCGTCCACCATCCGTCCTCCAGCTCAGCGAGGCTCGCGGCGCCGGCCTAGGGCTTCGCGTGCTTGGGCAGGGCGGCGATCTCTTCCGGGGTCAGCTTGGTGAGGGTCTTCACCGGGCAGCGCTGGCGGCCGATGCCGGTGGCGTGGCTGACGATCTCGGCGTCCAGCGCCGAGCAGATGTTCGACCCGCCGCGCGACACCAGCGCGATCCGCTGGTTCCAGTTCACGTCCGGGCAGGCGACCATGAGGTCGAGCCGGTAGACGTCGCGGTAGTTGACCCGGACATAGACGGTATGGTCGTCGGGGGCGGCGAAGCCGGTGACGTTGCGCGTCCAGAAGCACTGGTTGCGGGCGGCCGGCTTGGCGGGATTGTCGGCGGCGCCAGCCGTCGCGCCGGCGAGCGTCAGGAAGGCCGCGGCTGAGGCGGCGAGGGCGAGGTGGATCTTCATCGGTCGAGTCCTCGTGAAAAGGCCGTCCCCTGGGTCAACCTACATCGGCCAAGTTGGGTTGCCTAGGAACCGCGCCGGGCGGCGCGTCGGGCGAAACGCGCCGGATCGACGAAGGCCGCCAGCGGGGCGGGCAGCGGTGACGGCGCCTGCAACGCCAGAGCCGCCACGTGCTCGGCCAGGAGCGGCGCCAGGGTGAAGCCGCGCGCGCCGAAGCCGGTGAGCACGAAGAGCCCGGCGGGCGCGCCCGGCGCGGCGCCGGCGAGCGGCAGATAGTCGGGCGTCGAGACCCGGATGGAGGCGCGGCCCTCAAGCGGCGCGTCCGCCAGCCGTTCCGCGAGACGCGGCAGGCCCAGGGCGAGCGTCTCGAGGTTGCGGCGATGATCCTCCGCGCGCAGATCGCTCTCGGTGTCGTCGCGGTCGTTGGTGGACCCGAACAGCACCCCGTCTCGGGTGGGGATGGCGTAGCCGCCGAAGGCCGCCGCCCCGGGCGGATCGGCGAGCGCCGTCCAGCTCGCCTGGCCGCGCACCGCGCTGAGCGGCAGGCCCGCGATAAGCTCGCCCGAGGCCAGCCCCGCGGCCACGATCACCGCGTCGGCCGTGGCGAGCACCCCTCCGGCCGCGTCGAGCAGCCGCCAGCGCTCGCTTCCGGGCTCGGTGGCCGCTTCGATGGCGTCGACGGCGGCGTCGCGGACCTCCGGCGCCCAGGCGGCCAACAGCCGATGCGGCTCGATCACCAGGGCGTCGTTGAACGCCAGCGCCTCAGGGGCGGCCTCGCCCATCCGCCGGCCCGCCTGCGACGGCGACAGCATCGCCAGCGCGCCGGGCTCGAACAGGTCCGAGGCGGCGATCTTGGCGAAGCGCCCGGGGTCAGCAGGCTGGACCGGGAACTGCAGGGCGCCGCGGGCCACGATCATCTGCGGCAGGTCCGCGTAGAGGGCGACGGCCCGCCGGAAGGCCTGGGCGAACAGCTGGGCAGGCTCGGCGAGGCCGGCGTCCAGGCGCGGCGCCACCAGGGCGACCGGATTGCCGGAGGCGCCGGCGCCGCGGCCTTCGCCATCGAAGATCACGGCTTCGGCGCCCAGCGCGCGAACCGCCCGCGCGGCCGCCGCGCCGCAGCTGGATGTCCACGCCACTCGAACGGCGCGAGACGAAGAGGCTGTTGCTCCAGCGATGGAAGGCGATCACAGCCTGGCCGTTGGCGCCGATCAGCTGCATGCCGTCCTTGGTCGGTCGCCAGCTGGTCGGGTTGCCTGGCAAGGCG
>PLEH01000107.1 GCA_003136395.1 Phenylobacterium sp.
TGCGGCGCCGGGACGTCCGCGGCCGGCGTCTCGCAAAGGCTGAGGGTCAGCTCGCCCGACAGCCCCATGTCGGCGATCATGCGCCGGGCGAGGGCCTCGATGGGCAGCGTCTCGAAGTCGGCGCTCAAGGCCGCTTCGTCGAGGCGCGCGGAGAGGTCGTCGGACAGCACTTCATATTCGTCGGCGTCGCCTTCGCACTCGTTCCAGATGAGACGGTTGAGCAGGTTGCTGACGCGGGTCTTGCGCGCCTCGATCCGGGTGGGCGCGGCGCACAGGGCCTCCGCCTCGCGGTGTTCGGCGGCCTCGGCGTCGGCTTCCGCCTGGGCTCTCTCGGCCTCGCGGGCCTCACGCGCGGCGTCGCGCTCCAGCTTGAAATCGAGCGCCAGGGTCAGGCGCACCACGCGCGAGACCTTCTGGAAGGCGCCGGCCAGCGCCACGGTCTGGTCCACGTCCTCGCTCTGGCGCGTGCGGACGGCCAGCTCGCGCGCCACCATCAGGCCAAGCTCGGCGAGCTCGCCCAGCATGGCCTCCGCACGGGCCCGCTTCTCCGGTTGACACGACATGGAACAAAAGGAGAACATCGGGAGAGGCTGGGAGTCAAGTTTTTTGCGCGCTTCCTTTCCCGCGGAACGCGGGAGAGGGGGACCGCCCGCCGCAGAGCGGGTGGGGGAGAGGGCGGGCCTCAAGCTCAGAATTCCGGGCGGACGAGGCAAGCGCCGCGCCCCCGGCTCGCCCTTTCCACCATCCGCTCTTCCCCCGGCTTCGCCGGGGTCGGCGTACGGTCCCCCTTTCCCACGAGTGGGAAAGGAAGTGCCCGACCCCGAGGGCCTTAAATCCTCTGGCGCTTCCCTTGCGGCACGGCGCACACTTGGCCCAACGAACATGAAATCCGGGAGGACGCGCCATGCGTGACCTGATCATTCGCGGCGGAACCATCGTCGACGGTACGGGCGCTGAGCCCTTCGTGGGCGACGTGGCGATCGATGGCGACCGCATCGTCGAAGTGGGCCTGAACCTCGGTCCGGCGCGCCGGGAGATCGACGCCAGCGGCCTGATCGTCACGCCCGGCTGGGTGGATATCCACACCCACTACGACGGGCAGGCGACCTGGGATCCGCTGCTGGCGCCGTCCAGCTGGCACGGGGTGACGACCGCGATCATGGGCAACTGCGGCGTGGGGTTCGCGCCGGTGCGGCCGGACGCGCACAACTTCCTGATCGAGCTGATGGAAGGGGTCGAGGACATCCCGGGCTCGGCGCTCGCCGAAGGCATCGACTGGAAGTGGGAGAGTTTCCCGGAATACCTCGACGCCCTGGAGGCCAAGCCGCGGGCGATCGATGTCGGCACCCATGTGCCGCACGCGCCGGTGCGCGCCTACGTTCTCGGCGACCGCTGCAACACCGACTACACGCCCAACGCCGCCGAGATCGCCGAGATGGCGGCCCTGGTGCGGGAAGGCGTCGAGGCCGGCGCTCTGGGGTTCTCCACGTCGCGGACGCTGCTGCACAAGGACCTGAAGGGCGTCCACATGCCGGGGACCTTCGCGGGCTCGGACGAGATGCTGGCGCTGGGCCTTTCCATGAAGGGCCTGAACCACGGCGTCTTCGAGATGGTCAGCGATCACCTGGGCGACGACGACGAGTGGATGTGGGTGAAGGGTTTCGCCCAGGAAACCGGCCTGCCGGTGACCCTGGTGGCGACCTCGGCCGGCGCCTACGAAGGCAACAAGATGTACAACATCGCCGAGGAATCGCGGCGCCACGGCATGGACATCCGCCCGCAGATCGCCGGGCGTCCGACGGGCATCCTTCACGGCCTGACCTCGAACTTCCACGCCTTCATCGCCAGCCCGACGTTCAAGGAAAAGATCGCGCCTCTGCCGCTCGACGAGCGCGTGGCGGAGATGAAGAAGCCCGAGGTGCGCGCGGCGCTGCTCGCCGAAGACAGCCCGCTGATCCGCGCGGTGCTCGGGACCAGCCCGAGCGACGCGGCCCTGGCTACGGCGCTGGGCGCCGGCAGCCTGCTCTGGCGCATCTTCCCGCTGGGCGAGCGGCCTGACTACGAGCCCGATCGTGAAGGTAGTGTCGCGGCCCTGGCCGAGGCGGCCGGCGTGACGCCGCTGGAGATGATGTACGACCTGCTGATCCGCGACGGCGGGCACGAGCTCTTCTACCAGCCGCTCGGCGGCTATGTGACCTACAACTTCGACTTCTTCCGCAAGAACATGCAGCATCCCAATGTGTTGTTTGGGCTTTCGGACGGCGGCGCCCACTGCGGCGTGATCGCCGACGCCGGCATGCCGACCTTCATCCTGACCCACTGGGCCCGCGACCGGGTGAAGGGCGACAGGTTCCCCATCGAGTTCCTGGTCCGCAAGCTGTCGAGCGACACGGCCCGAGCCTATGGCCTGAACGACCGCGGTCAATTGAAGCCCGGCCTGCTGGCCGACGTGAACGTCATCGACTTCGAGAACCTGCGGCTCTTCCGGCCCGAGGCGGTCACCGACCTGCCGGCCGGCGGCAAGCGCCTGGTGCAGCGGGCCGAGGGCTATCGCTATACGGTGAAGTCCGGCCAGGTGACCTTCGAGGACGGAGTATCCACCGGCGCCTTGCCGGGCGGCCTGGTGCGTGGCGGACGCGAGGCGGTGATCCTGCCGATGGCGGCGGAGTAGCCGGCCTCAGACGAAGCGCCAGCTTTCCACCGCCGCGCTGCGCAGGGCGCGGGCCTTGTGCAGGGTCTCGTCGTATTCGGCGTTGGGGTCGCTGTCGGCCACCACACCGCCGCCGGCCTGGACGTACATCACCCCGTCCTTGAAGAGCGCGGTCCGCAGAACGATGCAGGTGTCCACCGAGCCGTCCGCGCCGAAGTAGCCGACGCCGCCGGCGTAGCTTATGCCGCGCTTCTCGATCTCCAGTTCGTCGATGATCTCCATGGCCCTGACCTTGGGGGCCCCGGACAGCGTGCCGGCGGGGAGGGCGGCCATCACCACGTCCACCGGATCGAGCCCCTCCGGCGCATCGCCTTCGACATTGGAGACCAGGTGCATCACGTGGCTGTAGCGTTCCACGAAGAAGCTGGCGGTCACCCGCACCCGCGGCGCGCCGCGAACGCCTCGCGGCGTCGCCGGCGCCTCGTTGGCGCCGCGCTCCTTCAGCATCGCCACCCGGCCCACGTCGTTGCGGCCGAGGTCCAGCAGCATCAGGTGCTCGGCGTGCTCCTTGGGATCGGTGATCAGTTCCTGCTCCAGCGCCAGGTCCTCGGTCGGCGTCGAACCCCGGGGTCGGGTGCCGGCGAGGGGTCGGATGGTGATCTTGCCGTCGCGCAGGCGCACCAGGATCTCCGGCGAGGAGCC
The DNA here is from genome assembly GCA_003136395.1 of Phenylobacterium sp. Lineage (GTDB taxonomy): Bacteria > Pseudomonadota > Alphaproteobacteria > Caulobacterales > Caulobacteraceae > Phenylobacterium. The sequence continues at coordinate 3,353 of PLEH01000107.1, forward strand.
CGCCAGCTGGAAGTCGCCGAAGTTCAGATAGAACAGGAAGGGCGAGGGATTGGTGCGCCTGAGCGACCGGTAGAGCGCGAACGGGTCGCGGGTGAAGGGACTGCGGAACCGGTGGCTCGGGACCACCTGGAAGACGTCGCCGGCGCGGATGTAGTCCTTGGCCTGCTCGACGATCTCGCAATAGCGCTCGCGGCTGATCGGCGAGGTGAAGGCGTCGGGCTCCGGGACCCCGTCGCCCCTGAGCGCCGGCGTCGGGCGCTGGGAGTCGGTGCGAACGGCCTGCAGGCGAGCCTGGGCCGCCGCATAGGCGTCCTTGGCCGAGGCGGCGCCAGGCCTGACCGGCGTCACCAGGATGATCTCCTGGGCGATGGCGTCGAAGATCGCCACGACCGACGGCCTGGTCATCACCCCGTCGGGCAGGTTCAGCGGGTCGGGATTGACGTCCGGCAGGCGCTCGACCAGCCGGATCATGTCGTAACCCATGGCGCCGAAAAGGCCCGCGGACGGCGGCGGCAGGCCGGGCGGCAGCTCGATCCGCGAGGCGGCGACCAGGTCGCGCAGACTGTCCAGCGCCCCGCCCGGCTGCGGAGTGAACCGGCCGGCGGCGATATCGTCGCCCTCCGCGATCTCGGCCTTGTCGCCCCGGCAGCGCCAGACGAGGTCGGGGTTCAGCGTGATGATCGAATAGCGCGCGCGGAAGGCCCCGCCCTCGACGCTTTCGAACAGGAAGGCGTAGGGCCGCCCATGGCCGATCTTCAGATAGGCCGAGACCGGGGTCTCCAGGTCGTCGATCAGCCGCGTCCAGACGACCTGCGGGGCGCCCGCCTGGTAAGCCTGCTCGAAAGCCGGATACGCAGGCTCGACGGTCATTTCGCGAGGGCGGGCTTGCCGGGCGCCTTGCCCGCGACCTTGACGGGCGCCTTCGGGTCGATCGGTTCCAGGCCGATGGCTTCGCGGGCGCGGTTGGTGTCGATCACCACCTTCATCCTCTGGCGGGCGGCCACATTGGCGGACTCGACGACCTCCCGATAGAAGCCCGCGCTCATCTGCGGGCGGATCTGCTCGGCCGAGCGCGCCACCGCGGTCTCGTCGCCGGGGTGCACGGCCGTGAGTTTGCCGACCACGAAGCCGAAGTGGCTGTTCTGGGCGGTGAACACATCGCCCGCCCGGGAGGTGAACAGCTTGCTCAGCATGTCCTGCGACAGCTCGGTGTGTTGCTGGATCGACTGGCGGTCTATGCCCGGAACCGGGGTGACGCTGGAGCCCGCGGAGGCGGCGACCGCCTCGAGGCTCTCGCCCTTTTTCACCCGGGCCGCCAGGGCGTCGGCCTTGGCCTGCATCGCCTTGACCAGCTCGCGCTGGGTCCAGGCGCGCGCCAGGACCGGCTTGATCTCCGCGAACGGCGGGATGGCGGGCGGGATCACCTTCTCCACGCGCACCGCGAAGAACTCGCCGTTGCCGGCGTCCTCGACCTCGCTTTCGCCGCCCGCGGGCAGCGACCAGGCGGTCTGCATCAGCTTCTGGCTCAGGCCCGGGACCGGCTGGCCGGTCAGGTCGCGTCCGGTCTGGGTGAGCGGACCCAGGGACGCGACCGGCACGCCGGCCTTGGCGGCGGCGGCGGCCAGGGTGGCGCCGCCCTGGTGGGCGTCGTCATAGGCCTGGGTGAGCGCGTAGACCTTCTCGGACGCCTGGTCCTTGCGGATCTCGGCCTCCAGCGCCGGGCGGACCTCCTCCAGGGTCACCGCGCGGCCGGGGACGACAGCCACCACCTTGATGACGGCGAAGCCGAGATCGCCCTTCACCGTGGCCACCTGCCCGGCCGGGGTTCCGAAGGCGGCCGTGGCCACCTTGGGGTCGGCGATCGCGGACTTCGGCTTGTTGGCATAGGTGATCGCCTCGACGCCGTTCGCCTTGGCGGTCGCGGCGGGGTCGCCGCCCTTGGCCAGGGCGCCGGCGATCTTGAGCGCGGTCGCCGCATCCTTGGCCGGAATCTGGATCACGGTGCGGGTGTCGGGGGTCGAGAGCGTGTCCTTGCGGAAGTTGAAACGCTTCTGCAGCTCCGCCGGATCGATCGGCATGTTGGCCGCCACCTGGGACGGCGAAAAGCGCACGACGCTCAGCTGGCGGAACTCCGGCCGGGTCAGCTGCGCGGCGTTTTCCTTCATCAGCTGGGTGAGCTGGTCGTCGGTAGGGGCGGGCGGCTGTGGCACGCTCGAGGGTTCGACGGCGAAATAGGCCGCGTCGCGGCTCTCCATCGTGTAGATCGCCGCCATCGCGGCGTAGGCGCGCGGGGCGGTGAGACCCGCCACCAGGCCGGTTCCGGCCTCCTGCTCAGTGAGCTGGTCGCGCATCCGGCCTTCGAAGGCCGCCACGGTCAGGTTGTTGTCCGCCAGGCGGCGTTGATACGAGACCTTGTCGAAGCGGCCGGTGACCTGGTCGAAGAAGGCGGGGATCTTCTGGATCTCCGAGACGATCAGCTTGTCGGCCGGGCGGACGCCGATCTTGGTCAGCATGGCGGCGAACGCCTCGCGGGTGGCGACGCCCTCCAGCACCCGACGGTCCAGGCCATTGGCGGCGGCCAGCTCCGGAGTGATCGGCTGGCCGACCTGCTGCTCGACCTGGGCCTTGTAGGCGTCGAACTCGCGCTTGTACTCGGCCATGCTGATGGTCCGCGGGCCCGCGGTGATCACCGAATTGCTGATCTTCGCGTGGAAGAGGTCGCGGTTTCCGATCCCGAACACCGCAAAGCTGACGATGAGGAGACCGAACAGGAGGGTGGCGACCCAGGATTTCGCGAATCTGCGAATGGCGGCGATCATTGATTCCCTTTCACGGCCCGAACCCGGGCGCAGGCGTGCGCGCCGGTATAGTGGAGGCGGCTCCCGCCCCGCAAGCGCGTGACACGCGCGCTCGCTTGGCTTAACCGCGCCAAGCTACCAAAAGTGAGGCCAGATGACCGCTCCCACGCCCCTGATCGCCGGAAACTGGAAGATGAACGGCCTGGCCGCGTCGCTCGACGAGGCGCGGGCCACGGCGGCAGGGATCGGTCAAAGCCGGGCCCGGGTGGCGATCTGTCCGCCGGCGACACTGATCCGCCCGATGCGCGGGGCGCTCGCGGGGTCAGCGGTGCTGGTCGGCGCCCAGGATTGTCATCCGCAGGCCTCCGGGGCCTTCACCGGCGACCTTTCCGCCGAGATGCTGGCCGAAGCCGGAGCGCGCCTGGTGATCCTCGGCCACTCCGAGCGGCGGGCGGGCTACGGCGAGACCGACGCCCTGGTGGCGGCCAAGGTTCACGCCGCGCTCCGCGGGGGCCTTGAGCCTATCGTCTGCGTCGGCGAGACCCTGGATCAGCGCAAGGCGGGCGATGCGCTCGGCGTGGTGACCGGGCAGGTGAGGGGCTCGCTGCCGCCGGAACTGGCCGGAAGGGCCTGGTCGGTGGCCTACGAGCCGGTCTGGGCGATCGGCACCGGCCTCACCCCCACGACGGCGCAGATCGAGGAGATGCACCGGGCCATCCGCGCAACCCTGCGCGAGATGTTCGGCGGCGACGGCGACATGCCGCCGATCCTCTACGGCGGCTCGGTGAAGCCCGCCAACGCCGCGGAGATCCTGCACGCGGCTGAAGTCGGCGGCGCGCTGGTGGGCGGGGCCTCGCTGAAGGCGGCCGATTTCCTGGGCATCATCAACGCTCTGTAGGCGGTCCCTTAAGTTCAACCGTATTGCCCTCGGGGTCGCGCACATAGAGCGAAAAGCCGTTGCCGTCGGCGCCGTAGCGCCGGCCTTCCTCCACCACCGCCACGCCATGGGCGGCCAGGTGAGCCCGGATCGCGGCCTCGTCGAAGGGGCGGACCTGCAAGGCGAAGTGGTCGAGGTTGCGGCCCTCGGGGCCGGGGCCTGCGCCGCCCATCTTCCCCAGCGGGCCGTCCAGCGTCACCAGATCGATCATCTGGCCGCCGGCGCGGATGTGCGTCAGCCCCAGCTCCGGCCGGTCGCGGTCGACGCTCAAGCCCAGCACGCCCTCGTAGAAGCCGAGCATCGCGGCCTTGTCGCGGATCCGCAGGACGATGTGGTCGAAGCCGGTGACGCCGATCGGGTTCATGGGCTGGAAATAGGCGCCCCGGCCCTAGAGCAAAAGCCCGAACAGCCGGCAGTCGCGGCGTTCGCCGTCGCGCAGCACATGGCCGCGCAGCATGCCTTCCTCTTCGAACCCCAGTTTTTCCAGCAGGGCCTCGGAGCGGCGGTTGCCCAGGTGAGTGCGGGCGAGCAGCCGGCGCAATCCCTGCGTCGCCGCATAGGACAGCACCGCCTGCATGGCCTCATGGGCATAGCCCTGGCCCCAGGCCTCGCGCCCGAGCATGAAGCCGACCTCGGCGCGCCGATGGCGCCGATCGATCTCGGAGAGGTCGCAGGTCCCGATGAACTGGCTGTCGCCAAGGGTTCGCATCGTCCAGTAGACCGCCCGGCCCTGGGCCATCTCCTCGACCTGGCCCACGACGATATTGGCGATGATGTCGGGATCGTCGATCTCGCCGATGTCCCAGAAGGCCATGACCTCGGCGTCGGCCATCAACGGGAAGATATATTGGGTGTCGTCGGCGACCAGCGGCGTCAGCCGCATCCGCTTCGTTTCCAGGATCGGCAGGAGGGCGGCGTCTGAACTCATCTGGAGCTATTGTCCCGATTCCGAAGTTCGCATGTGCCTGCGGCGAGCGCCGGACGAACTTCGGAATCGATAAGGACACTAGCAAGCTTGGGCTTCTGGCGCGCCTCTTTGGATTTGAAGTTCGCTCTGCGCGTGGCCCAGGAAGAGGCGAACTTCAAATCCGGCGCGCCGGGGCGGTTGTCTGAGGGCTGCGACGCCCTAGCTATGGCCTTGGGGCGGTCTCGGTGATAGAGCCCGCGCTTCATTTCGGCGGCCCGGCCTTCATTTCGGTGAAGGTTGTGTCGGCCCGAACATACCGGACCTTAGAACCCCCATGCTGATTGGCATCCTGCTCACCGCCCAGATCATCGTCAGCCTGGCCCTGATCGGGGTCGTCCTGCTGCAGCGTTCGGAAGGCGGCGGCTTTGTCGGCGGGGGCAGCCCGTCGGGGATGATGTCGGTGCGCGGCGCCGGCGACCTCTTGACCCGGACCACCTGGATCCTGGGCGCGGCCTTCTTCACCATCAGCCTGTTGCTGACCATCCTGGCCGGCCGCGAAAAGGGCGCCTCCTCGGTCGTTGACCGGCTGAAGATCGACGCGGTCGATCCGGCCCTGCTCAATCAGAAGAAGCCGGCCCAGCCGCCGGCCGGCACCGCCCAGCCCGGCGGTCCGCAAAGCGCGCCGTCGCCGCTGCAAGCGCCTGCGCCCACCATCAACAACCCGTTCCTGAACGGCGCCCAGCCGGCCCCCGCGCCCGCCGCGCCGCCGCAGAAATAGTCGTGAGCCGTTTGATTCGATTGAGGCGGCGCCCACCCGAATCACGGCTACTCTGAACGCCCATGGCCCGGTACATCTTCATCACCGGCGGCGTGGTCTCCTCATTGGGTAAGGGTCTCGCGTCAGCCGCTCTCGGCGCGCTCTTGCAGGCGCGCGGCTATGGCGTGCGGCTGCGCAAACTCGACCCCTATTTGAACGTCGATCCGGGGACCATGAGCCCTTATCAGCACGGCGAGGTCTTCGTGACCGACGACGGCGCGGAGACCGATCTGGACCTTGGTCACTACGAGCGGTTCACCGGCGTCAACGCGACCCGCAACGACAACATCACCACCGGCCAGATCTACAAGACCATCATCGAGAAGGAACGCCGCGGCGACTATCTGGGCGCGACGGTCCAGGTGATCCCGCACGTCACTGACGAGATCAAACAGTTCGTCCTCTCCGATCCGGGCGAGGGCGTCGATTTCGTGCTGGTCGAGATCGGCGGCACGGTGGGCGACATCGAGGGCCTGCCGTTCTTCGAGGCGATCCGCCAACTGGGCCAGGAGCTGCCCCGCGGCCATGCATGCTTCATCCACCTGACGCTGCTGCCGTTCATCAAGACGGCCGGCGAGATGAAGACCAAGCCGACCCAGCACTCGGTGAAGGAGCTGCGCTCAATCGGCATTCAGCCGGACATCCTGCTCTGCCGATGCGAGATGCCGATTCCCGAGGGGGAGCGGAAGAAGCTGGGTCTGTTCTGCAACGTGCGTGCGAGCGCCGTGATCCAGGCGATGGACTCGTCCAACATCTACGCCGTGCCGCTCGACTATCACGAGCAGGGGCTGGACACCGAGGTGCTGGACGTCTTCGGCCTGAAGGAAACCGCGCCCGCGCCGAACCTCGGCCGCTGGGAATCCATCGCCCACTCGCTGGCCCACCCCGACGGCGAGGTGAACATCGCCATCGTCGGCAAGTACACGGCGCTGACCGACGCCTACAAATCCCTGATCGAGGCGCTGGCCCATGGCGGGGTCGCCAACAATGTGCGGGTGAGGTTCGACTGGATCGAAGGCGAGGCCTTCGAGCGCGACGAGCAGATGATCGGCGAGCGCCTGACTGGGGTGCACGGCGTCCTGGTCCCCGGCGCCTTTGGCGAGCGTGGCTCGGAGGGGATGATCCGGGCTGTCAAATTCGCCCGCGAGCATGAGATTCCCTATTTCGGCATCTGCTTTGGCATGCAGATGGCGATGATCGAGGCGGCGCGGAACCTGGCCGGCATCCACCAGGCCTCGTCCTCGGAGTTCGGCCCGACCTCGGAGCCCATCGTCGGCCTGATGACCGAATGGGTCCGCGGCAACGACAAAGAGTTCCGGACTGAGGGCGGTGAGCTTGGCGGCACGATGCGCTGCGGGGCCTACGAGGCGGTGCTCACGCCCGGCAGCCGAGTGGCCGAGATCTACGGGACATCGACCATCTCCGAGCGCCACCGCCACCGCTACGAGGTCAACATCGGCTACCGCGAGGCCATCGAGGGCGCCGGCCTGAGATTCACCGGGCTGTCGCCGGACGGAGTCCTGCCGGAGCTTTGCGAGCGGCTTGACCATCCCTGGTTCATCGGCGTCCAGTTCCATCCGGAACTGAAGAGCCGGCCGTTCGATCCGCACCCGCTGTTCGCCAGCTTCATCGGCGCGGCGCGCAACAGGAGCCGGCTAGTCTAGGGGAGGCGCTGGCATGCTCGATCTTGGCCTGCCGATCGGGCACCACCTCCTGGTGTTCGCCCTGTTCGGCGTCCTGGCCGCGGAGCTGGTGATGGTGCGCCGCGGGGCCGATCTGGCGACGGTCGCGAGGGTGGGCCGCATCGACCTCTGGTACGGAATTCTCGCCGGCCTGATCCTGGCCGTGGGGTTCGCCCGCGCCGTCTATGCGGCGAAGGGCTGGGCCTATTGCAGCCACAACCTCTTCTTCCAGGCCAAGATGGGAACCTTCGTCCTGATCGGCCTGCTCTCCGTGCCGCCGACCATAGCCTACATCCGCTGGCGCCGGGCCGGCGCCGCCCCCACCGACGGCCAGGTTGCCTCGGTTCGCGGCTTCCTGTGGGCCGAGCTGTTGTTGTTCGCCCTGCTGCCGGCCTTCGCGGCGGCCATGGCGCGCGGCTACGGCGAGTTCTCCTGACACCTCGGTGGCCACGCGCGTGGACCTCCGCCGCCTCGCTCTCGGCCTGCCCGAGGCCTACGAGGACCTGCACCGGCGCCGGCCGGCGTTCCGGGTGCAGGCGCGGATCTTCGCCATGCTGGGGGTGACGAGCAACACGGCCCTCTTCACCTCGCTGGGGTGGGACAACGTCGCGGTCGTCAAGCTCGACCGCGAGGATCAGCTGAACATGGCCGCCGAACATCCGCGCGCGGTGCAGCCCACCGAGACCTACGGCCACCACGGCTGGACCTACATCCGGCTCGACGCCATCGACGAGGCGACCCTGAAGTTGGTGCTGCGTCTGGCCTGGACCCACGTGGCGCCCAAGCGGCTGTGGAAGACCCTTCGCCCGGCTTGAATCGGAGAGGGGTTTCATGCATAAGTCCCGGCTCACGTCGGCGGCCTTGATCGTCTCCGGCCTCATTTCCACGCCAGGATGAGTTTCCGATGGCCGTTCCGAAACGCAAAGTATCCCCGTCGCGCCGCAACATGCGCCGCTCGCACCACGCCCTGGGCGCCAATTCCTTCGTCGAGGACAAGGAAACCGGCGAACTGAAGCGGCCGCACCACGTCGACCTGAAGACCGGCATGTACAAGGGCCGCCAGGTCCTGACGCCGAAGGAAGACTAGCTACTTCGAGACGGCGCCTGCCGCATCGATCCCGAAACGCCGGCCGCGCCTCGCGGCCGGCGTTTCCGATTCCGCGACCTGAGTTTAGGATCGCGGCCCATGTCGCCGTTTCGACTCGCCTTGCTCGCCACCCTCGCCGTCGCCCTTGCGGGACCCGCGGCGGCCGCCCCGCCGCCGCTCACAGCGGAGGGCTGGGGAAAGCTTCGCATCGGGATGCGCGAGCGCGACGCGGTGCGGCTCTTCCGTCTGCGCGTGCCGCCCACCGCAGGGGTCGACAGCTTCGAGTGTCGACAGGACCAGGTTCCGGGCTATCCGGGAGTTTTCGTGATGGCGGAAAACGGCGTCATCACCCGCATCAGCGTCGACGGGCCGGGCAGGCTGCGCACCGATCGGGGCTTTGGCGTTGGCTCAAGAGAGGCCGATATCCGCCGAGCCTACGGAACCGCGCTGGAGGTCGCCACCGCGGCCTATCTGGAAGAACCCGCCCACGACCTGACCTTCTGGACGCATGGCGGTCGGCGGGGCGTCAAATACGGGACCAACGCCGACGGTCGGGTGGACTGGCTCACCGTGGGCAGCCGCTCGATCACCTACATTGAAGGCTGCGCCTGACGGCTATTGCGTCCGGCCCCGCGCCTGCACCGCGGCGCGGCGGGCCTCGACCATCTGCGGCGTGACCATGGCGTTGTGGACCACCGAGCGCTCGTGCTCCAGCGCCAGGCCGTCGCCCATCGAGAGCGCATAGCCGTCGTCGATCATCGCCTTGTAGGTGACGAGCATGTCGAGCTCGATGGAGGCCATCTCGTGGGCCAGTTTGAGCGCCGCCGGCATCAGTTCGGCCGGCTCGACGACCCGGTTCACCAGGCCCCAGTCATAGGCCTGCTGGGCGGAGAGGAAATTGCCGGTGAGCGACAGCTCCTTGGCCCGGTAGGGGCCGATGGCGCGGCTCAGTTTCTGCGACAGGCCCCAGCCGGGCGTGATGCCGACCCGCGCATGGGTGTCGGCGAAGCGGGCGTTGGTCGAGCAGATCAGCACGTCGCAAGCCAGCGCCACCTCGAACCCGCCGGTGATCGCCACGCCGTTGATCGCGCCGACGATGGGCTTGGAGCAGGCGAGCACCGCGCGCGCCGGGTTCTCCGCGGGATCGACGGCGTTGGCCGCGCCCATGCCCAGCGGGTCGGTGGAAAGCTCCTTCAGGTCCAGCCCGGCCGTGAACGCCCGCTCGCCGGCGCCTGTGAGCACCACCACCTTTACGGAAGGGTCGGCGTCGAGCTCGACCATCGCCTGGCGCAGGGCGGCCCTGAGCGCCTTGGAGAGCGCGTTCATCGCCTCGGGGCGGTTGAGGGTGACGACGGCGACAGCGTCCTGGCGTTCAACGAGCAGCATGGGGTCCTCCAGTTGGCCGCATGAGCAAGCGTGACGGAGCCAAGTCAAGTTGCCCGAACGCATGAAGCTGGCTAAGCCTCGCGCGCTCCCAGCGACCCGAGGATTCCCAAGAGACCGCCATGACCGAGATCGTCGACATCACCGCCCGCGAAATCCTCGACAGCCGCGGCAATCCGACGGTCGAGGTGGATGTGATCCTGGAGGACGGCTCCATGGGCCGCGCCGCCGTGCCCTCCGGCGCCTCGACCGGCGCCCACGAGGCGGTGGAAAAGCGCGACGGGGACAAGACGCGCTACGGCGGCAAGGGCGTGCTGCAGGCCGTCGATGCGGTGAACGGCGAGATCTATGACGCGCTGGCCGGCGCCGACGCCGAGGACCAGCGGCGCCTGGACCGCATGCTGATCGATCTCGACGGCACCAAGAACAAGTCCCGCCTGGGAGCCAACGCCATACTGGGCGTCAGCTTGGCGGCCGCCAAGGCCGCGGCGGGCTCGGCGGCCCTGCCGCTCTACAAATATGTGGGCGGGGTCTCGGCCCGGGTCCTGCCGGTGCCGATGATGAACATCATCAATGGCGGGGCCCACGCCGACAATCCGATCGACATCCAGGAGTTCATGATCCTGCCCACCGGCGCCGCGACCTTCGCCGAGGCGCTCCGCATGGGCGCGGAGATCTTCCATGCCCTGAAGGGCCAGTTGAAGGGCGCCGGCCAGAACACCAATGTCGGCGACGAGGGCGGCTTCGCCCCGGACATCGGCAGCGCCGAAGAGGCTCTGGCCTTCATCATGAAGGCCGGCGAGAGCGCGGGCTTCAAGGCCGGAACGGATTTCGTGCTCGGCCTCGACGCCGCGGCCAGCGAGTTCTTCAAGGGCGGCAAGTATGTGATGACCGGTGAGGGCAAGACGTTCGATTCCGCGGGCATGGTCGACTACCTGGCCGGCCTGGCGGCGAAGTTCCCGCTGGTCACCATCGAGGACGGCTGCGCCGAGGACGACCTGGACGGCTGGAAGCTGCTGACCGACAGGCTCGGCTCGAAACTTCAGCTGGTCGGCGACGACGTGTTCGTCACCAACCCCGTGCGATTGGGCATGGGCATCGAGAAGGGCCTGGCCAATTCGATCCTGATCAAGGTCAACCAGATCGGCACCCTGAGCGAAACCTTCGCCGCCGTGAACATGGCCATCCGCAACGGCTACTCCGCCGTCCTCTCCCACCGCTCCGGCGAAACCGAAGACGCGACCATCGCCGACATCGCCGTCGCCAC
>PLEH01000292.1 GCA_003136395.1 Phenylobacterium sp.
GGATGCGGTTCTGGTGCACGAAGCTCTGGCCGAGCCCTAAGCCCCTGTCGATCTGCCCCCAATAGCTGTCCTCGGGGATCCACACATCTGTGAAGCTGACTCGCGGGTGATCGGTGGGCATGTTGAACGTCCAGAGATACTCCTCGACCTTCACGCCGGGGGTGTTGGCCGGGACGATGAAGCAGGTGATCCCCGCCGCATCGCCGTCCTTGCCGGAGGTTCGGGCGAAGACCATCACGTGGGTCGCCACGTGCATTCCCGTCGTCCACATCTTCTCGCCGCGGATCAGCCAGCCGGGCTGGCCATCCTTGTCCTGGCGGACGGCGGTGGTCTCCATGAAGGTGGCGTCGGAGCCGTGGTTGGGTTCGGTGAGGCCAAAGGCGGTGCGCAACTGGCCGGCCAGCAACTTCTCGGCGTCGCGATCGTACTGGGCGTTGGTCGCGAATTCCTTGAACATCAGGATGAAGGGGTTGTTGCCGACGATGGAGTGCTCGGACTGCAGGTCGTTGTGCAGGCCAAGCCCCTTGGCGGCCAGGTGCTCGCGGATCACCGCCATCTCGAGCTGCGTCCCACCCTTGCCGCCCAGCTCCTTGGGCCAGCCGAAGCGCAAGTGGCCGGCCTTTTCGGCGCGCCGCCGGGCCTCGCCCAGCAACGCTTCCCATTCCTTCTTCGGAAGGCCCCCGGCCTCCCAGTCGGTGCGCTCGTACTCACGCCGGTGATCGAAGTAGCGGATGTTGTCGTCCTGTTGCTCCAGCGGCTTGATCTCGGCCTCGATGAAGGCGTCGAGTTCGGCGAGGTAGGCGACGAGTTCGGGGGGCAGGTCGAAGTCCATGGCGGCGTTTCCTCTAGAACCTTTGAGTGAATGCGAAGCCTGAAAGGCCTGAGTTCCGGACGTCAGCAACAACGATTCTGGTGGCCGCACTCATCACACGAATTCCACCAAGACCTCGTCGGCGGGGGACGCTATCGTCGGCGGCGTTGACGGCCTCACGGTCCCGTCGGCGATGATGCCCGCAGCGTGGAGCCTGTCAGATTTTTGGCCCATCGACTCAGCCATAGCTGGGCTGATCGATCGCGAGTTGAGCGACCGCCATCTCGCTTAGCGCTCTCAACAAGCCCGGCGTCTCGACCGTCAGACTGCCCGCGCGGATACGCGCGCAAAGCTCGCCGCTGAGGTCGTCGTAATTGCTCGAACGCCCGAGAACCTCGCTCATTCTCGCCACGGCGGTGGCCTCCGCGGCGGCTCCTTTCGCGAGCTCCCGGCCCACTGTCGCCAGCGCATTGACAGCGACGCGGCCGAGAAAGGCATTGCGTGGATCAAGGCCAGGGCGGATCTGGTCGATCCACTCTGCCACAGCCTCCACCAGTTCCTCAGCCCGCGGATGGGTGATCAAAGGCCTTCCTCCAGGAGCGCGATAAGATCGGCCTCGGTTTCCGAAGCCCGCCGCCCGATCATCGGCCGCTCGACCGATCGATCGGTTCCGTTGGCCCAGCTCATGTACATATTCAGGCAGATGACCCCCCACCGCAGCGACCCCAGCATCTGCCAGAACCGCACGCGGGAGAGCTCAATGGGCCGCCCGCCGGCCGCTGCGTAGCCGGCCAGCAGGTCCGCATAGTCACCAAACCCGCCCACCGGCCGGTCGGGACGCCCGAAGCGCCAAGACTTGGTGCAGATCCAGCCCAGGTCCTCGGCTGGGTCACCGATATGGGAAAGCTCCCAATCGAGCACCGCCACAAGGCCGGCCTGCGGATCGAACATCAGGTTGCCGTTCCGAAAGTCGCCATGCAACAGGACCGGCTCCGCGGCCTCGGGCAGGTGATTGCGCAAATACTGGAAGGCCAGTTCTAAGATCGGGCGAGACGCGCCGGTCGAGAGGTAGACCTCTTCATAGCGGTCGAGCTCACTGACCCCATCGATGGTCTTCAGGACCACGCCCTCAGGCGGCGGGGTGGCGTGGACCTGAGCCAGGACTCTGCCGCACTGATGGGCCAGATCGCCGCGCACGGCGTCGAACCGTGGGTCGGAGACAATCCGCTTGCCCAGGGTTTCGCCGTCGACGCGGCCCATCACATAGGCCTCGCCCAGGCCGTCAGCCTGGTCGCAGATGTGACGCACGGGCGGGACCGGCGCGCCCCGCGCGCCCGTGGCGCGGATGAGAGCGGCCTCGGTGGCGAGGCTGATCGAGCGAGCGGCTCCGGGATCGAAGGGGCCGCTGCGGCGGCGAAGGATCAGGCGCTCCGGCCCTCGCTTGCCTTCGAAGCCGAAGGTCCACGTCTCCATACTGGCGCCGCCGGACAGACGACCGACTTCAGTGACCCGGGCTCCATCGCCGCCCAACCGCCGGGCAAGGCGCTCCAAAGCGGTTGGGACGTTCAAGGGAACGTCACCACGACCTTCCCTTGCACCTTGCGATCGGCCAGCCAGGCCACGGCCTTTCCGGCCTCTTCCATCGGGAAGGTGCGGGAGATGAAGGGCCGGATCGTTCCCTCCTCGAAGAGCCTCACCAGCTCGGCGACATTCGTCTTGCGCACGCTGGGATTGCGCTCGCTATAAGCGCCCAGGAAGACGCCGATCACGCTGCATCCCTTGAGCAGGATCAGGTTCAAGGGCATCCGTGGCGGGGACGCGGCGAACCCCACCACCAGGAAGCGTCCTTCCCAGGCAATGGCGCGCAGGGCCGCCTCCGCGTAGGGTCCGCCGACCACATCGAAGACGACATCCGCGCCGTCAGGGCCGCAGCCAGCCTTGAATTCGGCGGCCAGCGCCTTCAGGGACGCCGGATCGTCGCCGACCTCCTTCGGATAGATGAAACCGCCCGACGCCCCGTGCGCGAGCGCGAGATCGAGCTTTTCCTGGCTGGACACCGCCGCGATCACGCGCGCGCCCATCGCCTTGCCCAGTTCGACGGCCGCCAGGCCGACCCCGCCGCCTGCCCCCAGAACCAGCAGGCTTTCGCCCGGCTTCAAGGCGCCCCGCTGCTTCAGGCCGTGGTAGGAAGTCCCGTAGGTGGTCAGGAAGCCGGCGCCCTCCTCGAAGGACATGCCGGTCGGCAGCGGAATGCAACGTTCCGAGGGCATGACCATCTTCTCCGCCATGCCGCCCCAAAGCGCGCCGCCGATCACCCGATCGCCCACCTTAACAGCGGTGACGCCCTCGCCGACGGCGTCGACCACCCCCGCGATCTCGCCGCCCGGAGAAAACGGGCGCTCCGGCTTGAACTGGTAGGCGTCGCGCAGCAGCAGCACGTCCGGATAGTTGACGCCACAGGCGCGAACCGCGACCCGGACCTCGCCCGGGCCGGGCGCGGGCGTCGGGACCTCCTCGATGGTCAACGTTTCCGGTCCGCCGACCTGCCGGCTCAAAACGGCCTTCATGCCGCGCTCCTCTCTGATGGTGGGGGACGCGCTTCAGGCGCGGCCGAAAGCGGTGTCAGCTGCCCTTGAAGACCGGGTCGCGGCGCTCCCGCAGCGCGGCCAGGCTTTCCTTGGCATCGTCGCTGACCGCCTGGGGCAGGACGTACTCCAGGTAATCGCGCTCGGACTGCGCGGTGTGGCCCGCCGCGGCGCGGTAGTGTCCCGCCTTGACCGAGCGGACGAACAGTGGCGGGATGAGGGTGAGTTGGTGGGCCCAGACCTTGGCTTCGTCCATCAGCGCCTCCCGCGGAACGACCTTGTTGACCAGGCCGAGGCTGTAGGCTCGGTCGGCGGGCATCAACTGGCCGCCTTTCCAGCCCAACAGCATGAACTCCAGGCTGACCTTGAAGGGCATGTAGCTGGACGGCTGCGGCGGGCCCAACGCCACGCCGGCGCGGGCCTCGGGGAAGCCGAACAGGGCGTCCCCTGACGCGATGACCACGTCACAGCCGCAAACCGCCAGCGCGTAGCCCGCCCCCAGCGCGTAGCCCTGGACCACCCCCACGACCGGCTTGAATCGGCTGATCCCATTGCTGGTATAGACTTGGTGCTGGCGGATGCCGGGAAGTGCCCCGCTGAAGTCCGTGGCCTCAAGGTCCGCGCCCGCGCAGAAGTGCTTGCCCGCGGCGGACAGGATGGCGACCTTAACCTGCGGATCGCGCTCCACCTCGGCCCACAACGCCATCATCCGGTCCGACAGGGCGTCGCTCATTGCGTTCAGCTTGTCGGGCCGGTTCAGCATCAGGTATGCGACCCCGTCGCGGACCTCGTAGGTGACCAGTTCTTCGGACATGGGAACTCCAGTTAGACGGCGCCGATGCGGTCGCGCGTGACCTTGAAGCCGGCGGCCTCGCGGTCCCAGGTCTCAGGCGTGATCCCTTCGGTGCGCAGCACGTGCTTCTGCACCTTGTGGGTCGGCGTACGCGGCAAGGCGTCGATCACGCGCACGTAGCGGGGCAGCATGAAGTGGGCCATGCGCGGCTGGAGGAACCGCAGCAGCTCCTCGGGCGTCACCTGGGCCCCCTGTGCGAGTTGCAGGACCGCCAGCACCTCGTCCTCACCGTGCTCGCTGGGCACGCCGATCACGGCGGCGTCCTCAATCGCGGGGTGGGCGCAGATTTCGCCCTCGACCTCGTAGGACGAAATGTTCTCCCCGCGGCGGCGAATGGCATCCTTCAGGCGGTCCATGAAGATGTAGTCGCCATCTTCGTCGACCCGGAAGCCGTCCCCGGTGTGGAACCAGCCGTTGCGCCACGCGCGCGCCGTGGCTTCCGGGTTCTTGTAGTAGCCGACCGTCAGCGACCAGGGCAGGTCGGTGCGCAGGATGAGTTCCCCCACTTGGCCGCGGGGGACCTCGACGTCATTGTCGTCGACGATGCGCGCCTCCACCCCCGCCCGTGGTCGACCGCATTCTCCCGTTTTCTCCGGACGCAGCTGGGTGATGATCGGCAGAGACGTCTCGGTCATGTTGAAGGTGGTGTACCAGTCCACGCCCGCGCGCTTGGCCATGGCCACGGTTTCGGGGCTGACGGGCGCGATGATGACGATGCGCATCGTGGTTTCCCGCTCGTCCTCGCTGACCGGCTGCGAGAGCAGGAACGAAGCCATCGACCCGACTATGACCGCGCGCGTGGCGCCCACCTTGCGGACGTCGCGCCAGAAGGTGGCGGTGTTGAAGCGCTCCAGGACGCCTACCGACCCATCGGTCATGAGCGCGCCCACCACCGCGCCAATCCCGGCGGTGTGGAAGAGCGGCGCGTGCAACAGGCCGCGGTCGTCATCCTTGCGCGAGACCAGCTGCTGGGTCGTGCCGGCGAAGGTCTGGGCATAGGTCACCATCACGCCCTTGGACGGTCCGGTCGTGCCGGAGGTGAAAATCACCGACTGCAGGTCCCAAGGCTGGATCTCGCGCTCCAGCTCGAGGTCGTCGGCGCGGGCCGCGGTGTCGGGATCGACCACCTTCAGTTTTGGAGAGGGTGACGTTGCTCCGCCCGCCACCAGCAGCGTGGTCAACTGAGCCAACTCCGCCTCGGCAAGCCGGTCCAGAAGGTCCGGATGCACGAACATCAGCTTCGCATCGGACAATGCGATGGTGTGCTCGAGCAGCCGGCCCCGATAGGCCTGGTTGAGCGGGACGATGACGCCGCCCAGATAGTTGACGGCGAAGATGACGGTGATGGCCTGGCGGCTGTTGGGCAGCCACATCGCCACGTGGTCGCCCTGGCGCACGCCCTGCGCCCGCAGCATCCGCGCCATATCCTGGGCATCGGCCAGCACCTCAGCCGCGGTCCAATCCGGATCGCCGTTGGCGAAGGTGGCGAACGCCTTGTCGGGGTGAGCCTGCGCCCGGCTGTGCAGCAAATAGCGGATCACGCACTGCTCAGGCGCTGGCAAAGCCATAGTGGAGGTCGTCATCGCTCATGTCCTCCCGGCCAGCGTCTCTCGCGCCATACATGATGTCAGTGTTTCAAATGTCGACATTTCTGTCAACGCCGGCTTAGGGCGTGGGGACGGGAAGCGAGCCCGCCGCCTCCTGATAGGCGGTGAATAGCTCGGAAGCGTCTGAGTGCGGACGCCGGTCAGACGATGAGGCGGCGCTCGTCGGGCATCTGGTCGCCGCGCGCCGCGGCGAGGGCCGCGAGCACATAGCCTCGCGACAGATAGGTCATCTCGCGGCTGATCTGGTCAGCGAGATTGCCGTCGCGGGCAAGGAAGGCCGCATAGCGGCTTCGGAGCTGGGCTGCGGCCTCCTGGCGGCGAGCCTGGGTCATGAAGTCGGCGGTCATCTGCCGGTAGAGCGTGCCCCATGCGGTCTCGTTGACTTGGTGGTCCAGCAGGTCGGCGATCGAGTCACTGCCACAGTTTCGGCTGAAGTAAGTGGTCATCCGCCAGACGGCCGACGCGAAATCCTGGGGGCTGCAGTGCGGCTGTTCCGCCAGCGCCTCCAGCTGCGCCAGCAGCTCACCGAAGTGCTCGAGCTGTTCATCGCTCGCCATGGCCGCGAAATAACGCGCGGCCAAGCCGATCAGCACGGCGGTCACGTTGAACATGTCGATGATCTTCTCCGTCGTGAGCGCCACGACATAGGCCCCCCGCCGAGGATAGAAGTCGACGAGGCGACGGCGGGCCAGGAGGCGGATGGCCTCGCGCACCGGCGCGCGGCTCACGCCATATTCGGCGGCGATCGCGATCTCGAGAAGCCGATCGCCCGCCGGCAGCTTGCCCTGGACGATGGCCGAACCGAGTTCGTCTGCGATCTGCTCCGGCAGCGTGCGAAGCAAGCTATGCCCCGGTTCGCGGCGCGCTCTGGTATTGGCCATGGCCAATCAGGATCCTCCGAATCGTTGCAGCAACCTTAGACCAACTTCAGGCTGTATCGCTCGCCTCATGGGCGACTCGCATGCCCCGCCGTCCATACCATAAACAGACCGCAGCGATCGGCATGCAGACAGCATAGGTCAGAGCGATGGACGCGCCGACCTTGTGATCGTCCTTGAACAGAAAATCCGTGAAGGCGGCGGTGATGCTGGGCCCTAGGCCTTGGCCGATGACGCTGAGGAAGATCAAGAACGTCGCGGTCACCTGGCCGCGGTAGCGGTTGGGCGTGACCACCTGCAAAGCGGCCGCGGCCACTGGGAAATAGCCTACGGAGAGGTCGAGGAACGCCAGCCCCACAAACGCCGAACCGGCGTTTGGCGCGAGCCCCATGCCGATGCCGCTTAGGCCCAACACCACCGCGGCGAAGGCGAAATACCAGAGGTGCGCATCGAGATGACCGCGCCGGATCATGCGGTCGATGATGAAGCCCGGGCCCGCCATGCCGATCGCGCCCAGGGAGATCTGGATGGCGCCCATCGTGAGTCCGACTTGGGCGACCGGGAGTCCATAGGTGCGCGTGAAGTGGGCTGGGGTCCAGGCGGTCAAAGTCGCCCCCATGATCGCGACGGCGCTGAAGCCGATGAAGTGGGACAGATAAAAACGCTTGTGCGCGAGCATGTAACCGATCGCGCCGCCGAAGCCTTTTCCATCAACCTGTTGCCAGACGAGGCCGCGGCGGCGGCGTACGGGTTCGGGGATCAAGAACAGCAGGAAGCCCATCAGCAGCCCCGGCGCGCCGGTGACGATGAAGACGAACTGCCAGGGTTCGACGAAGCCCACGATCGGCAGGTTGTAGCCGGGCGAGCTCTGCGTGAAGCCCACGACGACGCCGCTCAACGCGACTGCGATCGCAGATCCCAAGATGCCGCCCAACCCAAACACCGCCATGGCTGTGGTGAGCTTCTCCTTGGGAAAGAGATCCGCAAGCGCGGAGCTCGTGGCCGGCTGCAGTGTCGAGTCGCCGACGCTCACGCCGACCCGCGCCATCAGCAGCTGTGCAAAGTTCTTGGTCAGTCCGCTCGCGATCGCAAACATCGACCAGACAATGAGACCCCAGAAGATGATCCGCCGGCGCGAGAAGCGATCGACCATCCAGCCGATGGGCAGCGCAAACAGCGGGTAGAAGATCACTGCCGCCACGCCTTGAAGCAGGCTGACCTGGAAGTCGGTGACGTGGAGCGAGTGCCGGATCGGGTCGACCAGGAACGCGATGATCTTTCGGTCGAGCCAGCCCAACGCATAGAGCAGGAGAAAAATGACCACCGCGGTCCAGCCCGCGCGCAGGTCGTAGGGCGCCGGCTCAGGGGGCGCAGCCTCGCTTTTGTCCGACACCGCGCCTCGCCTCCCAAGCCTGCTATTTCGCCGCCAGGACGAAGCCCCGTCCGTTGGCGGCGAGGCATCCGCATCATGGGGTCACGAGGAGGATTGTCAAATGTCGACATTCTTCCTATGACTCCAATCAAGGTGTCTTCGAAACACCAAAATTCGGCCCCGGAAGCGAGGCCGCCAGGGAGGTGCGAATATGGATCGCTTGAGGCTCGCCGCCGTCGCGTTCGCTTGCTCGGCTCTGACGCCATTATCGGCGCTGGCCCAGGTCAGCCCCGCCGGCGCCACCACTACCAACACCACGGCCGCTCCCACCACACCGGCGCCGTCCGCGTCCCCCGCAGGAACCCCTAATCTGGCTTCAGAGGTCGTGGTCACAGGTTCACTGGTCATCCGGAACGGCTATCAAGCGCCGACCCCTGTCACCACCGTGACCGCAGACGCACTTGAGGCCACCAACCCGGGGCGGCTGGGCGACTCCATCGCCGAGCTCCCGCAATTCCACGGCTCGCCCTCGTCGAAGAACGTCTACCAGCCGACCCTGGGCCTGGGCGGCTCGACACTGAGCCTGCGAAACCTGGGGTCCAACCGGACGCTGGTGCTGGTCGATGGTCAACGCGTGGTGCCGAACACCACCCGAGGCGACTACAGCATCGACGTCATTCCCAGCGCTGTCGTCAAACGCGTGGATATTGTGACCGGCGGCGCCTCGGCTCAGTACGGATCCGACGCCGTCGGCGGCGTGGTCAACCTCATCCTGGACAAGACCTTCACCGGCTTCAAAGGCTTGGTGCAGGGCGGCATCTCGGGATACGGCGACGGCGCTTCGTGGAAAACAGAGCTGACCGGGGGCCGGGCGTTCCAGGATGACCGCGGTCATGTTCTCCTGAGCTACACCCATGAATACTACGACCAGATCGGAAGCCAGCACGACCGACCGTGGGGCCGCTCCGACTGGGGTGTGGTCACCGTCGCCGGCGCGACGCCCCGCGTCCAGATCCTGCCGAGCGTGCAGCAGGTCGCCTCGTTCGGGGGCGTGATCACCACCGGTCCGCTGGCTGGCACCCAATTCCTTCCGGGGAGCGTCACGGCGCCCTTCAATCTCGGCCATCCGATCACCGCGGCCGCGGCCGCCAACTCCGACGGCACCGACATGGTGCAGCCGATCCAGTCGGGCCTGAAGAGCGACACGGTCTTCGGGAGCCTGACCTACGACCTCAACAGCGAGATCACGCTCTACGCGCAGGGCGCTGTCGATCGTGGGCGGACCTTCTTCGATCAGGGCTATGCGATCTTCAATCTTGGCGCGACCCCGATCACGGTCTTCAGCGGCAATCCCTTCCTTCCGGCCAATCTGCAAAACCAGATGACGACGCAGAACATTTCATCCTTCGCGATCGACCGGATCAGTCGCGACCTGGGCTACACCTTCGCCAATCTCCTGAACACGACCACCAACCTGTCCGCCGGCTTCGACGGCAAGCATGGAACCTGGGCCTACGGCGCGACCGCCAGCTTTGGCGAGAATGACGGGCAATACCTCGTCACCAACAATGTGGATGCGACTCGCCTCTACGCCGCAGCAGATTCTGTCCGAGATCCTGCGACGGGACGCATCGTGTGCCGCACGGACCTGACCAACCCCGGCCTCTATCCGGGCTGCGTGCCGATCAATCTGTTGGGTGACGGCTCTCCGTCGGCGGCCGCGCGGGCATACGTCGTGCACGACATGCCGTACTCGACCCTGATCAAGCAGGAAACGGTCAGCGCCTACCTGCGCGGAGAGCCGTTCTCGACTTGGGCCGGTCCGGTGGCCTTGGGAATTGGAGGTGAATTCCGGCACCAGAGCCTCGATCAGAGGGTGGACTCGGTGACCTCATCGACGCTGGTCGGGACCGGAATTCGCGGCTTCCCCGCAAACCTGGTCAACCGCCTCGGCGGCCTGATGTCCCTGAACCCGCAACCCGCCCAGGGCTCCGTCGATGTGAAGGAGGCCTACGCCGAGGTCCTCGTGCCCCTCGCCAAGGATGTCGCCTGGGCCCGGTCGCTCGATCTCAATGCGGCTGCGCGTTACACGGACTATTCCACGAGCGGCGGCGCCACCACGTGGAAGGTTGGCCTGACCTACCAGCCGGTCACCGACATCCGCTTTCGCGGAACGGTCTCCAGGGACATCCGGGCGCCGAACCTTGGCGAACTCTATGCGTCCGGCAGCTCAGGCCAGAGTCAGATCACGGACCCCGCCGAGGGCGGACGCTCCTACATCGTGTATTCCAAGGGAACGCCAAGCCTCAATCTACAGCCCGAAATCGGTGAAACCTACACACTAGGCGGCGTCTACTCACCGTCGTGGCTCCCCGGGTTCGCCGCCTCGGTGGACTACTATCACATCAAGATCGACGGCCTGATCGGAACGCTTTCGCCGCAACAGACCGTGAACGCATGTGCCGCCGGCTCCACATTCAACTGTTCGGTGATCATCCGCGGCGGCCCGACGAACGACATCCTGATCATGAACATCCCGAACCAGAACCTGTCCCGGCTGGTTACCTCGGGGGTCGATGTCGATCTGTCGTATTCCCACGAGCTCTGGGGTGGCTCCCTTCATCTTCGCGGTGTTG
Organism: Phenylobacterium sp.; assembly: GCA_003136395.1. Lineage (GTDB taxonomy): Bacteria > Pseudomonadota > Alphaproteobacteria > Caulobacterales > Caulobacteraceae > Phenylobacterium. The sequence goes on from PLEH01000292.1 coordinate 10,743, forward strand.
GATCCTACGTGTCCGACTGGACTCTGCAGGCTCCCGGCGCGCCCGCCGTCAACTACGCGGGGGAAGTGCAGGAGCGACTGTCGCCGGCCTATTCCAATCCGAAGTTCACCGGCAACCTGACCGCCGAC
>PLEH01000083.1 GCA_003136395.1 Phenylobacterium sp.
AGGCCTTGGCGCGGTCCTTGACGGGCAGGGGTCCGGAGGTGCCGCACATGAAGACCTTCAGGCCGTCATAGCTGGCCGCCACAGCGGGAGCCTGCGCCGCCGCCGGTGCGGCTTGCAGCGCCAACGCCAGGCTGGCGGCCGCCGCGGTCGCGATCTTTCGCCAATTCATAGGGCGCCTCCACTTGCTGTCGGTAAACTTATGGCACACCTTGTGTCACAATATCCAGTCAAGTCTCGGGAGGCGCCCCCATGACGCTCAGTTTCGACCTCTACTGGTCGTTCCGCTCGCCCTATTCCTATCTGGTGACGCCGCGGCTAGTGGCGCTGGAGCGGGACTACGACGTCGCCTGCCATGTGCGCCCGGTCTATCCGCTGGCGGTGCGAACGCCGGAGTTCTTCGAGCAGCAGGACCCCTTGTGGATCCGCTACTTCATGACCGACGTGTTCCGCGAGGCCGCGTTCCTCGGCTTGCCGTTCCGCTGGCCTCGGCCCGATCCGGTTCAGCAGTCGCCGCAGGAGGGCTACCGGATGACGCAGCCTTACATCCACCGGCTCACCCACTTGGGGGTGGCGGCGGCCGAGCGGGGCAGGGGCCTGGCCTTTCTGGACGAGGTCAGCCGCATGATCTGGGGCGGCGGGACGGACAACTGGCACGAGGGCGACCAGCTGGCCCGCGCGGCCCGGCGGGCCAGCTTGGACTTCACCGAGATGGCCGCCGCGGTCGACGCCGATCCCGCGCCCTTCGCGGCGGCGGTGGAGGCCAATCAGCTCGCCCAGCGCGCGGCTGGCCACTGGGGCGTGCCGATGATGACCTTCGGAGGCGAGGCCTTCTTCGGCCAGGACCGCTTCGACCAACTCAAGTGGCGGCTGGAGCAGCAGGGCCTGCAGCGGCGGGCCTAAGGGTCATCGTCGCGACCTGGGCGCCGAGCCTATGTCGGCCAGCTGGAATAAAGCGGCGGCAAAGTGGGCGAAGGGGCGTCCTGCCGCGTTAGCGCGAGGTTAGGAGACCATGCCAGCAGACCATGACTCACGACTGTCCTCGCTGATCATCGAGAACGCGCTGGGCTATGCGATCTTCACCATGGACCTGGATGGGCTCGTGACGACCTGGAGCCGCGGCGCCGAGGTCATCCTGGGCTATAGCCGCGATGAGGCCATCGGAATGGCCTTTCGAGAACTTTTCACGGTTCCCGACCGGGAGCTCGGCGCCGATATGGCTGAAATCGCCAAGGCCAAGAAGAACGGCCGAGCGGAGGACACCCGCTGACACCAGAGGAAAGACGGTTCGCGCTTTTGGTCCAACGGCATGACCATGGGGATTTACGGCCCCGGGCTGACCGGCCTTCTGAAGGTGCTCCGGGACGAGACGCCTGCGAAGCTTGCCGACGACCAGCGTGTGCTCCTGCTCAACGAGCTCAATCATCGCATCAAGAACACGCTGTCCATCGTGCAGTCGATCACCGAGCAGACCCTCCGGGCTGCGAATGTGGATCCGGCGGTCAGGCGCAACCTGACCAACCGCCTGATGGCGGTCTCGGAAGCTCACAACGTTCTGGTTCAGGAAAATTGGGCGGGGGCGGACCTCAGAACGATCGTGCACCAGGCCCTGGCGCCCCATGACCACCCTGGCGGCGCCAGATTCACCGTCGATGGACCGGCGGTGAGGCTCAGCCCTCAGCAGGCGGTATCTGTCGCCCTGACGCTGCATGAGCTTGCCACCAACGCCCTGAAATACGGTGCGCTGTCAGTAGCGGAAGGTCACGTCGAACTGTTGTGGAACCTCGCCCATGATCACGTCGGCGCCAGAGATATCAGCGTGCTGTGGCGGGAGAGTGGTGGCCCTGCGGTCACCCCGCCGGAGCACACCGGTTTCGGCACGCGGTTGATCGCCCGCAGTTTCGGTGAGGAGAGCGGCGGTCAGGCCCGCATCGATTTCCCGCCAGCGGGTGTGCAGTGCGTGATGCAGCTCCCGCTGTCGGTCAACGGAGAAATCCCGCCGCCCCTGGACGTCGCGCGCCGAGCGTTCGCCCCGATTCCGCCGGTGCGGGAGCCTCTCGTTCCCGCGCCGGACGGGTAACCAGCGCCGAAGGTGGATGTCAATCTGGCGGAAGGCGAAGCTGCGGTCCACCCCGCGGCATAGGGGTTGATCCCTGCGACAAATATCCGCTTTGCCGGACAGCGCGCGGGCCGGGAGCGCCCTCAGAACGCCGATCTCGCCGATCGAGGCCTCTAGCTGGCCCTTCGCGTCCCGGTCTCGGCCGGTGGGTCGGCCATCCGAGTCTCCGGTGGGAACTCCGAGGGATGGACGAACTCCGCCCGGTACCAGGGGCGCTCGCGGGCGTCGAAGATCGACCTAAGCCAGTCCTTCACAAGCCGCACGCGGGCGGGGCGGACGGCGTCACGGTGGTGGACCAGCCAGAGCTTGGCGGGCCCCACCTTCAGCACGTCGAGCATGACCAGATCGGGCTCCACGGAGGCGATTGCCGTCGGCATCGCGCCGATCCCGACGCCGTTGCGCACCGCCTGGACAGTCACCGCGCTGGAATTGGTCTCGATGCGCTTGTGGGTCAGGACCTGCCAGGCTTCCACACGAGGTCCCCAGAGCTCCTTCTGGTGTGTCTGGGCCGCGTGGTGGACGTAGGGGTGCGGCAGCATCTCCTCGATGGTTTTCGGGGCGCCGTAGAGGCTGATGTACTCGCGCGATGCGAAGAGCGCGTAGTGCACGTGGGCGATGGGCTGGGCGACGGCGTCCGGCTGGGTCGGCTCGCTGAAGGTCAGAGTGAGGTCGGCCTCCCCGTCGAGCGGACGGTCCGGCCACAGGCCGCAGTCGATGGAAAGATCCAGTCCGGGGTGCGCCCGCAGGAATTCCGGCAGGAAGGGCGTGACGAAGTAGCCGGCGATCCCATCGGGCGCGGCGAGCCGGACGCGTCCCTCCGGCAGGGTTTCGTTGTCGGCGACCTCGAGTTCCAGGGACTTGGCCATCTTCTCCATGGTCCGGACACGCTGGAACGCCGTCTGGCCAGGCTCGGTCAGCGTGACGCCCCGCGGACCGCGGTGGAACAGGGTCACATTGAGTTGCCGCTCCAGCTCCTCGACAGCGCGGGTCACCGTGGAAGGGTTGAGGCCCAGGGCCCGCGCCGCGGCGTTGATGCCGCCGGTCTGCGCGACGACGAAGAACACCCGCAGGTTCGACCAGTCCGCCCGTCCTTTCGTCACGTCGCCCATCCTTGCCCCCCCCGGCACTTCTGCAGGGACCCTATTGCAATCTTTGCGGGCGCCCAAGGCCGCTCTCGATTGGCAAAGCTGCCGGATCGGGAGGTGCGACCATGGACATCAATCTGATCAGGCATTCGGTGGAGTTTTCCGCAAGGCTGCGGCGCGACCTGGCGCCCTTCGAGGTTCGCCCTGCGGAGCCGGGGGAGGTGGCGGCGGCCAGGGACCTGGCGGCGCAACTGATTGGGGAAGGTATCGTCGCGACGGACGAGCTCGACCGGGTCCAGGACTTGACCGGAGGCGCGTCCCTGTTCGTGACCGAGGAAGACGGCGTGCTCTGCGGGGTCCTGGCCTTCGTCCTTCTGAGCGGCGAGGGGTTGCGGGCCGTCTATGATGAGGCGTTCGACGCCTGCGCGCCTGGCGCGCTGCATCTGGCCGGCCCCGGCGAGACCATCCATGCCTTCTACGGCTGGGGTGTCGCGGCGACCACCAAGACTTCGGCCCGCCGGGTAGTGGACGGCGCGCGGGCGGTCATGGCCGGCGCGGTCGGGCCGCTTCCGAAATTCGCGCGGCCGACGACCGAGGCGGGCCACCGGCTGATGCGCGAGCGGCTGGGGTTCGTCGATCTGCCCGGATCGGACAGCGGGCTGGTCTGGCAGGCGCCTCTCGTTGCGGCGGTGGCGGCATGAGGCTCGCGTCCCAGACCCGCGGCGAAGCGGCGCAGGGCTACGCCGTCAGCGTGGTCCGCACCTTCGATGAGATGGCCCAGGTCCAGACCGTGCGGTCCCTGGTCTACATGGGCGACCAGGCCTGCCCCTACGAGGAGGAGTTCGACGGCAACGACCTGAGCGGCGCCACCCACCTGCTGCTCCGGTTCGGGCGCGAACCCGTCGGCGTGGTGCGGCTGCGCTGGTTCGGCGAATTCGCCAAGCTGGAGCGTCTGGCGGTGCGGCAGGCCCACCGTGGCGGGCCCGCCCTGCTCCTGCTTTGCCGCGCGGCGTTTGAGCTCGCCGCGCGCAAGGGCTATCGGCGGCTGATCGGTCACGCCCAGGTGCGCGGCGAGGCGTTCTGGCGGCGCTACTTCAAGGGCCGCCCCCGCGCCGGGCGGCCGGTCTTCACCTTCTCCGGCTACGCCTATCGCGAGATGGAGTTCGACCTGGAGCCGATGGGCCCGCCGGTCGGTTTGGCCAGTCCGCCCATGGTCCTGCTGCGGCCGGAGGGAGACTGGGACCGGCCCGGCGTGCTGGAAGCCGCGCCGGCCGAGATGGCCGCGTGATGGGCGCGCAGCGTGGGCCAGGGTCGGAGGGCGTCATGCTCCTGTGCCTGGACGCCGTCGGCCTCGCCGCCGACAGCGACGAGGAGCCGCGCCCCGCCCACGCCGCGTGGCGGGCCAATGCGGCCGGGCTCCTGGAGCACGCCCGCGCGCGGGGCTGGTCCATCGGCCATGTGCTGTCGCGCCGGCCCCGGCCCGGAGAGGCCCCCTGGCGGCCGATGGCGGGCCTGGCCCCCGGGCCTTCGGAGGCGGTCTACCACCGCGAGCAGCCCTCGGCGTTTTCGAGCCCGGAGCTTCATGCCGTCCTGGCGACCGGCCCCCAGTGGGAGGTGGTGCTCTGCGGCGTGTCGGTGCGGGGGTCGGCGCTGGCCACCGCCCTGGACGCGTTGCTGTTCACACGGCGCCTGACGCTCGCCACCGACGCTGCCTGGCTGCCGCGGATCGAGCGCGACGGTGTCGACGGCCTGCTCCAGCTGCAACGCTCCGGGGTCGCCTCCAGCGTTGTCCGACTCGCTTCCACCGAGGCCCTGCTGAGGCCCTGGAGTCCGCTCCGCCTTGTCCAGGGCGGGCGGGTGTGACAACCGGGGCCCTTCCCTTTATCGATGTGCAGGCTAGGGTTGGCTCTGGAAGGAACCGGTATGCGCGAAGTCGAGGGGCCAGATCCGATTGACGTGGCAGTGGGGGCGCGGCTGCGCATCCGTCGCCAGGACCGGCGCATGAGCCAGGCGACGCTCGCCGAGTATCTGGGGATCACCTTCCAGCAGGTGCAGAAGTACGAGCGCGGCGCCAATCGGATATCGGCCTCCATGCTGGTGAAGGCGGCGCGCGCCCTGGACTGCACGGGCGGCTCCCTGCTGGGCGATCCCGGCCCGGAGGGCCCGGAGCCATCGCGGCAGGATGACGCCATTCAGGCGGAACTCAACGCCCTGCTCGCGACGCCAGGAGCGGTCGAACTGCTGCGGGGGTTCGCCCGAATCCCGCCGGGCGACGCGCGCGCGGGCCTCCTCGCGATCGTCAGGGGCCTGACCCCCAACGCCTGCTCGGCGCGCTCCTAGAGTGGGCGGCGGGACCGCGATGGTGGATGCGACAGGGATCGAACCTGTGACCCCCTCGGTGTGAACGAGGTGCTCTCCCGCTGAGCTACGCATCCTCTCGCGCGACGGGCATTGGCGCTAGTCGCGAAGGATGGGGCGTATAGCCTGAGGGCTTAGGGCTCGCAAGCGCCGAGCAGGCGCGCGCACGCGTCCGGCAGCTCGTCGAAGTGATCGATCAAGATGTCAGGGGCCAGCTCGCGGGCGGGGATTTCGGTGTAGCCGAAGCTGACCAGGATCAGCGGAACCTTGGCTGCCCGCGCCGCCCCGGCGTCGGTGGCGGCGTCGCCGACCATGATCGCGCGGCCGAGGGAGCCGCCGGCCGCGAGCACGGCGGCCTCCAGGTGGCGCGGGTCGGGCTTGGCGCCGGGCGCGGCGTCGGGGCCGACGATGGCGTCGAACAACCGGCTGATGTCGAGCGCGGCGAGCAGGGCGTTGGAGAGGCCGGTCGGCTTGTTGGTGCAAACGGCCAGGCGGGCGCCACGCGCCCGCAGGGCTTCCAGGGCCGCGACCGCCCCGGGAAACGGCCGGCTTTCGTCGGCGATATGGGCCCTGTAGTAGGCGATGAAGCGATCGAAGAGTCCCGGCATCCGCTCGACGGGCAGGGGCTCGCCAGCGGCCAGAAAGCCGCGCTCGATAAGGCGCCGCGCGCCATGACCGATCAGGTCGCGCGCGTGGGCCATGGCCAACGGACGCAGGCCCTCCTCGGCCAGGATGACGTTCAGCGTGCCGACAAGGTCCGGCGCGGTGTCGACCAGGGTGCCGTCCAGGTCGAAGGCGATGACGGCGCCTGCGAGGCTTCCGTCATCGCCCCCTGGGCTAGTTCCCATTGACGATCGCGGTCGCCTTGTCGAGTTCGCCGGCGTAGGCGCTGAGCGCCTGGCCGGTGATGCCCACATACTTCTGGGCGTCGTCAAAGCGCCGCTCCTCGATGGCCTCGCGCACGCCCGGCAGGGTCTTGGCGCCATAGCCGGTGAAGCGGCCGGGGGCGTAGACCATGTTCATGTACCAGGGCCGGCCGGGCAGGCCCTCGGGCCGAAGCAGGCTCTGGTCGAGGGGCCTCACGACGGCGTTCAGCTTGGCGCGCTGGGCCTTGGAGAGGCCCTCGCCCCTGGCGGCCAGCGCCGTGTCGAAGGCGGCGGAGCTGGCCTTCAGCCGGGCGACGGCCGCGTCCAGCGCCGCGAAGTTCATCGGCGGCGAGGCGGTCAGCGGCGTGGGCGGCCTGTGCGGCTGGGTCGGGTCGGCGGCCAGCTCATAGGCGTTGGAGCCCAGGAGCTTGGCCTGGGCGCGGGCCGCGTCGCGGGTGGTGTCGGCGAGCTTCTTCACCTCCTCCAGATAGCCCGAGACGGTGTCGGCGAAGTCGCCGTAGCGCTGCACCGGCAGGTCGGTGTCGGCCAGCCGCATCACCGCCCGGCCCACGGTCTTGGCCAGCACCGCGTCATAGACGAAGCCCGGGTCCACGAAGGTCGAGTGGTGCTGATAGTCGTCGTAGAGCGAGTGATAGACCCCGCCGCTCTCCCCCTCGCCGCCGTAGCCGAAGTCGAGCGACGGCAGGCCCAGATGCTGCAGGAAGGCCGAATAGTCCGAGCCCGAGCCCAGGGCGGCGATCGGCAGGTCCTTGGCGGGGTCGCCGGCGATTTTGCCCGCCGTGCGGGCCTGCTCGTTGGCGCCCGGCTCGGCGGCGCGGACCGTCAGGCTGGCGCGCAGCCGGTCGCGGACCGAGACGTTCGTCTCTGGATCCTTCACGTCGGCGGTCACCTGGTTGACGAAATGCTGGAAGGCGTGGCTGCCCTCAGCCCGCAGGAAGCCGCGCCCGTTGCTGTCGGAGTTGATGTAGACGACCGCCTTGGCCTTCAGTTCATCGCCATGGGTCTCGGCCCATTCGGTGGAGCCGAGCAACATCGGCTCCTCGCCGTCCCAGCTGGTGTAGACGATGGTCCGCTTGGGCTTCCAGCCGCTTTTTGCGAGGACGCCGAAGGCCTTGGCCTCGGCCAGCAGCGCGACCTGGCCGCTGAGCGGATCCGACGCGCCCATCACCCAGCCGTCGTGGTGGTTGCCGCGCACGATCCATTCATTGGGGGCCTCGGAGCCCTTCAGCGTCCCGATCACGTCATAGAGGGTCTTCTGCGACCAGTCCGACTTCACCGCCAGGTGGACCTGGCCGCCGCCGGCGCCGCCCGTCCCCACGTGGTAGGTGATCGGCAGCGAGCCGCGCCAGCCGGCCGGCGCCACCGGGCCGTCCAGCGAGGCCAGCAGCACCTGGGCGTCCGCGTAGGAGATCGGCAGGCAGGGGATCTTCAGGATGGTGAGGGCGTCCTTGCGGTCGATCCGCTTGGCGCCCTTGGTCGAGCCCACGCCCGGGGTCAGAGGATCGCCCGGATAGATCGGCATGTCGGCGACCGAGCCGCGCTGGAAACCGTGCGGCGGCCGCGCCGGGCCCTTCGGATAGACGTCGTCGGTGGCGTAGCCGTCGTCCTTGGGATCGGAATAGATGATCGCGCCGGCCGCCCCGTGCATCTGGGCCAGCAGGGGCTTCAGGCCCCGCCAGCCGCCGCCGTAGCGGGTGATGACGATCTTGCCCTTCACCGAGATGCCCATGCGTTCCAGCGCCAGGTAGTCGTCGGGCATGCCGTAGTTGGCGTAGACGAGCGGCGCGGTGACGTCGCCGTCGCCCTGGAAGGCCACATAGGCCGGCAGCGCGTCCTTGGTGTAGGTCGCCTGGTCGCCCGGCACGGGCGGCTCGGTGAGCATGGCCTTGAACGGCGCGCCAGGGCCTCCGACCAGGTCCAGCGACTCGCTGATCGGCGTGGGATAGAGCACGTCGAAGGTCTCGATCCTGGCGTCCCAGCCCCAGGACTTCAGCTGGGCGGCGATCCATTCGGCATTGGTCTTGTCGTGGACCGATCCCACATGGTTGGGCTCGGCGGCCAGCAGCTTCAGCCAGGTTCCCATCTCGGCCGGATTGATCTGGGCGTCGAACTTCGCCTCCAGGGCCCTGGAGTCCATTGGCGGCGTTGGAGAGGCCGCCCAGGCGGTGCTCACGGCGCCCAGGGCGCAGGCGGACAGGAGGGCTGCAAGGCCGGTGCGACGCTTCATGAAAATACACTCCCCGAGAAGGCGGCGAAGCTAGCTGTTTCTCGCCCCCGGCGCCAAGGCTTGGTAAGCACCTCTCGATGATTGATGACTCGGCCCCAGGAACGCCCACGATGACAGCGCGCGCCGCCGTAATCCTCGCCGCCGGGCAGGGCACGCGGATGAAGTCCGCTAAGCCTAAGGTGCTGCACAAGGTCGGCGGCCGCACCCTGCTGGACTGGGTGATCGATACGGTGGAAGCCACCGGCTGCCAGCGGATCGTGGTGGTGGTGGGCGCGGGCCCTTCCGCCGTGCGCGACCTGGTGGTCGGCCGCCTGGGCGAGGGCGCGCTCGCCGTGCAGGATCCGCCGCAGGGCACCGGTCACGCGGTGATGGCCGCGCGGGAGGCGCTGGCGGACTTCCGGGGTGACGTGCTGGTGACCAACGGCGACTGCCCGCTGCTCACGTCCACCGACCTGGAGCCGCTGTTCGCGCTGCGCGCCGGTGGCGCGGACCTGGCGCTACTGGGTTTCGAGCCGGCGGACGCCCTGCTCTACGGACGCATGGTCACCGGCCCGGACGGCGTCGTCAGCCGCATCGTCGAGCCGAAGGAGGCCACCCCCGCCGAGCTGGCGATCGCGACCTGCTACGCCGGCATGCTGTGCGCGCAGAAGGACCAGCTGTTCGGCTGGCTCGACCGGACCAGCAACCAGAACGCCAAGGGCGAATATTATCTCACCGAGATCGTGGCGCTCGCCGCCCTCGACGAGGCCCTGACCAAGGCCGCCATCGCGCCCGAGAGCGCCGTGATGGGATGCGACACCCCCATGCAGCTTTCCCAGGCCGAACGCATCTTCCAGGACCGCCGCCGCGCCCAGGCGCTCGCCGACGGCGTGGCCATGCCGGCGCCGGAGACGGTGCACTTCTCCTACGACACCGAGATTGCCGCCGGCGTCACGGTCGAGCAGTTCGTGGTCTTCGCGCCCGGGGTCACGGTGGAAACCGGCGCGGTGATCCGGGCCTTCAGCCATCTGGAGGGCGCTGTGGTGCGGGCTGGCGCCCTGATCGGCCCCTATGCCCGCCTGCGGCCGGGCGCCGACATCGGCGAGGAGGCCCACATCGGCAACTTCGTCGAGGTGAAGAAGGTCGCCGTCGGCAAGGGCGCCAAGGCCAATCACCTGAGCTACCTGGGCGACGGCTCCATTGGCGCGGGCGCGAACATCGGCGCGGGCACCATCTTCTGCAATTACGACGGCTTCGACAAACACGACACCCACGTGGGCGCGGGCGCCTTCATCGGCTCGAACAACTCCCTGGTGGCGCCGGTGACCATCGGGCCGGGCGCCTACACCGGCTCGGGATCGGTGATCACCCGGCCGGTGGCCGCCGACGCCTTGGCCTTGGAGCGCGGCCAGCAGGTCGAGAAGCCCGGCTGGGCGGCGCGCTTCCGGGCCGCGAAGCTCGCCAAGAAGGCCAAGTCTTGAGCGACGTCGACGCCCAGAAGCGCGCGGCGGGCGAGGCCGCGGCCCAGCTCGTCGAGGACGGCATGGTCGTGGGCCTCGGCACCGGCTCCACGGCCGCCTGGTTCGTGCGTGCGCTCGCGGCGCGGGGGCTCAACCTGACCTGCGTGGCGACCTCTCAGGCGACGGCGGACCTGGCGACCAGCCTCGGCCTGACGGTCGCCGAGCTGGGTGAAACCCGGCCCATCGACCTCACCGTCGACGGCGCCGACGAGATCGGCCCGGGTCTGGCCCTGATCAAGGGCGGCGGGGCGGCGCTCCTGCGGGAGAAGCTGGTCTGGGAGGCCTCGCACCGTTCGGTGGTGATCGCCGACGCCGCCAAGCAGGTGGCGGTGCTGGGCAAGTTCCCGCTGCCCATCGAGGTGGTGGCCTTCGGGCACAAGACCACGGCGCTGCGCATCTGCGACGTCCTGAGCGAATTCGAGATCGCCATGATGCCGCGCCTCCGGGTAACCGATGGCGCGCCCGTGCGAACGGACGGCGGCAACCTCATCTATGACGCAGCCTGCGGCGCGATCGTGGAGCCGGCGGCGCTCGCGGCGGCGTTGAAGAGCCTCACCGGCGTCGTCGAGCACGGCCTGTTCCTCGACCTGGCCGACCAGGCGTTGATCGGCACGGCGAACGGCGTCACCACGCTCGAGCCCTAAGAAGACCAAGGAGGCCCTCGGTGGCCAAATACGACTACGACCTCTTCGTGATCGGCGCGGGGTCCGGCGGCGTGCGCGCGGCGCGGCTGGCGGCCATGTCCGGCGCCCGTGTGGCCATCGCCGAAGAGGACCGGGTGGGCGGCACCTGCGTGATCCGCGGCTGCGTGCCCAAGAA
>PLEH01000040.1 GCA_003136395.1 Phenylobacterium sp.
CTCATGTCCATTTGTCAAGCTGGAGGGCACGATGAAGCGCCCGGCCGATTGGGCCGAGCGCTTACCGATGGAGTCCATGCGCAGGGTCGGAGGCGGGGCTCAAGACGACGGTAGATCAGACACTCATGCGCGGGTTGGCTACCGCAGGACCGCGGTGTTCGTCTCGGAGCTTGCTCTGTCAGCGGGCGGGCGTCGGTTCGATGACCGGCCACACGAAGGGGTCGAGAGATCTCCTTACCGGCCCCGCCCCCGATACTGCGTATGGACGCGTGTTGTGACGTGCCTCCTTCTACCGATCCAAGCTGCCCGGATCAGGCGACGGCCGGCCCGGCGACGCGCTGGCCTATGGCCCAGATGAAGCCGACCAGCTCGCGCGCGATCGCGGTGATCACCACGTTCTTCGGCTTACCGGTTGCCGCCAGCCGGCGATAACGATCATGCAGCCGCAGCTGCGCCTTCCAGGCGATCTTCACGATCTCCAGCTCGATGCCCTCCTGTCGGCGCTGGATCTCCTGGCTGACGCGCGGAGACTTGGCGTAAGTCCATGCGCTCTCGACGAGCAGGCGCCGCGCCCGCGGATTGCCGGCCTTGGTGATGCCGCGCCGGCGGATCTTCGCACCGCTGGAGTGCTCGGCCGGCACCAGGCCGAGGTAAGCCATCAGCTTGCGCGGCGTGGAGAAGCGGCCCAGGTCGCCGATCTCGGCCACGATGGTGGCGGCCGTGATCATCGCGATACCGCGCATCGCCTGTAGCGCGGTCACCAAGGGCGCCATCGACCAGGTCGGGATGATCCCTTCGATCTGCTTCACGAGCCGATCGTGCCGCGCGTCGGCTTCATGGATCGCCAGGATGTACTCCTGCATCGCGATCTGTTGGGCGGGATGCTCGAGCACAAGCGTCGCCAGCCAGCGCCAGTAGGACGCCGTCCAGGCGCTGCGGCCTCCATAGCGGTAGCCTTGCCGTAGCAGGAAGCTGGAGAGCGCCTGGCGTGCCCGGTTCCGCCAGTACATGGCCGCCTCCCTGGCGCGGACGAGGTCACGAACCGCCTCATGGCTCGCGTCCGGCACCCAGACCGTCGTCAGTTCGCCGGCGCGATGCATCTTCGCCAGCATGGTGGCGTCGCGCTTGTCGGTCTTTATGTGGTCTCCGGGCCGCGACGGGATAAGCGACGGCGCGATCACCAGGCATTCGTAGCCGGCGTCGGTAAGCTCGCGCGCCAAGCCGTACCCACACGACCCCGCCTCGTAACAGAACGTCAGCCGGGCCCCCGGATGCTTGCTCTGAAGCCGTCGCCCCAGGTCCGCCATCGCGCCGGGCCGATGCGGGACGGAGCCTTGAAACCTGACCTCGTTCGAGCGGCCGTCCGGCGCCAGCGCCACAGCGATCGTCGCCTTGTGCACGTCCAATCCTATGAAGATGATTTCCTGATCCACTGTCCTCTCCTGTCGGGCTTGCGCCAGCCGCGCTGGCGCTGCGCCAACGGTCGCACAGCGGTGCGGGAGCGGGCGCCCATGGACATCAGGTCAGCGGGGAGCGCCCCGCAACGCCCCCGAAGGCGTCCGGCCAGGGCCGGCCGGGAGGGAGAGGAAGGGCCGGGTCGGGCGGCCCCGACAGAGGGGTCGGTGAGCTGGAGCGACCCCCGTGACCTACCCCGACGTCCAGGAAGCCCCCGCGGCGGGAATGGACCTGCGCCTTGCGCAGTCCGAACCTGCAGAAGACACAAGGATGCGCTGGCGGTGGCTTGAGCATCGAATCCTGCAGCCCGGTGACGTCACCCTCGACGACATCGAGGCCCTGTCCCTGTTGTGCGGTCTCGACGAACCTCAGGCCGAGGCGCTGCTCTCCGCCTTCGGCTCCCTGCCGGAGGTGATCGGTGCGCCGGCCGCGGACCTGGCGCGGGTGGCGGGACGCCGCGCCGCGGTGCGCCTGCGGCTGGTCCAGGCGCTGGCGCGCCGGCAGCTCGCCCAGCCACTGCGGGAGCGGCCCGTGATCTCCGCGTCGAGCCAGCTCCACGCCTACCTGAGGGCCGGCCTGACCGGCGCGCCGCGCGAGCAGTTCCGAGTGCTGTTCTTGGACAAGAAGAACCGGCTGATTTCGGACGAGGCCATGGGCGAAGGCACCGTGGACCATGCGCCGGTCTACCCGCGGGAGGTCATGCGGCGCGCCCTGGAGCTGAACGCCTCGGCGGTGATCCTCGCGCACAACCATCCCGGCGGCGACCCGACACCGTCGGCCGCGGACATCGACATGACCCGGCAGGTGATCGAGGCCGGGCGGGCGCTCAGGATCGCGGTCCATGACCACGTCATCGTCGGCGGCCAGTCGACCGCGAGCCTCCGGACCCTGGGCCTGCTGCCGTGAGCCTGGGCGCCATCGTCAAGGCCTTGGGCGGAGAGCTCTATGACCGTGGCCGCCGCGCCAATGTACCGGCGCCCGGTCACAGCCGCGCCGACCGGTCGGTGTCCCTGCTGCTGCAGGGCGACCGCGTGGTGGTCCACAGCTTCGGGGCCGGCGACTGGTGGGAGATTCTGGACGACCTACGAGAGCGCCGGCTGATCGGCGATGACAACACGGTACTGGGCGGGCGCAGGTCGGCCGCGCCGCCCGCGTCCCCGAACCAGCCTGAACGGCGGGCGGCGGCCATGAGCCTCTGGGTCTCCGGCCGCGCCATCACCGATACCCTATCAATGAGGTATTGCCGGGGCCGCGGGATCGACCGCGATCTCCCAGGACCCTGGGCGTTGCGGCACGGCGCGGACATCCCGGTCTCGGTCTATCGGCCGGGGCGCCATCGCAGGCCGGCCCTGCTGGCGGGCATCCAGGACGCCGCCGGCGACTACACCGCCGTCGAGGTGACCTATCTCAAGCCGAACGGCCGCCGCGCCGACGACCTGTACCTGCCGCGCAAGACCGTCGGCTTGGCGCCGGGCGGCTGCGCCGTCCGCCTCGACCCGGCCGCGGCGGAGATGCTGGTCGGCGAAGGGGTCTTCGCCACCCTCTCGGCCAGTGAGCGGTTCAGCCTGCCGGCATGGGCGCTGCTCTCGACCCGCAATCTGCGCGCCTGGCGCGCGCCGCCCGGCGTGCGCTCGGTGCTGATCGCGGCCGACCGCGGCGCGGACGGGGAGGCCTCTGCGGCCAGGCTGCGACAGGGGCTGCTCGCGGACGGCGTGACCGCCGTCATCGAGCTGCCGCCCCAGCCGTTCGGGGATTGGAACGACTGGGCGCAGCGGTGACCGCGGCCCTGGGGAAAGGAGGGAGGAAGGGACGGGCGGGGTGCGCCCAAGGGGAGGATGGACCTCGCCCCGGCGCTGGAGTCTGACCCCCGTGACCGACACCCCGATCATTCCGATCACCCCCATGACCCGCATCAAGGTGCGGCTCGGCGACTTTGGCCTGGCGCGGGAGAACGCCCGATACGATGAACCCGCCGATGACGGCATCCCGCAGCTCGCGGAGACCCTGCTCGCCGCCGGCGTGGTCATCCCGCCCATCGTGCGGCCCGGCCGAAAGGGCGAGCAGGCCTACGAACACTTCGAAGCCGGCAAGGGGCCCCTGTATGTCGACCGCATCCATGACTTTGCAAACGCCCTCGGCGTGGATCCCCACGCCATCCTCCTGGCGCTGGAAATCGGGTCCCCGGACTTCGCCGTCAGGTGCGCCGACAGCAAGTTGATGACAATCATCGTGATGGCCTTGCAGGACTTTGACGCCGCGACAGGTGACGCGATCTCGCAGCTCGACGCTCAGACGCTTCGGTCCAGCTTTGAGCGCCTGTTTGGTGACCTGGGCGACCTAGCCCGCGCCCGAGCCGCATTGGCCGAGGGTTGGCTGGACCAGGGCTCGAAGCCGAAAGATGGCCCCAAGGAATGACAGGGACTTTGCGAACGGTCGCGAAGTCCGGGCGCGGGGCTCCTTCGAACCCAAGAGTGTGCGGCGGCGCTCACCATCAATGGCGGGCGCCCAGGGCGCTCCCTACAGTTATGTCGTTTGCCACGGATCGACCTCTCAAGGCAGCTGGGGAAGACGCTATAGACTGATCCTGAGCGCGATCCATAGTTGGGACGAGTCAGCGCGAGTCTGGATCGATGAACGCAGCCCACAGTCACAGTTGCTGGGCGGCGTTGGCCAAAGTTGGCGTGTCGCGGAGTGCAAGGTGACACCCAACGAAGTGTCAATTCGATGGGAGCCGACGGGTCTTCTACCGGGCACAGGGCGGCCGTCTAACGGCCTTCCTAAGACTTGCCCGACTTAGGCCTACATCCCAGAACACTTCCCGGCTCAAGTTCGCGACGCAGGTGCTGCACGGAGGCGCGACATTCGCAGGCGCCTTTTTCCAACCCTGCGCGGTCGAGAATTTCCACGGAGCCGCGGACGTATTTCAGGAGTCCGCGCTTCTGGGCGTCCAAGGCGATCCGCGTCACCGTCGTGCGCGTGACGCCCAGCATCACGGCCAGGAATTCCTGCTTCAAGGGCATGACCTTCATCCCGCCGGCCAGATCCTGGCACTCGAGGAGCCAGCGGTTGAAGCGCGGCTTCACCTCGTGCAGGCTGTGGCAGGCGATCGCCTGACGGCCCTCGGCCTGCAACAGCTCGATCTGTTGCTGCACGGCCTTGCGCATAGTGGCGCTCGCGTCGAACGCTTCGCGGTACGGCTTGGCGTGCACCCGGTACGCCTTGCCCGGCACCTGCACGATCACCCGGCTGAAGATCTTCCCGCTGCCCAGCGCCTCGATGAAGCCGACGCCGCCTTCGCGTCCCACGATAGAGGTCTCGATCGCCTCGCCCGACTCCATCATGATTATTAGCGACAGCAGGCCGACTTCCGGCAGGTAGACCCATTCCACCGGGTCCCCCATCTCGTACAGGGTCGCTCCGGTCTTCAGATCGAAAAGCTGGAGATGCGGCTCCAGCTTGTCGAGGTCGGCCTTCGAGAGGGAGCGCAGAAGGGCGTTGTCGGGGGCGAGCTTGGCCATGCGCCACCCTAGCCCCATGGCGTCGCGCTGCAACGTCCGCGTGTCATTTGACGTGCTCGCCGGGCGGCGGCATCGAAATTAGGCAATCTATAAGTGCTGGCGGCGACCGACTGCACGACGCGGTTGTGTCAGAAGCATGTGCGGGGGCTCATCGGAGAGCCAAGTATGTCTGGCGTAAGTCTATCGTACGATACGGCCGCTACACGTGCGCATGGGATTCTCCGACCGCCGCTGCGAGGACGCTCTTCAAGCCTGAGTCCTTCCAGGACCCGCGAAATCGGCGGATGTGCACTGTGATGTCTGCCCTGGAATACCGCGCGCGGGCAGTCGAACTCGATAGCTCCGCAGATGCGTGCGCGAACTACGAGGTGATGCTCCAGATGGAAGCCCTCGCGCGGGAATGGCGGAAGCTGGCGGGCGTCGCCGAATGGCAGGACGCGATGCTATCGGCGCTTGCCGCTACGCGTGAGTGAGGCGCTCATCATGTTGGGGCAGTCAGAAGTTTATATCGTCAAGGACGACGAGCCGGCGAGGCGGGCACTGGTGTCCCTGCTGGAGACCGCTGGTATCGTGTCTCGCACCTTCGACAACGGCTTCGACTTTCTTGAGGCCTGCGGCGAGCTACCGACAGGATGCATCATCACGGGCCTTGAGACGCCGGGGATCGGCGCATTCGAACTTATCCGGCGCCTGAACGCGGAGCACGTCTCCTATCCGGCCATCATCGTCGCGAACTACGGCAATGTCGCCCAGGCAGTGGAGGCCATGAAAGCCGGCGCGGCCGACTTCATCGAGAAGCCGTACGGCGGCGAGGTCCTTCTTCGCGCGGTGCGCTCGGCTCTGAAGATGAACGAGGGAGTGTCCGCGCGCGTCGCGAGCCAGCGTCTTCAGCGCCAGATCCTAGCCGCGCTTACGCCGCGCGAACACGACGTCTTGAATGGCATCGCGGAAGGCAAGAGCAACAAGAGCATCGCTCGCCACTTCGGTATCAGCCCGCGCACCGTGGAAGCTCACCGCGCGAAAATGATGAGCAAGTCCGGCGCGCACAGCGTCTCCGAGCTGGTGCGGTTAGCCGCAACGACGGTCAATATGAACACAGCTCTCGTATCTCCGCATTGCGCAGGATGCTATTCCGTTGGCACGGCTGTCGCTGCGTGGCAGGGGCGGAGCCGCAGTAGCAATAGCTTGGCGATCAATCCACTGAAGTTGGACAAGTCGCCTCGCCTGGGGATAAAGCCCGCCGCTGCGCGCCAGATTGCGACGTCGGCATGAGGCACACCGACTGCGCGCCGGACATCCCAGCCTCGAGTGTCCGCAGATTCATTCGTCGACGGCACGCTCTCTTGGTCTATTTGGGCACGTCCGCGGCGGATGATCAGACGTGATCCCGCTCAGCGCGCAAAGAAGCCCGCCAGGGATCGCGCGAAGGTCGACGGATGATCGACAAGCTAAGGTTGTTAACGTAGCGTCAGGCGATTGAGAGCAATACTCTGGGTTGAGGGAGCGCTCCATGCCAATGTTGCGTCGATCGAACACCAACCCAGCGACCCTGGCCGCATATCCCGAGCCCGCCGCCGTCTCCATTCAGCTCGGCCGAAACCTGATCGTGCAGGCGCTCGGCATGGGCATGGTCAGCGTGATGGGTCTGAGTATCCTGCCGTGGCCGATGGTCCTGGCCTGGACCCTGGTCGCGATCGCCGTCGCCGCCGCGGAGGATCATTTCCTGCGGCTCAAGGCCAGGGGTGGCCGCGTCTCGCGGGCGGCTGGCGTGTGGGCGCCGGCGCTTCGCGTCGTGACGACCACGGTCTACGCCGTCGCGGCCTTCGCCCTGATCGTGAACGGCGGGCCGGGCACGCGCATGTTCGCCTTCGCGCTGATGAGCGTCTCGATGGTTCACGTGCTCATGCGCTACTATGGATCACCCCTGATCCTCATAGCGAGCCTGTCGCCCTACCTCGTCATCCTGGGGTGGGTCGGCTTCGGCCTGACGCGCACGGCGCTGCAGCAGGGCCACGTGATCGGCGCTCTCGCATCCGGCTTCACGATTGCGATGTTCGCGGTCCAGTTCTGGTCGGCGCGTGCGCAGCTTGCCGGCGCCTGGACCGAGCTCATGACCGCGCGTCAGCAGGCCGAGGAGCGTGAGCGCGTCGCCGACGCGGCCAATCGTGCGAAATCCCAGTTCCTCGCCACCATGAGCCACGAGTTGCGCACGCCCTTGAACGGGGTGCTCGGCATGGCCCAGGCGCTTACAGGCGACCGACTCACCCGGGTTCAGCACGATCGCGTCAACGTCATCCGCCGATCGAGCGAGACCCTGCTCGCGATGCTGAACGATCTGTTGGACCTCTCCAAGATCGAAGCCGGCGCCCTTGAGCCCGAGGTCGTCGAGTTCGACCTGGAGCACTTGGTGCGCGGTGTGGTCGCCGCCTATCAACCGCTGGCTGCGAAGAAGGAGCTGGCGTTCGAGTTCGAGGTCGCCGAGGCGGCCCGCGGGCGCTATCTGGGCGATTCAGCGCGCATCAAGCGTGTCCTCTACAGCCTCTCCGAAAACGCCGTGAAGTTCACGCAGACCGGCGGCGTCACGCTGCGGGTCGACCGCGACGCCGGGCACGTCGTCTTCCGCGTGGCCGACACCGGCATCGGGATTGCCGAGCACGACGTCGCGCGCCTCTTCGAAGGCTTCTTCCAGGCCGACGGCACGCTCGCGCGCCGACATGGCGGCGCGGGCATCGGGCTCACGATCTGCGGCGAACTCACCACCCTGATGGGCGGCGTCATCGAAGTCTCGACCGAGCTTGGCGAGGGCTCCACATTCACCCTCATTCTGCCGCTGGAGCCGGCTCAGGCCTTGGCCGAACCGAAGGCCGCGGAAGCGCGACCGGAAGAGACCGAACGGCCGGCCGAACTTCGGGTCCTCGCGGCCGAGGACAACGCCACCAACCAGCTGGTCCTCAAGACCCTTCTGGCGCCGGCGGGCATCGCGCCGACCCTGGTGGTCAATGGCCGCGAGGCCGTCGCCGCCTGGGAAGACCAGACCTGGGACATCATTCTGATGGACATCCAGATGCCCGAGATGGACGGCATCGAAGCCACGCGGGCCATCCGGCTACGCGAGCTGGAGACCGGTCGAGCCCGCACACCCATCGTCGCGGTGACCGCCAACGCCATGACCCACCAGGTGGTCGAGTATGAGGCCGCGGGAATGGATGGCCTGGTCCCCAAGCCCATCGAAATCGCCCAGCTGTTCGAGGTGATGGAGCAGGCTCTGGCGCTGGCCGATGCCGCGGCCGCGGAACTTGGCCGGCAGAACACAGCCGCCTGACGTGGGCGTTCAGCCAGACGTCTGCCAACGGGTCTTGGAGAGGATGCCGTCCGGCCATGACTCGCTGGACTCGCTGGCGATGGCGATCAGGCCGACGCCGCAACCCCTAAGGTCATTGACGGTGGTCGTGACGCCGAAGCGCTTCGACGTGCGACATGAAAGGCGACACTTGGCGCAACGCAAAAAGCGAATAATTCTAGATCATAAAAAGCGATAATCCCTGCCATCCTCGATGGCGGCAGGGATTGCGGTTGTGACGGGATGACAGATGGCCACGCCACAGGAGCGCTTGGCGAGCGCCCTTTAAGCGCTCCAGAAGGCCGGTCGCCAGACCATCCGGCCAAGGACCTGAGGGGCGAGGCCCTTCGGATTCACGCCGAAGCCTGAGCAGACGCGGTTCAGACGCGGGTGCGTTCCTTCTCCGGTTCCTCGTCCTCAGTGTTCAGGCTCAAGGCCTGCTGAACCCCCGCGATCAACGCCTGGGCGGTCACCGGCTTGGCGATGTGCAGGTCGGCGCCGGCCTCGGCGGCGGCCTCGCGGTGATGCTCCATGGCATTGGCGCTCAGCATCGCCACCGGAGTGCGCGGCCGTTGGGCATCGGCCCGTTCGTGGGCTCGCAGGGCCCGGATTGCGGCCAGCCCGTCCATCACCGGCATCTGCATGTCCATCAGGATCACGTCGTAGCTGCGGCGGCCGACCGCTTCGACGGCCTCGGCGCCGTCGCAGGCGGTGTCGATCTCGATGCCGAAGGGGCTGAGGAGCGTCGTGATCAGCTCCCGGTTGACGGCGTTGTCCTCGACCACGAGCGCGCGGATCGGCCTATCGAGCGTGGGGCTGGCGTCGGGTTCGGCGGTCGCCGCCCACTCCTCGGCCCGGGGCAGGTCGACCTCGAACCAGAACACCGAGCCCTCGCCCGCGACGCTTGAGGCGCCGATCTGGCCGCCCATGGCCTCGACGATCTGCTTGGAGATCGCCAGGCCCAGGCCCGTCCCGCCGAATTGGCGCGAAACCGAGGCGTCGGCCTGGGTGAAGCGGGTGAACAGCGCGCCGATGTGCTCCTCGTCGATGCCGATGCCGCTGTCGCGCACCTCGACGCGCAGGCGGCAGCGATCGTCCTCGACCTGGCAGGTGAGCGCCAGCTCCACGGCGCCTTCGCGGGTGAACTTGATCGCGTTGGAGAGGAAATTGAGCAGCACCTGGCGCAGGCGCGGCGCGTCGCCGACCAGGGCGGGCGCATCCTCGTCGATGTGCGCGGTCAGAGTCAGGCCCTTGGCGGCGGCCTGGGCGGCGACGATCGCGGTGGCGGATCGGGCCATGGCGACCGGGTCGAAGGGTTCCGGATCGAGTTCGAAACCGCAGGCCTCCAGCTTCGAGAAGTCCAGCACGTCGCCGACCACGCCCAAGAGGGTCTGGCTGGCGTCATGAATCAGTCCGGCGTGGCGGGCGTCCTGCTCGGACATCGCCTTCGAGTCACGCAGCACGCCGGCGAAGCCGACGATGGCCGTGAGCGGCGTGCGCAGCTCGTGGGTCATGTTGGCCAGGAAGTCGGTCTTGGCCGCGGCGGCGGCTTCGGACCGCGCGACGGCCTCGATCAGCTCGCTCTCGAGCACCTTGCGACCGGTGACGTCGCGCGAGACCCCCAGGATGCGGCCGCTGCCGTCGTCCAGGCGCCGGAAGGTGGTCTCGGCCCAGATGACCGAGCCGTCCTTGGCGAAAACCCGGTATTCCAGGGTCTGGGGACCGGACTCCACCGACACGGCCTGGGTGAAGGCCTGGACCGACTCGGTGTCCTCGGGGTGCATGTAGGTGTAGTTCGACGTCTCGATGAGTTCCCCCGGCGAGAAGCCTAAGACGCGCTCGATGGAGGGTGAGACGTAGAGGCGCTGGTTGTCAGCGCTGGCGAGCGAGATGACGTCGGTGACGTTGTCGGCCAAGAGGCGGTAGCTCTGTTCGCTGTCGCGCAGGGCCTGGGTCGCCTGGTCGTAACGGCGGCGCGCGGCCATGGTCTGGCGGGCGCTGGAGATGGCGAAGCCGATGCTCAGCCCCAGGATCAACCATACCGGCAGGCTGTGCGGCACGGCGGGGCTGGGATTCGCCAGCGGGGTGATCAGCATCGCCGCGGCGGGGAACACTGTGGCCAGGACATAGCCCGCCCTCGACTGGTAGGCGTAGACTTGGGCGAATCCCATGACGGCGAGCCAGATCACCACCCCGCAGATGGCGCCGGCGGCCGTCCCGGTGCGCCAGAAGAGGACGCCCAGCGCCACCCAGGCCATGGCCACGCCGACCAGGCAAACGACGTGCTGCACGCGGGCGGCTACGCTGACCTCACGTCCGAGGAACTGGTCGCGGGTCACGAACCAGCTGGCCAGGTCGATCCCGCCCGCCACGGCCGCCCAGGCCGCGCAGATGGGCCAGGGCAGGAAGGCGAGTGCGACCAGGCCGACCCCGAGCACGGCGGCCACGCGCAACGCGTACCCGCGGTGGGCGCCCGCCGCCAGCTCGTCGAGGCCCTGGTCGAAAAGGTTCAGGAGCTTCATGATCCCCTCTTGTGCGCGGATCATTCCAGACAACCCTTAATTCCGGATAAGCTTCCGCCGGATTGCCCGGCGGGCTGGCCAAACCCGCATTCGTCCCCCACATCGGACGGGCCGGCGCGCACGGCGCGCGCCTGGAACCACCACGGAAAGCCTGATCCATGTCCGAAGCCGCCGCCTACGTTCCCCCCACCGTCTGGACCTGGAACAAGGAGAACGGCGGCCGGTTCGCCAACATCAACCGCCCGATCGCAGGCGCGACCCACGACAAGGACCTGCCGGTCGGCAGGCATCCCCTGCAGCTCTATTCGCTGGCGACCCCCAACGGGGTGAAGGTGACGGTGATGCTGGAAGAGCTCCTGGCGCTGGGGCACACAGGCGCGGAATACGACGCCTGGCTGATCAATATCGGCGCCGGCGACCAGTTCGGCTCCGGCTTCGTGGCCATCAACCCCAACTCCAAAATCCCGGCGCTTCTGGACCGCAGCGGCCCTGAGCCGATCCGGGTGTTCGAGTCGGGCGCGATCCTGGTCCACCTGGCCGAGAAATTCGGCGAATTCCTGCCGACCGCGCCCGGACCGCGCGCCGAGTGCATGTCGTGGGTTATGTGGCTGATGGGCGCCGCGCCCTTCCTGGGCGGCGGGTTCGGCCACTTCTACGCCTATGCGCCCTCGAAGATGGAGTACCCCATCGACCGCTACGCCATGGAGGTGAAGCGCCAGATGGACGTGCTGGACCGCCGGCTGGCGGAGAGCGAGTATCTGGCGGGCCCCGAGTACACCATCGCCGACATGGCCACATGGCCCTGGTACGGGGCGCTGGCCAAGGGGGTGCTCTACGAGTCGGGGACCTTCCTTTCGGTGAGCGACTACAAGCACGTCCAGCGCTGGACCGACCAGATCGCCCAGCGCCCGGCGGTGAAGCGCGGCCGCATGGTCAACCGCGCCTTCGGCGACCCGGCAAGCCAGCTCATCGAGCGGCACGAGGCCAGCGACTTCGAGACCAAGACCCAGGACAAGGTCCTGGCGGCGAAGGCGGCGGAAGAGGCGTCGTCCTAGACGGGGCTGTAGCCGGTCGAAAACAGCGCGATCGAGACGGCCGCGAACCCGCTGCTCAGGACGAACAGACCGATGGCCCAGGGCGACGGACGGGGCCTTCGCGGCGCCGGGGTGTTCGTCATGGCCATGGCTCCTGAACGCTGAACGCTCCGGCAGACTTGAATCGTCGGCTTGAACGGCGGCTGAACGGGTCCGTCAGGGTGATTGCGGCGGCCTTAACCAGGCCAGCGCGGCGAGCGTCAGGCCCTTACGCCGAACCGTTCCGCGGCGCGGGCCTTGGCCTTCTGGGCCTCGGTCTCGCGGTCGCGCGGCGGGGCCTGGGTCTCCAGCGAGGTCAAAAGTCGCCGCTCGGCGGCGAACACCTCCTCGATGGCGGCGTTGAAGGCCGCCTCATTGGCCCTGGAGGGCGCATTGAACCCGGAGAGCTTGCGGACGAACTGCAGCGAGGCGGCCCGGATCTCCTCGTCGGTGGCCGGCGGGTCGAAGTTGAACAGGGTCTTGATGTTGCGGCACATGGGCTGGGGCCTCCGGGTCGGGAGCACGATAGCGCCATGGGCCTGCGGTGGCCTAGACTGTCCGCAAAAGGGGAGGCGAGATCATGAGGCGTTTTCGAGGGGCCGTGCTGGCCCTCACGGTCATCGCTCTGGGCGCGGGTGGCGCGCTGGCCCAGCCGCCGAAGTTCGACATCCGCTCGCCCGTCGACCCGTCGCGGGGCGACGCGCTCAGCAATCCGGAGTTCAAGGGCCCGGAGGTCCTGAAGTTCATCGGGGTGAAGACGGGCGACCGCGTCGCCGACATCTTCTCCGGGCGCTTCACTACCGCGCTCGCGGGCGTCGTGGGGCCGACGGGCCGGGTCTACGCCTTCGTTCCTGAGGAGGCGATCAAGATCCACCCGGAGCTGCGCGACATGCTGTCGGGCCGCGCCAAGGACCCGGCCTATGTGAACGTGGAGACCACCACCGCGCCGATCGAAGGCATGGTGCTGCCGGACAAGCTCGACGCGGTGTTCATCCGCCAGAACTACCATGACCTGCATGTGCGCTTCATGGGCCCGGCCGACGTGCCGGCCTTCAACCGCAAGGTCTTCGCGGCCCTCAAGCCCGGCGGCGTCTATGTGGTGCTGGACCATGTGGCCGCGCCCGGCGGCGAGGTGAACCAGGTCGCCAACCGCCTGCACCGCATCGACCCGGCGACGGTGAAGGCCGAGGTGGAGGCCGCGGGCTTCAAGCTCGACGCGGAGAGCGCGGTCCTGGCCAACCCGGCCGACGCCCACGACAAGATGGTCCTGGAGACCTCGATCCTGGGGAAGACCGACCAGTTCCTGCTGCGGTTCAGGAAGCCGAGGTAGGGGGCTGCCACGGACCAGGCGGCGGGTGCGGCGGTCACCACCCGCCTCTTGCCCTAGCGCGCCCCATCCTCCATATCCCCTCGCGGAGATCGGCGGCGGGCGGACGCTTCGCCAACCTGGTCAGGGCCGGAAGGCAGCAGCCACAACGAATTCCGTTCCGGGTCGCCGTTCGGTCTCCACCCATCCTTCGCTCTTCGAGCTTCGGAGGGCGGGCCCTTTTCCCCAGCATTCGAAACTGCTCGTCATGGCCCGGCTTGTCCGGGCCACCCATGATCTCCGTGTCGACAGGAGAACGTGGCGGCGGCGTGCGCACCCGGCGTCTCGGTGATCATAGGTCCCCCGGACAAGCCGGGGGATGACGATCAGGAGGGGATAACGGGCGTGCGCCCCACTTTCGCATGGCGCGGTGGCCGGGCGATCTCTTACATGTAGGTCCATGGGCGACGACGACCTGATCCCGGACGATTCTGACGCTCCGCCCCCTGAAGCTGAAGGGGGGCGTGACCCCAACGCGCCCGACATGTTCGGCGGGGCTCCGACGATGAGCGGCGAGGACGCCTCGGCGGCCTATACGGTTATCGCGCGGAAGTACCGGCCCAAGACCTTCGACGACCTCTATGGCCAGGAAGCCATGGTGCGGACGCTGAAGAACGCGTTTTCGTCGGGGCGGATCGCGCACGCCTTCATGCTGACCGGCGTGCGCGGCGTCGGGAAGACCACGACGGCGCGGCTGCTGGCCCGCGCGCTCAACTACGAGAGCGAGACGATCCACGAGCCGACGCTCGACCTGGCGGTGGAGGGCGTCCACTGCAAGTCGATCATCGAGGGGCGGCACATGGATGTGCTGGAGCTCGACGCGGCCTCGCGCACCAAGGTCGACGAGATGCGCGAGCTCCTGGACGGGGTGCGCTATGCGCCCACCTCGGCGCGCTACAAGGTCTACATCATCGACGAAGTGCACATGCTCTCGACGCAGTCGTTCAATGCCCTGTTGAAGACGCTGGAGGAGCCGCCGCCGCACGCCAAGTTCATCTTCGCCACCACCGAGATCCGCAAGGTTCCGGTGACCATCCTGTCGCGGACCCAGCGGTTCGACCTCAGGCGCGTGGAGCCCGACGTGATCGTCAGGAACCTGGAGATGATCTCCGAGGCGGAAGGCGCGCGGGTGGAGGCCGACGGGCTGATGCTGATCGCGCGGGCCGCCGAGGGCAGCGTGCGCGACGCCCAGTCGATGCTGGACCAGGCCATCGTGCAGGCCGAGCCCGGCCAGACGGTCACGGCGGCGACGATCCGCGACATGCTGGGGCTCGCGGACCGGGCCCAGACGATCTCGCTCTTCGAGCAGGTGATGCGCGGCGAGGCGGGGCCGGCGATCGAGACCTTCCGCACGCTCTATGGCTACGGCGCCAATCCCGACCAGGTGATGCTGGACCTGATGGACCACTGCCACGGGGCCTCGGTGGCCAAGGCCGTCGGGCCGGCGGCGCTGATCATGCCGAAAGACCAGGCGCAGCGGCTGGCGGCGGTGGGCGCCGCGGTCTCGGCCGGGACGCTCTCGCGCCTGTGGCAACTGATGCTGAAGGCCTATGGCGAGGTGCGCCAGGCGCCGGACGCCGCGGCCGCCACCGACATGGCGCTGATCCGGCTCGCCTATGCCGCCGACCTGCCGGGGCCGGAGGAGGCCCTGAAGCGGCTGCAGGCCGGCGACCCGGCGTCGTCGCCTGGGCCGGCCTCGCAGGGCGGGGGCCCCGGCGGTGGCGGTGGAAGATCGTCCGCATCGGCCGGCGGTGGCGGGGCGACGGTGGCGCGGGGGTTCGCGGCGCCGCAGCCGCAGTCCTCGGCCGAGCCGGTGGCCGTGCTCAACACCTTCGAGGACATGCTGGCGCTGATCGAGAAGAAGCGGGACATCTCGCTGAAGCTCGACGTGGAACGCTATGTCCGGCCGATCAGCTTCAGGCCGGGCGCCATCGAATATGAGGCCGCGCCGGGCACCCCCAACAACCTCGCCCAGCGGCTGGTGGGGCGGCTGAAGGACTGGACGGGCGAGCGCTGGCTGATCGCCGCCCAGGGCGGCGGCGGGGCTGAGAGCCTCTGGGAGCGCCAGAAACGCGAGGAGCGCGAGGTGCGCGCCGAGATCGAGCAGGACCCCTTCGTGCTGGCGGTGATGAAGACCTTCCCGGGCGCGGAGATCGTGGGCGTGCGGACCCTCGCCCAGGCCGAGGCGCCGGAGGGCTCTGCGACGGAGGCGGAGGGGGACGACGATGAGGACTAGGCTTCTTGCCTCCGCGCGAGCGGAGGCGTTCGGATTGGGAACCGCGGAAGACGCGGAAAGCGCGGAAAACGCCGGTGGAGGCGTCCGCGAATTCAGCGTCTTCCGCGGTCTATTGATCGGCGCCTGCGGCGCCCTCGGCGTGGCCGGCTCGGCCTGGGCCCAGCCGGCGCCGCCGCTGATCAACGAGCCGGTGGCGATCGCGCCGGGGTTCGACGCGCACATGCAGATCGTCAACATACCGCCGGTCGGCGACGGCCCCCTGACGACGGCCGGCCAGAGGGGCCATCGGCATCCGGCCTCGACCTATGCCTATGTGTCGAAGGGCGCGGTGATCAATCGGCTGGGCGACCAGCCGGAGAAGCGCATCGAGGCCGGCCAGGCCTGGTCTGAAACCCCGGGGCAGCCGCACTATATCGTCAACGCCAGCCGCACCGAGCCCGCCCAGCTGGTGGTCGTGCAGATCGCCAGGGCGGGGACGACCGCGATGACCGAACCGATGCCGCAGACGAAGGAGCCGGCCAAGTGAAAGACCTCGGCTCGCTGATGAAGCAGGCTCAGGCCATGCAGGAGAAGCTGGGCGCCGCCCAGGCTGAGCTGGAACAGCTGGTGCTGCTGGGCCAGGCCGGCGACGGGCTGGTGAAGGTGACGCTGAAGGGCACGGGCCAGATCACCCGCGTGGATATCGACGAGAGCCTGATGGCGCCCGGCGAGGCCGAGCTGGTCGGCGATCTCGTGGCCGCCGCCCACGCCGACGCCAAGCGCCAGCTCGACACCCGCTCGGCCGAACTGATGCAGAAGGCCGCCGGCCCGCTGGCCGGCATGCCCGGCATGCCGAAGTTCTGATGGCCGCAGCCGCCGGCCCCGAGATCGAAAGGCTGATCAGCCTCTTATCCAAGCTGCCGGGGCTTGGGCCGCGGTCGGCCAGGCGCGCGGCGCTGGCGCTGCTGAAGAAGCGCGACCAGTTGTTGAACCCGCTGGCCGAGGCCCTGGCCGACGCCGCGGCGCGGGTGAAGGTCTGTTCGGTGTGCGGGTCGCTGGACACCCTGGACCCTTGTGCGATCTGCAGCGACAGCTCGCGCGACCCGACGCTCATCTGCGTGGTCGAGGAGGTGGGGGCGCTGTGGGCCATGGAACGGGCGAGCGCGTTCCGCGGCCGCTATCACGTACTGGGCGGCTTGCTGTCGGCCCTGGACGGCGTCGGCCCGGAGGCGCTGCGCGTGAACGGCCTCGTCACACGGGCCGCCGAGGGCGAGGTCCGCGAGGTGGTGCTGGCGTTGCCGGCCACCGTCGACGGCCAGACCACCGCCCACTACCTGGCTGACCGCCTGGCGGGGGCCAATGTGTCGGTGACCATGCTGGCCCGCGGCGTGCCGGTGGGCGGCGAACTCGACTGGCTCGACGACGGGACGATCGCGCAAGCCATGCGGGCGCGGCGGCCGGCGTAGCAAACCGCTCATCCCGGCGAAGGCCGGGACCCAGATGGGATGGCTGGGATGTGGGCTCGAAGGGCTCAGCGGCAAACCGACTTACCTCGGCGCCTTGCGATCTGGGTCCCGGCCTTCGCCGGGATGAGCGGAGTTTTGATGGCCGCGACTCAGCTAACCCGCTAAGAACACAGCATGAACGTGCTCCTGGTCCTCACCCTCACCTTTGCGCTCATTGCGGTCGCCGCCTTGGTCTGGGCGCTGCGGGAGCGCGACCGGGCCTCGCGCGCCGAGATCGAACTGGCCTCGGCGCAGAAACACGCCGACCTGGTGAGCGCCCAGGTGGCGCAGTCGGCCACCAGCGTCGCCGAGGCCATCCTCAAGAAGAACGAGGAGGCGATCCACAATCGCGAGCAGCTGGCGCAGGCGAGGCTGGAGGCGCAGCTGAAGCCGGTGGCCGAGAGCCTGCAGAAGTTCCAGGAGCATGTGGCGCTGGCCGAGAAGGTGCGGGTCGAGGAGACCGGCGGCCTGAAGGAACAGATCGCGGCGCTCCTGATCGCCTCGACGGCGACCCAGGACGAGGCGCGCAAGCTTTCATCGGCGCTCCGCCGCGGGGCCGGCGTGCAGGGACGCTGGGGCGAGCAGACCCTGCGCAACGTGCTGGAGCAGGCGGGACTTTCCAGCTTCTGCGACTTCACCGAACAGGCCTCGACCGACAGCGAGGAGGGCCGGCGGCGGCCAGATGTGATCGTCAAGCTTCCTGGGGGAGGCCAATTCATCATTGATGCCAAGTGCTCGCTGAACGCGTTCCTGGAGCTGCAGGACGCCGACAGCGAAGAGGCGCGCGAGGCGGCGGGCCTGCGTCACGTGCAGAGCGTCCGCGGCCACGTGGCCGGCCTCTCGGCCAAGGCCTACTGGGACCAGTTCGAGGGCTCGCCGGACTTCGTGGCGATGTTCGTGCCCCTGGACTCGGCCTTGGCCGCGGCGGTCGACCGCGCGCCGGCCCTGATGACCGAGGCGATGGACCGCAAGGTGGTGATCGTCACGCCCACGACGCTGTTCGCCCTTTGCAAGGCGGTGGTCTACGGCTGGCGGGTCGAGGAGCAGGCCGCCAACGCGCGGCACATCGCCGACCTGGGCCGCGACCTCTACAAGCGGCTGTCCACCATGGGCGGTCACGCCGGTTCGGTCGGCAAGGCGCTCTCGGCGGCGGTCGATCGCTACAATCAGTTCGTCGGCTCGCTGGAAAGCCAGGTGCTCACCCAGGCCCGCCGCTTCGAGGAGCTGAAGGTCGATCACGAGGGCAGCGAGATCGAGGTGCTGGCGCCGCTGGACAAGGCCGTTCGCCCGCTGACCAAGCTGACGGACGAGACGGCGCCCAAGGTGCGCCTGGTGAAGGGCGACGAGGCCTGACGTGAGGCTACTTGGGGCGTGAGACTCTTCGTCTCCTACCTTGACGGTCGGGAACAGCGCCCCTACGTCCGCCCCATGGCCCTGAGAGAGATCCTCGTCGTCCCTGACCCGACCCTGAAGAAGGTCTCGGCGCGCGTCGACGTGGTCGATGACGCGGTGCGCGCGCTGATGGACGACATGCTGGAGACCATGTACGCGGCGCCCGGCATCGGGCTGGCGGCGATCCAGGTGGGCGTCGCCAAGCGGGTGATCGTCATGGACCTGGCGCGGGCCGAGGAGCCGCCGGCGCCGCAGCACTTCGTCAATCCGGAGATCCTCTGGGCCTCGGAAGAGACCGCGCCCTACGAGGAGGGTTGCCTGTCGGTGCCGGAGATCTACGACGAGGTGGAGCGCCCCAGCCAGGTGAAGATCCGCTACCAGACCTATCACGGCGAGACGGTCGAGGAGGACGCCGAGGGCCTCTACGCCGTCTGCATCCAGCACGAGATGGACCACCTGGACGGCGTGCTGTTCATCGACCACCTGTCACGGCTGAAGCGCGAGCAGGCGGTGAAGAAGGTCAAGAAGCAGGCGAAGGCGGCGTAGGCTATTTCTTCACGTCGGCGGCGGCCTTGTTGAGCGCCGCGTCGGTCTTGTCGCCGGCGGTCTTGGCGCCGGACTTGAGGTCGGACCCGGCCTTCTCCGCGCCGGCCTTCAACTTCTCGCCGGCCTCGCCGGCGGCGACCTTGGTCTTGGCGGCGGCCTCCTGCGTCCCCTGCTTGATGTCGGAGCCCAGGTCCTTCACGGCCGGGGTGGCGGCGACGCTCTTGGCGGCGGCGCCGACTTCGGAGCCGACGGCCTTGAGGTCCTGTCCGGTCTTGTCCTGCGTCGCCTTGGAACAGGCGGCGACCGCCAGCCAGATGCCCAGGATGACGGCGAGGTGAGAGTTTCGCATGGCGTGTTCCTAAAGAGCCCTGTTAACGAACTGTTAAGCTCTAGAGCAAGTTCCGGGCCTTTGCGCGCGTCCTCCCCCACGGGTAGAAGCGGCGCACATGCGCCTCGCCTTCCTGGGAACTCCTGACTTCGCGCTCGCGGCGCTGAAACGCCTCGTGGCGGCGGGGCATGAGATCGCCTGCGTCTATTCCCAGCCGCCGGCGCCCCGGGGTCGGGGACAGGCGCTACGGCCCTCGCCGGTGCAGGCCTTCGCCGAAGAGCAGGGGCTGAGGGTCCGAACGCCCGTCTCCATGCGCGATCCGGCCGAGATCGCCGCGTTCCAGGCGCTGAACCTCGACGCGGCCTGCGTGGTGGCGTTCGGCCAGATCCTGCCGGCCGCGGTGCTGGAGGCGCCCCGACTCGGGTCCTTCAACCTGCACGGCTCGCTCCTGCCGCGGTGGCGGGGCGCGGCGCCGATCCAGCGGGCGATCATGGCCGGAGATGCGCTGACCGGCGTCGAGGTCATGCGGATGACCGAGGGGCTGGACGAGGGCCCGGTGCTGGCGAGCGAGACCGTGCGCATCGGGCCGCTGGACACGGCCGGGACCGTGCACGACCGGATGGCGGCGGCGGGCGCAGAACTGCTGGCGCGGACCCTGGTGGACATCGAGAGCGGCGAGGCGGTGGAGACCCCCCAGTCCGAGGAGGGCACCACCTACGCCAAGAAGATCGGGCCGAAGGCGGCGCGGATCGTCTGGGACAGGCCCGGCCAGGAAATCGACCGCAAGATCCGCGGCCTGTCGCCCTTCCCGGGCGCCTGGTTCCTGCTGCCCACCGACAAGGGCCCCGTCCGGGTGAAGGCCCTGCTGTCGGCCTTCGAGGACGTGGACGGCCCGCCCGGCCAGGTGCTGGACGACCGGCTGCTGGTGGGAACCGGCGCGGGCGCGGCCAGGCTGCTGCGGGTGCAGCGCGAGGGGCGCGGGCCGCAGGACGCCGAGGCCTTCCTGCGCGGGGCGCCGGTGGCGGCCGGAACGAGGCTCGGCTGATGCCCCGCTACCGGCTCACCCTCGAGTACGACGGCGGGCCCTACAACGGCTTCCAGGCCCAGGCCGACCAGCCGACGGTGCAGGGCTCGCTGGAACACGCGGTGACCGCCTTCTGCGGCGAGACGGTGCGGGTCCACGCCGCCGGGCGAACCGACACCGGCGTGCACGCCACCGGCCAGGTGGCGCACATCGATCTTGCGAAGGACTGGCCGGCGGAGACCGTGCGCAATGCGCTGAACGCCCACCTGCGGGGCGAGCCGATCGTCGTGCTGGAGGCCGAGGTGGCGGTCGGCGACTGGCACGCACGGTTCTCGGCGACCGAGCGGCGCTACCGCTACCGGATCCTCAACCGGCCGAGCCCGCCCGCGCTGGACCAGGGCCGGGTCTGGCACGTGAAGGCGCCGCTGGATGCGGGCGCCATGCACGCGGCCGCGCAGGTCCTGGTCGGCCACCATGACTTCACCACCTTCCGCGACGTGGCCTGCCAGGCGAAGACCCCGGTGAAGACCCTGGACGTGGCGAGCGTCGCGCGGGTGGGCTGCGAGGTGGTGCTGGTCTTCGAGGCCCGCTCGTTCCTGCACCGCCAGGTCCGCTCGATGACCGGCTCCATCGCCGAGGTGGGCCTGGGGCGCTGGACGGCGGACGACCTGAAGGCCGCCCTGGAGGCCAGGGACCGCACCGCCTGCGGCCAGGTGGCGCCGGCCGATGGGCTGTATCTGACGGGGGTTTCGTACTGAGCGTCCTTCTCCCCTTGCGGGAGGGGTTATAGTGATCGCGGGATCGAGCGACACTTTTGACCAAGGCCCGGCCGTGCGCGGTGGCCCTGGACAGCAGGGGTCACCCGTCCGCAGCCCTATTTGAGATTGGGTGGAAAATTGTAATCGCGGAAACGAGCGACATTTTTGACCAGGCAAGGCCGTTCGCGGTGTGGTTCAGCGTCCAAAGGCGCAGAGCTTGATCATATGCAGGGGCATAGAAAAATCAGTCACTTAGCAGGTGCCGCCTGCTACGTTTGTGTGCGCCGTGTGTAGCAGTTTTGGGAGCTTTGAACAGGTGCAGAGCGCCTCAATTGAGTTCCACCAGTTGGTCCAACTCGCCAACCTCAACACTCGGAACCGAGGCGAACCCACACACAAGGCCAGGGTTCGCGAGAAGGGAATGGCTCCCCCTAACACACGTCAGCCCCATGTTTCCAGCAATGCCTGCCAATCGAATGTATCGGTCCATGAACATTCGATTGTCGTCTCGCAACATCTTGGCATCCTCAAGCATGCCGCCAGCGCTACCTCGGCTGAAAAATTTGTATGCTTAGAACCCAAAAATGCGGACTTGGCCTCTTTGACCAAATGACCACAGATTGAGCATTTTTTGAACATGTCTTTCTCATCATCTGAGAAAAACACACGCCCCTCTGAAAGGAGATGAGCTAATATCTGCGGCATTATATTAGCCTTTGTCGGCGGTATGCCATCGCCGGACAGAATCGCATATACGGCCTTGTACTCCATCAGAAATTTTAGCTCAGGTTCCTGAGTCTGCAACTCAGTAGCCCTGAACTCTATTAGCTGCGATGCTAAAAGTCCTAAGTCTTGTTTTTCCTCTCGCGTTTAAAATGCGCGCTACATCAACATCATCAATCAAGCCCTGCAGGTGTGCAGTCTTGACCAATTCAACGGCGAGATAGCCGTTGTCCATTATGACGTTGAGAGCGTATTGGCCACCTTCCCTCTCATCCTCTAGGTCAAGCTCGTCATCGTTATCACTCGCAGGCGGATCTTCAGCGCCGTATGTGGTAACTAGATGAACTTGTTCTCGCCACGCCTGATACTGGCTGGGAGTAATCCGCCTGCTCCGCAACAATCGATATGCCATTGCACCCTGACTCAGTAGGGTCAGGGCCGACATGAGTTTTATACTGGCGATATGATCGCTAGACGAAAAGTATCTATCTGCCAGGTCAGATAGATCACCCTCCGACAGTATAAGGTTCGAGGCGAATTTATTGCAGGCCCGCTCAAGATCATTGTTGAGAACGAAAGGATCTGAAATACCTCCGGCGCGCAGAACGAAATGCGCCAACTCGTGGAGAAGAGTAAATATTTTAGCTTTCGGACTAAACGTCTTTCGATTAATAAATATTAATGAAAGACTAGTGTTCAATTCGGTAAAGAATCCTCTGTAGTCCTCGGGGGGAACGTCGCCAACGAACGTGAAAAGCCCGGCATTTTCTGCCCTATATCTTAGTGAATGCAGAGATCGTTCAGGCTCAGACGCATGGACGCTAATATTGCCTTGGAATAGCGCGGTGCGAACATCCTCGACAACTCTATCCAGATCAACGATTCTCTTAATATGCGGCAATGATAGCTTGGGCTTCCACTCCAGCGCCCTCGCTAGACCGGCAATGGTCTCGGCCTTAGCCTTGCTCTCGAAATACGCTCGCGTGCCGCGTGGTGAAATCTCTGCTGGAGCTTCATGCTCCTTGCGGAGGTCGAGGGCCATTGGTTCTAAGTTGGGACGCGCCGGTGAGGCGAGACGGTAGACCGACGCACCGTAGATCGCGCTCAGGCGCGCCCATTGCTTGGTGGTTGGGCTCGCCGCACCCGCCTCGAATTTCTCAATCTGGGTTGGTCGGGTGCCTACTTCAGCGGCCACCTCTTCCAGCGAGAGGTTCCGGACTTCGCGGGCATAAGCTAAGCTATTCACGAATGGCCGCGCCCCCCACGCCCGATACAGTGACGTTAGCAAACCTCTCTGGAGCATTCCAGACGATTGCAACCCTGGGATTTGCGATGGGGGTATTCAAAGCGCCACTCTCTACGCTCCTGTCAGCTACGGAAGGGCGTCTTAGCCGGGAGGAAATCGTTCTTGATGGTCGCCAAGACGAGTCGGCCACCGCCCGACGCGGCGAACTCGCTTCCGTGCGGCGCGATCTGAACTCCGCTCGAAAGCGCATGCACCGACCTGCCTCGGTTCTCGAGCTTCTAATATGGGTTGCGTCGCTTGGTAGCGCGACTCTGCTCGTTTGGGCCAGCGTGCGCCCAAATGTTGTTGTTTCCTTTTCGACCGGCCTCGCTTTGATCCTTATACCTGTGGCCACGGCGGCGGCGGCCACTATCGCGATTTGGGTCATGGCCGCACACGAGCTTCGGGACATCAACGCCAAGCTCAAATAGCTGGCGACCAAATTTTGATGCGGTCTCGCGAGGCGGGACCTGAGGACTAAGAACCGTGCGTTGTCCCCATGGCCCTCCTCCAGGGCGGACGAATGGGCGTCGCCCTAGGGCCTGCGCCTGATCGCCCAGATGAACGCACCGGCAGCCGTGACCAGCGCGGCCAATGCATACAGAAGCTGACTGTCCAAGATGATCACCACCACCCTCCTGTTAGGCTTTTGTTAGCCATAACGTGGGGTCTGATGGTGAAGGACCCGTTTAGGAAAGAAGCGGGCCCCCACTAACCCGCGCGGTAAAGCTCATAAGTTGTGGGTTCTGAGCCCCACTTCGTCGAGGATTCAGCCGGGCCGGGCCTCGTGGGAAGCGGCTAACTTCTGAGCCAGGCGGAGTTGCGCGCCCTAATTATTGATCCCGCCAGTTAGCGAGGACTTTCAGGTGCCGGCATGACTGCGTCTGAGGGAAGCGGAGATGGTCCGGGTGCGGGCCAACACCTTTGCCAGATTGGACGCATCCACCCCAAGCTCCGCCGCCAACGCCGGCACCCCGATTTCTGTCGCACGGCTCCGCATCCCGTCCAGCAGCGCGGCGTCTTCCTTTGCACGCACACCGTCAGCCGCCCAAAGCCGCTCCGCACCGTTACGCATCCTGACAAGGTCGCGGTCTGCGATGGTTGAATCCGGCTCCAGCGCCCGCGTGATTGTGTTGTCGGACACGCCGGCCGCCTTACGGAAGGCCCGCACTCCGAAACGCTCCTTGGTCTCCCGAACCGCCTCTATGGCCGCAGCCCGGTGCGATGGTGTTAGCCCGTAAGGCACCGCCGGATCATCCTCAGCGCCGATTGACCCGTCTTCCTCGAAACGGTCGCCCTCCTTGCCGATGTTCCACACAAGGTCGGCCAGGATGTGCCGGCGCCTGGTGGGGCCGCGCCGTGTCCGCCCGCCGTCCAGAAACTTGGACTCCGAGTGAACCGGGTATGTCCGCAACACCTCCGCATAGGTCCTCAGCCATGCCGGCTCGACGTCCTCGCCTGTCTCGCGATCCCAGATGTGATCGATGGTTGAGAGGTCCTTCGTGTACGGCGCAACCGGCTTGGGCGGTCGCTGTCGCGGATCAAACAGCGCGCCGTTGTCCTCGACCGCCCGCTCGTGCGGCTTCTTGGACTGGAACCAGAGCAGGAAATTGAACGGCCGCACCTGGCTCGCATAGTGCCGGTGCTTGTTGAACGGCGCGAACCAGCTGAGCACGGTCGGCGTCGTAGCCGCATAACGGCTGGCCGCCGGCTTCGCCAACTCCGGACGCCAGACAAATTCCGCGTCGTCGTCATCGGCGCGGCCGGCCGCAGCGGTGATCATCTGTTCCCAGAAATGCTCCTGCCAGAGGTGCACGCCCGTATCGCGTTCCGGCTCGTCAGGATCGTCTGGACCGTATGGCGGCAATAGGTGCCCCAGCCCGTGCGCGGAGGCCTTGCGGATGATCGGTCGGCCGTCATCGCCCCAGTTGAAGAGGGCGTAGCGCTTGGCGGAAATGGCGTAGCAGTAGAGGTCCCGCGGCTCGCCGGTCTCGCGGTCGGTGTTCTGATCCTCGAACTCCAGAATCGAGCCCGGCTTCTCGTACGGGTTCAGGGCTGAGAACCAGGCGCACACCCGTTCCACCCGCTTCCGGAATTCGGTCTGCGCCATGCCGGCTGGCCGCGCAAACGCCATGCTGTCGGTGTCGCAGAACGCCCAATCCAAACCCTCGTCAAGCAACAGGCGCTCTGTGATCGCAAGCATCAGCCGCGCCGAGCCGGTGATCAGGGTCGCCAGCAGCGGGTGGAAGTGGCTGCCCGGCGTCTCTGTCTGGCGTGGCGATGTCGGGAACGAGCCATCCACACCGTACGCAGTCACCGGCTCGTCCTGGCGGTCGGCGTCCTCAACGTTGAGTTCAATGAAGATGCCGTAGCTCGTGGCGTTGGCCAGAATCTTGAGCGCCAGCTGTTCGGCGTCCAGGCGGTCAATCTCCGACTTGGCTGCGCCTGACTTCTTGGCTGCCGACAGCCTTCCCTTCACCTCGCGACGAAGGTCGATCACCCGCTTGTAGAAATTGTCGGTGGCGGGATCGACGCCATAGGCCGAATTGCCGGCGATGTTCACGGGCGCCAGTCCGGTATGCACATCCTTCGGTACGAACCGGATCGCCTGCACGACCTCCGGCGATTTGCCGGTCAACAGCTTTGACGCGATGCAGTCCGGCAGCGTCATCCACACCGGCTGTTCGCTGGTGAGGTAGTTGAGGCCGATGGTCGTGCTTGGGTCGGCGCCGTACCGGCCGCCGGGTCCGTCGCTGTAGCGCGCCCGTACGGGGAAGATGTCGGCTGCCGGCTTCACCAGCACCAGCGCATGGAAGTCGCGCCAGGTCTCGGGCCGTTGCAGCGCCGCCAGGTCGACGCCGGCAAGCAACGCCCGTGCGCCGTCCGTCCAGTCCTCACGCGTCATGCCGTCCGACACGACATAGCGCCACAGGTCCATCAGCGTGCAGACCGACGGGTACATGCTGGCGAAGTCGCAATAGAGGGTCGGCACGATCTCGCGGCGCCGGTGCACCTCGGAGCGCCCGCCGAAGTACGAACTCATGATCGCGCCGATGATCTCCGGCGGGAACTCCGGCTGCACCGCGCGCCAGGGCCGGATGTTCATGGCGTTGAGGTAGGCCTTGCCGAGCCCGGCCTCGGAATAGATCCGCGTCGGCGGAGTGGCCAGCTGGTGCTGGCGGTAACGGGAGATCAGCGCCTCGTAACACTCCCACGTGACCTGAGTGTCCTGCACCGCGTAGGCGATCAGTTCGGGGTCGAGGTCACGGCCGAAGTCGCTGAATGTCCCTTTGCGGCCAACGCCAAGGAAACCCGCCAAGCGGTCCAGGGTGAAGGAATTGCTCGTGAGCGCCGCGGCCAGGGTGCGCAGGTCGAGGAAGAACCCGGGCTTTTTGACGACTTCCTCCTCGCCTTCGTCACCCATCACATAGACCGGGTCATCCCAAACCTGAGTGAAGTTGATGAAAGCGGAGCGCCGCGACAGGTGCCGCACGCGGATATTCGGTCGGCCCTCAACGTCAGACAGCTTGAACGTGAACCCGCCGACCATGGACCGATCTTTGGTCCCGTCTTTGCGGACGATGGTGCGCGCCGACCCGTGTTTGATGGCCAGCCTGGAAATGTCGAAAGGCAGGTTGAACCCAACGATCGAGGCGTCGGTCTTGTAGGCGGCGTCAAACAGGATCGCCTCGCGAAACTCGGTCACGGTGATCAGCCGGCTGCCATGCTTCACCGCCTCGCGCTGGAGCACCGCTAGCTCAAAATCCCGCACCTCCTCCGGATTGTAGAATATGCCTTTGTCCCGAAGCCGGCCCCGCTGGCGCAGCTGGTAAGTGCCGATGCGCATGTTCTGCGCCGCGTCCGGCCAGGTCTCGGTATCGAATACGAGCACCCAGTCCGAGGGTCTTGGATATCCCCGACGCTTCGGTGTGGGCTCGTCGGTGGGCACGTAGGCCCGCAGGAAGATCGAGCGCGGCTCCGCTTCCGGAACCGCGCCCGTAGGGTCGTCAGACGAAGCTGAGGTCGTCGCCATACCCATCCTTGGCGAGGTTGATCAGGAAGTCGCCGAACCCGCGTAGCGTGGACATCAGGATTCCGAAATACCCGGCCATGCTCAAAAGCCATCGGCCGATGACCTCGAAGACATTTCGGGGGTTCGGTGACGGCGATGGCTCCGCCCGCTGGAGGCAATCGCGCAACGCCTTGCAGTTCATGCAAACCAGCAGTGTCGTGTCGTCGGAATTTTTTCCTGCCGGGTGCTCGAAGGTGAGGCACAACACATCATCCTGGGGACAGCAGACACAGACATGGACAAAGTGCCCGGCGGCTTCGAATTTTTGGCGCTTCTTCGCCCGCTCGGCGTCGCAGTGCAGGTCGTAATCAAGGTCGGTCATAGCCGCATCCCTATGAGATGATTTTGTAGAGCTCGGGGAACGAGAGTTCCCCGGCGGCGTCGAGTTCGTAGAGGGCGTCCGGGTCGGTCTCGAAGGGGTGTAGCCGCCCCTTGATGTCCGTCACACCGGCGTCCTCGAAGGGTCTGAGGACCTTGCGTCGGCCGGTGAATAGGAACCGGTTTACGGCGCGCATGTAGTCCGACGCACGCGTCGCTTCGGCCGGGGTGAGCCAGGGGTGCGCGATGGCGCCTTCCGAATAGACTGGAAATTGCCGCGGACGGTTGTCGGTGATCACCCACTTGCCGCCCTTCCGTTCGGCCTGGACGTTCTCTTTGAGGTAACGCCGCAGCGTTTCCTCCCGGAGCCCGAATTCCCGCGCCGCGGTCCGCAGGTAAGACCCGCGGGCGATCTTCCGGACCGCGAGTTCGAATGGGCCTTTGCCGGCCGCGAGGCGGGGTCCGGGCGGCTTTGGCCGTTCGCCCGCCCTGGCGTGGCCGCGGGCTTGCGAGCGGCTCTTGCCCGCCTCCAGGCCCTTGGCGACCCGTCTGGCGTACTCGATTTTGAAGTCTCGGCCGGGCCGGGCCCTAGCTTTTGGTCGCCGGCCTTTTCCGACGCCTGTTGTTCGATTGGTCATTTCGCGCTCCCCTCCTTTTCGGGAGCGCGCGGACTCCTGACCACCCCGGAGCGCAAAATCTGTGTTGGCCGGCCTGAGCACCTCGGTGGGAAAATGACCAAGGACGAGCTCGTCGCCCTAGTGCACGAACGGACCGCCAAACCGCTTGGCTGGGAGTTCAATGCCGGGACGCTGGATGACCTGATCAAGCACGGTCTGGTGCGCCCGACCCCACGAAACGGGAACGATGGCCGCCGGCCCATCTATCGTTTCACCTGGCGCGACGTTCACCGCATCACATTCCTGGCGGCAATTCAGGCCAGGGGCGTGCGGGGCCGCGACGCGTTGCGGCTTCGACTCTTTGTCGCCGGCTGCAAACTTCCGCTGTGGGAAGTCAAAGCGGCTTTGCTCAATGAATATCGCGATGTGGTTGCGTCTCTGAACAATCAGACCCGCACGGCATATCTCGACAACCGAAAACCCCTGACGCCGACCAAGCTCGCATCCATCACACGCGAACTCGGGCGTGCAGATCCGATCCTGCGGGACGCAGGGTTGGAGACGCCACCGGAGGCCATGATCCAATTCATCCGTGATGCTCGGCAGGAGCCATTGCCGACTGGCATTGGAGATATTTCCCCAGAGGCCTTTGCCCGCCTAGCCTCCGGCAAAGCATCGATTGCCGATCTGGTGCCAATGGCCGGCAATATCTTTCCAGGCATGTTTCAGATGGACGCTGCGCCCGGCGATGATCCGGGCCAGATGGATTCTGTCGATGGGTTGATTAGGAATACCGACGACCGCGCGTGGGAAGATGCGCTGGCCCAATTTCGCAATATGCTGACCCATCTCGCGATGCATGGGGCGGGAAATTTGATGCCTGATGGCGGCGGGCCGGCCGGCGTCCGTCGCGTGGTCATCAGAACTATTAAGCGGTCGCCGCAATTCCTCGCCTTACACTTGGTTCTGGCACTCCGAATGGCGGTGGCCGACCCCGGAAAACCGTCGATTGAGCAATTGGAATTTATGAATTGGCTCATGAAGGAGCCCGGTCGAATTCTAAAGATCCAGGCGACCAATTCACCCGATGAACTATCGGTGATTACCCGCAATTATTTTGATGAATTCAAATTGATAGGGGATTCGCGGCGCCATTAAATCAATTAGAATTCGTCCCTCACTGAGGGTCGATAGATGCTTGTCGCCGCCGAACAATTGCCCGTGGATACGTGGTCGGCCCGAAATTCATATTGGTCCGACACCGGCCGTGATCAAAAGCCTGCCCGCCGCAAACGTCATCGCCCTATTGAGCCACTAGTATTGTGCGGCCACGGCATGTCCTTGCGGGTCGATGGCGGGACGCTCTTGGTCCGGAATGGCCGGACCCATTACCCCCACGAGCCGGAGACCTATCGGTTCTTTCCAGGCGGAAAGGCATTGCCGCCGCGGATCATCGTCCTCGATGGCTCGGGTTCGATCTCGTTTGATGTCCTGGGATGGCTAGCCGAGCAAGGCGTCCCGTTAATCCGGATCAATTGGCGTGGAGAGGTCGTGACCGTGGCCGGCGGCAGCGGTTACGGCGCCGACGGGAAAAACCTTCAATGGCAATTGGAAACGCGGGCAGACCCGGTGCGCCGCGTGCTGTTCTCGACCAGCCTGATCCGACAAAAGCTACAGGCCAGCGTCACCACGCTGACCGAATGCATTGCGGATTCACCGGCGCGGCGGGTGGCGCTGTCGAACGCGGCAGCAGCCCTTGAACAGATCGACCGTTCTCCGCCGCGCGATCTTGTCCAGCTTCGCGGCATTGAGGCTTTTGCAGCAGCCGCATACTTCGCCGCGTGGCGTGGTCTTGAGATGTCGATCAAGCCAACCGTACGGAAGCATGTGCCGGAAGAATGGCTTGCCTTCGATGCGCGGGCGTCGCTCGCCAACGGCAAGCGGCCCAAGAACAAGCGTGCCTCCCACCCTCTGAACGCCATGCTGAACTATGCGTATGGCGTTCTACAGGCCCAGCTACAGGTGCGCGCCGTGTCTGAGGGTTTTGATCCGACAGTCGGGATCATGCACCACGGCTATCGGGACAGCCCTGCGTATGTCTTCGATCTTATGGAGCCGGAGCGGCCGAAGGTGGACGCAGCGCTGTTGCGCTTCGTGACAGGCCACGAATTCAGCGCCGCGGATTTCACGTTGCGTTCGGATGGTGTCGTGAGGCTATCGCCGCAGTTGGCGCGGCGGGTTTGCGGTTTGGTTGTCTAGGTCGGGCTTCGGCCATCAGCCGAATATCCACTGCTGACCCAAAGCGGATGTTGGCTTTCCACCCGAAAGCGGACTCTCCGAATGTCCGCTATGGGGGGAATGCGGACCTTGCGGCGCTATCACGATCGACGCCGATCTACCACCTCCCATCCGCTCAACAAAGCGCCGCCAGCATCGTGGCCAGCGGCGCTGCTGTTGGTCTCGGCCCGTCGATCAGGCGGTGGCAGTCGCGAACTTTCGACGCGAGCGCATCACCGCGCCGAGTCCGCCGAAGCCGACCAGCATCAGAGCCCAGGTGGCGGGTTCGGGCACGCCGCCGGCACCCTGGTTGATCACGATGTGATCGGTAAACGAATCAGCACCGGTTGTTCCCACCGTCCAGTCGACCACGTAGGTGCTGTCGAGGGTCGTGTCGTAGTTGATGTCGCCGACGTTGAAGGAGGAGCTACCGTTCAGAAACCCGAAGGCGAGACGCTCGCTGTTCTGCTCGCCGGCGGTGCCACTCAGATTATTGTCCGGAATCGCGAGCGGATCAAAGCTGGCAGTGCCGCCCCTGGTCAGATTGGTGATGGTCATCAGAGACGTCAGACCGGTAAGCGAGGTGGTGCCGGGGTTGAAAGAGAAGTCCAGGCTGACGTCGGTACCCAGCGCGATGGTGTAGATATCGCCGACGGAAGCGACCGGACCCAGCAGGTACGGCCTGGCCCGAAGTCCGAGCTCGATGCCGTCCACCGTGTTCACGGCGAAGTCGCCGTTGCCGTTGCCAGTCCCGAAGTAGACGCCGGGGGAAGCGAGATCCTGATTGAAGAGCTCGGTGGCTTGGGCGGCGCCTGCGAGCAGTGCGGCTACCGAAATGGTGGCCGCAAGCAGCGGAATACGGTAATTCTTCATCTTGAACAGCCTCTTTGTCATGCGAAGGTTCATATCAGAACGCCCCCTGCCGTCGGCTCCAAACACATTCGTTTAGTTTACCGCAGCAATAATTCCCCGAAACTCAGCTATTGATAGATTTAGAAGACATCTCTTCTGCTTCCGAGATGGCCATCACTTCACCTGAGAAAGCCTAGAACATGCCGGTGTGAGCCAAATGCGGACTCACTTTTAGATCTATTCTGAAGTGTGAAACTGTGAGACCCAGTGGCCCAAGGCCTCGCCTATATACGAGCATTATACAAACATTAATCTATCCGCCCGGCCATGGAAGAGCTTTCCCCTAAGAGGCGAGTTGCCGAGCCCGCCGCCGAAGGGCGTCCACACACGGACTTCTGATCGCCCGCGCCTTATGCCCCTCGAATGACCGACAGGACCGCACTCATTTGTCGGCGGACGCCAACGCGGGAGCCGCCGCCTTGATCCCGCGGGTTCAGCTGGACACCGCCGACATACCCGGGGGCGGCCAACTGCGCCTCATGCGGCGCGGTGCTGAGTTCTCAATCAGGTCGGGCGCCATCGAGCTTATGAACAGTCGCCTACATGGACTTTCTAAGGTCCGCTTTGGGTCGAAAGCGGACATTGGCTCGATGCCGGAAAGCGGACTCCGCGAACGACGCGAGTGGATGGGTTGCGGACATTGGCCCGCTTCAGATGCCGTCCTCCCAGCCGGACCCCTCATCGCAGAAATACTCATTCCGGGTAGGCCCTTGTTCGTTGAAGCGGATCGTTGAGGCCATGCCGTTGCGCATTACTGTCAGCCGGTCTGAGCCAAGCACGACGCGTCCGTCGTCGGCGCCACGCCCGAGCGTGCACGGGTAGCTGCCCATGAACTTGCTGCCATTCTTGATGATGGCAATGCGTTGCTGGCCATGCAGCGACACGGGGTTGGCGAAAACCAGATAGTAAATCCCGTACGCCGAGTTGAGGACGCGTATGGTCCCAAGCCGCCGGATCGTCGTGTTGGGCAATCGCCCCTGAGGGTCGTGCTTCGCGAACACTGATCTTGGAGAAGCCGGGCGTGTGTCGGCCGCCGCAGTAGCCGACGCACTGACTGACGCCAGGAAGACCATTGCGACAATGGCCGAGAAATTTGCGCTTTGCCGCATGGAGGAACCCTAAGCCTGGGCTGCAAATGTCCGCAATGGGTCGAAAGCGGTCCCTGGCTCACTGCCCAAAAGCGGACGTCAGTCGCTATCGCTTAGCGACTCCTCGGGAGGGGTCCGCCTTGATGATCTGCCTCAGGCGGAACGTGATGTGCGTTCGAATGGCTTGCGTGTGGTCGGGTTTGAGGGCATCCGGCCGCTCAATCGGAGGAACAGGAAACGGGATCATTGGTCCGCATCGCTCGACCGCGCGGTCAACCATCGTATCGAACGGCTCTGTCTTGAACTGGGTCGCAACGCCCTGGAGGCAGTCGCCGACCTCTGTGTACAGGTCGGGGCCGCCAGGGCCTGTCGGCGATGCCCCCTGAGCCAAGATCGAGATCGCTGCCGCCAACGCCAGGGCTGCTGAGCTCACCTGAAGCCTCCTTTGACTGACACCGGGTAGTGTAGACTAACCGATATCTCGGGCATATCGCATCCCGTGGCAGGAGGCTCACCGGGAAGTCCGCTATGGGTCGAAAGCGGTCGTTGGCGCCGCGTCCAAAAGCGGACCCCGTGAACGTCAGGATCGGGGGAAAGCGGACGTTCAGCGCTTGATCAGCTTCGGATCCAGCCGGACCGCCACCGCGTCGTCCGCATCTGCCCGATGCAGGTCACGCTTCAGGCCGTAGGCCATACTGCGGAAGTAGAAGGCCAAGGCG
Source organism: Phenylobacterium sp. (assembly GCA_003136395.1). Taxonomy (GTDB): domain Bacteria; phylum Pseudomonadota; class Alphaproteobacteria; order Caulobacterales; family Caulobacteraceae; genus Phenylobacterium. Next base: position 33,054 of record PLEH01000040.1, read on the forward strand.
TCGTCGCTCTTGAGCGCGATGGCCTGGGTCAAATCGGCGACCGCGGCATCGCCATTGCGCTTCTCGAGGTTGACCAACCCGCGGCCGCGCCACGCCTCTTCGTCCGACGGGTTGAGCTTGATCGCCCGGGCATAGTCAGCAAACGCCCCGTCGTAGTCGGCCTTGGCGTGGCGCAGGAAGCCGCGGTGGCGGTAGGCGGGTCCGCTGTCGGGCCGAAGTCGGATCACGTCGCTGAAGTCGGCGATGGCACGATCCGTCTCGCCGCTGGCCTCCAGCGCCTGGCCACGGTTCATGTAGGCGGCGGCGAGCCTGGGATCCAACGCCACCGCCTTGCCAAGGTCGGCAATCGCGTCCGCCCAGTCGGCCTTGGCCAGATAGGCGGCTCCGCGATTGTTGTAGGCGTCGCGGAAGTTGGGCTGCAGCTCAATGGCGCGGTTATAGTCGGCGATGGCGAGGTCGCGTTCGCCGCGGGCGAAGTAGGTGTCGCCGCGCGCCTTGATGGTCTCCGCCGCAGTCGGGTTGAGGGCGATGGCGCGGCCGAACTCGGCGAGGGCTTCGCCCGTCCGGCCGCTCGCCTGCAAGGAGAGGCCTCGATCATGATGAGCGCCGGCATTGTTGGGGTCGAGGCGGAGGGCCTCGGCGGCGTCCGCTTCAGCGCGCGCCTCGTCGCCCTTCTTGTGCCAGGCCATGCCGCGGTCGCGCCATGCGGTTGGGTCAACTGGGTTGAGCGCAATGGCGGTGGAGAAATCGGCGATGGCGCGATCCTGATCGCCCTGGTTGCCGTAGAGCGCACCGCGGCTGACGAAGATCGCCGGCTCCTTGGGCGAGAAACGCGCAGCCTCCGTCAAGTCGGCCAGGGCGTCGGAGTGATCGCCGGCCTTCAGCGCGAGGGCTGCCCGGTTCAGGTAGGCGACGCCTAGCGTCGGATCGACCGCGAGCGCCGCGCTGTAGTCGGCGAGTGCATGGGCATCATCACCCTTGGCCGCGTAGGCGATGCCGCGGTTTACGTAGGTCTTGGCGAAGACGATTGGGCTCTCCGCCGCGGACTCGCCCAGACGGATCGCCGCATCGTAGTCGGCCATGGCGTGGTCGAGGTCGCCGCGGCTCTGATAGGCGAAGCCTCGGTTGCGGAGCGCGATGGCGAGGTCGCCGGGGCGCGAGGCCTTGTCCTGAATGATGTGGGTGCAACCCGGCACGGCCTTTTCGGGCTTCCCCGAACTGCAGGCCGTGCGGTCTGGGCTGGCGACAACCCGCTCACCCTCCTGGGCGCGGGCCGAGCCGATCGCCAAGGCCAGAACCAGAGCGGGGAGAGCTCCGCGCAGAGCTACATTCCGGATCGTTGGACGCACCCTATACACCCGACAAGATCGCGCAGCCTTACCGCCGCAAACCAAGGAGCAGCCTAGTCAGTAGGCAAACTCTGTCCACCTCGACACGAGGGTCGCCCGATCAACCCCCGAAGGTCCGCTAAGGGTCGAAAGCGGTCTTTAGGTCGGTGCCCGAAAGCGGACCCCGTAAATGTCAGGAACGGGGGGAAAGCGGACGTTGGCATCGTGGGCCAATAGCGGACCTAAGCCAGACGATCCCATAAGCGGGCCGCAGGCGTGAAGCCGTATCACCCGCGCGACGCGGTCGCTCGCCGCCGCCAAGCCTCCGCTGAGGTCGCATAGGGCTTGCCAGCAATATAAGCCCCCCAAGCCTGCTGGAGCGTCTGACCGAGGGTCTCGCGAAGAAGCGCCTGGCCGTCTTCACCCGCGCGCAAGGTCGCGTTAACGCGGGTGATGGTTCCCGGATGGCCCTGCTCGACCCAATCCAGGAAGCCCGCCGACGCCTGATAACCATCATGCCAGGTTGCGCCGTCTGGCCGGAAAGCGCGGCCTGGGTCGTCGGGGATTAGGACGTAGTAGCGCATGTAGTCGGCAATCCCCTCGACCAGCCAGCCTGCGGCATGAGGATAGCGTTGCACCACGTGGACCATCTCATGCGCAATCATCGCGAGGGCGTCGGGGTCACGTAGCCGGGCGAGGAGACCGCGGGCGTCGACCTCGATCACCGACTCGTGGGTTAGGGCCGGCGCCCCCTTGATCTTGATGTCGTTGAATTCGATGGTGATCTGATCGACTGTCACAAATCCTGGCGAGGCCAGTCGGGTGGTGATCGTGCGCCACCAGCCATCCGCCAAGCGCGTGAGAACGCTGCTCCAGGCCTCAAGCGCCTTGCGCTCGGCGCTGCTGAATTGCCGGCCGTAGGCGAAGGTCAGGAGCGGAGGATTTGATTGACCCCGGCTGGCCGTCGCGCTCGCCAGACAGCCCAAGCCGCCGGCCATGAATGCGCGGCGGCGCGCTCTCAGCACGCGTTCCACGCGTCTAGGCAAGACTCGCCATCACCGCCCATGGGCCGGAAAGTAGCGGCGCCAAATTCCCTCTAGGAGCACCGCGAACGACGTGATGACGCACGCGATAGCCAAGGTCGTCGTTGGGTCATTCTTGGCGGCCATCCAGACCACTTGGCCCTTTGTCACAACGAACGCGAAGAAGACCGCAGCCCAGACGAGGAGCTTCCACAACTCTGGCCGCCTTGGCGATGGACGATGTTCTGACATGGAATGCTCCGATCACCCGGACGATAGGCTCCCCCGCGCCAATAGCGATCCAATTCGCTGAGAGTCCGCAATGGGTCGAAAGCGGACTCTAGGTTGGCGCCCGAAAGAGGACATTCCGAGAGTCCGCTTTCGGCGACTAAGCCAATGTCCGCTTTCGACCCAGAGCGGACATTTGAGGATCGGCTTTCCACCCATCATGGACGCGCGAAACCGCCTTTTCAGGGTCGCACCTTAAATCCGTCCTCTGGCGAGACCCACATGACGGTAGGCTTTATCGCTGGTTGCGCCGCGCCATCGACTGTCACGTTTGCGACGAGAGCATCGCCCTCACCGACGTACCCGGTGCAAATCTCGTGGCCGTAAATGCCCCTTCGGGCCGCCGCTGCGCTCTGCCTAAGCTTTGTGGTTTGGTCGGCAGTGGCAGGGGCGCCGGAAATAGTGAACTCCGCTGCCGCAATATCGCCTGGTCGAATAAAGCCGCAAACGCGGTTCGATTTGATCGTCACAGTCGAGATAGTTCGCATCGTGATCGGCGGCGTGGCCGATATCAACACCGTGGCTGGATTAACAATCCCGCCGTTCGGCCCGAGTTCATAAGCCGCTAATGACTGGCAGGATTTGGTAGCGAGGTTGGGCTGATAGCACTGAAGCTTTCCGTCAGAAGCCGGAGTAATTGGTGACGGCAGGGGAGCGACGGCGGCGGATATGGCAGCGCTGATCGCCAGAAGCTGGAACAGTCCCATTTTTCTCCCCCGTAGTTGCTTTCAGGTTGGCACAATCATTCGAAGGCGGCCAAGGGGATGGCCGCGCTAAACAATGTCCGCTACCCCCCCATAGCGGACCTTCGGAGAGTCCGCTTTCGGGCAGTTCGGTACGACGTGAGGCGCGGGTCAGAAGTGTCGCTCGATCCCGCGACTGCCGGCATTTCGTCACGCCTTAAGCCAATTTCCGCGAAACTTAGCCGACGGGTCCGTCTGGTCAAAAGTGTCGCTCGTTTCCGCGATCACTATAACCCCTCCCCTTGCGGGAGAAGGTGTCGGCCGAAGGCTGACGGATGAGGGGCTTTGCTCCGCTATCCGCGCCACCCCTCATCCGACCGCTTCGCGTGTCCAGCGGATTGATGGGTA
>PLEH01000223.1:0-5105 GCA_003136395.1 Phenylobacterium sp.
TGTCCCGATCAATCCACTAGCCGCCTACCCCGCCTCATAATTCAAGATCGGCCCCAGCCACCGCTCCGCCGTCTTCACGTCCCAGCCCTTGCGCCGCGCATAATCCTCCACCTGATCGCGCTCGATCCGCCCCACCCCAAAGTAGTGGCTCTCCGGGCGTGACAAATAGAGCCCGGACACCGCCGCCGTCGGGAACATGGCGAGGCTCTCGCCGAGCGTCCCGCCCCCCCTACGCCCCGAAGATCCAGCTCCCCGTCAGCGTCGACATCTGCACGCCGACCAGGATCATCTGGTCGCCCGCCCCCATGTCGATCACCGTATCGGCGCCCACCTGGCTCACCGAAAAGGCGGTGCCGGGATCGACCATTACCCGGTCGCCCTCGGCCAGGTTGAAGTCGAGCACCTTGTCGACGCCCGCCCCGGAGAAGGTGTGGAAGATGTCCGCGCCCGTCCCGCCGCTCTCGGTGTCGGCGCCCCGGTCGCCGGAGATGAAGTCGTCGCCCGCCCCGCCGGAGAGGCTGTNNGTTGCCGTTGATGTCGTCGAATCCGGACCCGCCGGAGATGGAATCGTCCCCCTCGTCGCCGCGCAGATAGTTGGAGCCCGAGGGGTCGCTGATCACGTCGTCGCCCGCCCCGCCGCTCAGGGTGTCGCCGCCTGCCGTACCCGCCAGCGTGTCATCGAGGCTGCCGCCGATCACGCGCTGGAAGTTCGCGAGGGTGTCGACCCCGGACGAACTGGCCGTCCCCGCTGCGAGGTCAAGGTTCACGCCGGCCGTCGCGTCTTGGTAGCTGACGGTGTTGATCCCGCCGCCTCCGTCAAGATGGTCGGGGTCGCGGCCGCCGTCGATCACATCGTCGCCGGCTCCGCCAACGATGGTGTCGGTCCCGGCGTCACCGTTGAGCGTCTCGCCGTTGGCTCCGCCGGCAATGGAGTCGTTGCCGGACCCGGCATGCAGGACACCGAACAGCGTCCCGGCGCGCCCGTCGAAGGTATCGTCGGTGGAATCGAAGGTGACGTCTCCCGTAATCCGGCCGCCGTTGACGAAGTCCACGTTGACGTCGCCGAACCCCCAGGATGGCGCCGCGAACTCGACCTTGCCGTCCATCGTCCCTTCGTTGTCGAACTGCTGCGGTGTGAAGCTTGGCGCGTACTGCGTAGCCTTCAGTGCGATGTCGGCTTCGATCACCCCTCGGTTCACGAACGAGCCGTCGTCGAAGGTGCTGGCCCAGTAGACGCCGACGCTTTCGATGCTGGTGCTGGAATCGTGGACCTCGATCGTGCCGGTGTTCAGAAAACTGCCGTTGAAGCCCTGGATGACGAGGCCGGTGGGCGCGTGAGGCGGGCCGATGAAACCATAGACGTCCCCGGCGGGGTCGGACGTGCTCGTCACGTCGATATGGCCGTTATTTGTGAATAGCATCCCATTGATGCCGACGACGCCAACGGCCTGGCTGCCCGTTACGTCAATCTCTCCGGTATTGAGGAAGGTGGGCGGCGTGCCGTCCCAGGTCATGAAGCCCACGGCCGCGCCTGTGGCGGCGACGCTCACCTGGCCGTGGTTGATGACATCAGGGCTCCAGGATTCGAAATAGAGCGCGCCTGCCACTCCCTGGCCGGAGGTGCTCGTGACGTGCACGCTTGCGCCGTTCTCTATCGTCACCGCGCCGCGATGTATGGAGGGATAGCCGCCGCTGATGGCATACTGGCCGTGGACGTTCAGGCCCGCGGCGGGTGCACCGGAATCGAAGTTGTCGACGACCTGTCCCTGCACATCGAGGTTCGGACCTGGCGACCCCGTTGGCGGCGCGAAGTTGAAGGCGTTTTCGTTGTGAAAGGAGAGGGTCTCTCCGGGGAAGACGGTGAAATCTGCGGTTACCGTCTCAGTCGCCACTTAAGCCTCCGGCGCCACAACTCGGCGCGCATGAATGGGCGTGAGCGCCACCCCCTCTGGTTGCATAACACGGGTGGCGGGCCGGCGACATCGGGAATGTCTTCGGTCCCTAGATGTCACGGATGATGCTAGCCGTCGGGTCTGAGCCTGGGTTCGCCGGTTGCAGGCCGGTCTGCGACGCGACTTGAACGCGCTGTCACCGTAATCAGTCTTCGCTCCGGATGTGACAAGATGGGGGGCGGAGCCAGCCAACCCCTCGGTTACGCCCCGAAGATCCAGCTCCCCGTCAGGGTCGACATCTGCACCCCCACCAGGATCATCTGGTCGCCATTGCCCATGTCGATGACGGTGTCGCCGCCCACCTGGCTTACCGAAAAGGTGGTGCCGGGATCGACCATTACCCGATCGCCCTCGGCCAGGTTGAAGTCCAGCACCCGGTCCACGCCCGCCCCGGAGAAGGTGTGGAAGATGTCGGCGCCGGCCCCTCCGCTCTCGGTGTCATTGCCCCGGTCGCCGGAGATGAAGTCATCGCCCAGGCCGCCGGAGAGGCTGTCGTCGCCCTGGCCGCCGCGCACCTGGTCGTTCCCGTTGCCGCCGTCGAGGGTGTCGTTGCCCAGGTTGCCCCAGACAATGTCGTCGCCGTCGTCGCCGAACTGCTGGTCGTTGTCCTTGCCGCCGACGACATAGTCGTCGCCCGCGCCGCCGGACAGGCTGTCGTCGCCCTGGTTGCCCTGCAGGTTGTCGAAGCCCGCGCCGCCCATCAGGGTGTCGTTGCCGAAACCGCCCTGCAGCAGGCCGGTCTCGGTCCCATGCCGGCCATCGTAGACGTCGTCACCGCTGCCGAGATCCGTCGCGCCGACGATGGAGTTCTCGTTAAGCAGCGTCTGGTTTCCCTGGTTCAGGTCGATATCGCCGACGATGTGGCCGGTGTTCTCATAGATGTTCAGGTCGGCCGTTCGCGTCCCGGCCGGGTCGCTCTGATCGACGCTGATGGCGAGGTCGGCCTGGATCAGGCCGGCGTTCAGGAAGTGGGCGTTCATCGTCGTGTTGAACTGGACGCCGATGCCCAATCCGCCGGCGGTCAGGTCGTGGACGACGATGCTGCCGGTGTTCTGGAATAGGCCGGGATCGCCCGCCGTGACCCCGATGGAGCCGAGCTGGCCAGAGACGTCGATCGTCCCGTCGTTGAACACCCCGAACTCGCCCGACGAGACCACGCCCTCGGCCGCGCCGCTCGCCGAGACCACATGGATCGTCCCCCCGTTGGTGATCGCCGGGCCGAAATCGGTGTTCTGCGTCTGAACCAACACCCCAATCGTCGTGGTCTGGCCCCGGACGTCGATCAGGCCGTCGTTGATGATCGGCACCCCATAGCCGAAGAAACCGAGGCCGACGGGCTGCACCAGGGCCCCGTCGGTGATGAAATGGATGGAGCCCGTTGGGGTGATTTCGAAAAACGAGGCGTGGCGATCGCCGATGAAGTTCGTTTCCCCGATCGGGGCGATCCGAAAGTCAGCCAACGACCCGTCGCCGGACGTCGACAGATCGATTTCGCCGGCGATGGTGACGCGCTCAACGTCTGTGGAAAGGGTGGGCTCCATCGAAATGCTGGCGTCGAGGGGCCGGCCGATGAAGTCGATGATTACGGAGTTCAGCACCTGCCCCCCCGGCAGGGTGAAGTCCATCGTGCCGAGAAGATGAATCACGCGGCGCCCCCCGGTTACTCACGGCGCAGGGACGCCGACGGTCAATGCTACCCTTCCGCTAGGGCAAGCTCAACCGTTAGATGTGGGCGCTAGGTGGGCTCGTAGTTGAGGATCGGCCCCAGCCAGCGCTCGGCGGTCTTCACGTCCCAACCCTTGCGCCGAGCATATTCCTCGACCTGGTCCTTCTCGATCCGGCCGACGCCGAAATAGTGGCTCTCGGGATGTGAGAAATAGAGCCCTGACACCGCGGCCGTCGGGTACATGGCGTAGCTCTCGGTGAGCTGCAGCCCCGTCGCCGCTTCCCCGTCCAACAACCGGAACAGCGTCGCCTTTTCCGTGTGGTCCGGCTGGGCGGGATAGCCGGGCGCGGGCCTTATCCCGCGGTACTGCTCCGCGATCATCGCCTCCACATCCCACGGCTCGTCCGGCGCATAGCCCCAGAGTTCGGTGCGCACCTTGCGGTGCAGCGCCTCGGCGAAGGCCTCGGCCAGGCGGTCGGCCAGCGCCGAGGCCATGATCGCCGAATAGTCGTCGCCCTTGTCCCTGAAGGCCTTGGCGATCTCGGCTTCCCCGTGGCCGGCGGTGACCGCAAAGCCGCCGATCCAGTCCGGCCGCGCGCCGACCGGGGCGATGAAGTCGGCGAGCGCCACATTGGCCCGGCCGCCCTGCGCCTGCGTCTTGTCCTTGGCCATCTGCTGGCGCAGCGTGTGGAACCGGGCGAGCTCGGTGGTCCGCGTCTCGTCGGTGTAGACCACCACGTCGTCGCCGTCGGAATTGGCCGGCCAGAAGCCCACCACGCCGCAGGCCTCGAACCATTGCTCGCCGATGATCCGCTGCATCATGGCCTGCGCGTCGGCGAACAGGCTGACCGCGGCCTCGCCCACCACGTCGTCCTCCAGGATCTGTGGGTATCGCCCGATCAGCTCCCAGCTGGCGAAGAACGGCGACCAGTCGATGTGGCGGGCGAGGTCGGCCAGATCGTAGGCCGCGAACGTCCGTGTGCCGATGAAGCTGGGTTTCGGCGGCTCATAGACCGTCCAGTCCGAGGTGAACGCATTGTCCCGCGCTTCGGCCAGGGTGGCGCGGGCGCGCTTGTCCTGCCCACGCGCGAAGGCCTCGCGCACACGCACGTACTCCGCCGCCGTCTCGGCCTGCAGCCGGTCGCGCTCGCTGGGCGAGAGCAGGCCCGAGACCACGCCCACGGCGCGGCTCGCGTCCAGCACATAGGTGGTCTGGCCGCCCTTGTATTTCGGCTCGATCTTGACCGCGGTGTGGGTCTTCGACGTGGTGGCGCCGCCGATCAGCAGCGGGATGGTGAAACCGCGCCGCTCCATCTCGCCGGCCACATAGGCCATCTCGTCGAGGCTGGGGGTGATCAGGCCGGAGAGGCCCACCATGTCCACCTTCCGGGCGATGGCCTCGTCCAGGATGCGGTCGCAGGGGACCATGACGCCCAGGTCGATGACCTCGTAGTTGTTGCACTGCAGGACCACGCCCACGATGTTCT